>CAZDNG010000003.1:8041-29881 GCA_964506835.1 uncultured Polyangiaceae bacterium
TGCGGTGCTCGCTTCGCTGCGCTCCTCGGGACCTCGCGGACACCGGCTTCGCCGGCATCTCTCGAGGTGACCTTGCGGTGCTCGCTTCGCTGCGCTCCTCGGGACCTCGCGGACACCGGCTTCGCCGGTATCTCTCGCTCGGTTCAGCGGGTGCGAATGGGTGCTAGCTCGGGGATGTCGAGGATGACCCGCCAGCGGCCGTCTTCGCGGACGGCGCGCATCTCGGCGTGCTCGGTCGACGGCGCTTCGCCGACCGCGGTCACGACGGCCCAATCGCCGGTGGTCTTCGCGGTGTAGTGGCGTGGCGAGAAGCGGAGGGAGAAGCGTGACGGCGCGAGCATCTCTTCGGGGGCGATCTGCCGTCCGGCGACGGCGCTGGCTCGTTTCGCACGCTCGCCGAGGTTGCGCTTCGCCTGAGACCACAAGAGGTCGTATGCGCGCCGCGCCGGGACCGGGTCGCCGTGCACGCGCTGCATCCAGTCGATGAACGACTCGACGGCGCCCTCTGGCGTCGTGTCCACGGATTGCTCTTCGCAGCCGACCACGGCGAGCGCGAGCGTGGCCGCGAACGCCGCGCAAACGGCGGCGCGGCGCGCCGGCGCGACCGTCGGAACGAGGCGCCGCGTGAGCGAGCGGAGCGCGTCCCCACAGCGCCGAAGCGCGTCGTGAAGCGTGCCCCCCAAGAACCCATGGCCAGTCATCGGCCGTACCCTGGCCGCTTTCACTCGGCCGGTCATCGGCCGTGCGTGGTGAGGCCCATGACGGAACGCACTTCGGTCATGGTGCTTTCGGCGAGCGTGCGAGCGCGCGCGGCGCCGTCCTGGAGCACGTTGAGGACGCGTTTGCGATCGGCGCGGAGCTCCGCGGCACGCTCACGAATGGGTTCGAGCTCGTCGTTCATGCGCGTCGCGAGGAGCTTCTTGCAATCGCCGCACGAGAGCGCGCCGGTGCGGCAGTCGCGGTCGATGGTCTCGCGCACGTCTTCCGGCGTGAAGCCGCGGTGCATCGTGAACACGTTGCAAATCTCGGGGCGGCCCGGATCGCCGAGGCGGAGCTTTTGCGGGTCGGTGAAGGCGCCCCGGAGTTTCTTTTCGACGACGGCGGCCGGATCGAGCACGTCGATCGTGTTGCCGAGCGATTTGCTCATCTTCCCTTTGCCGTCCAGGCCGAGGATCCGCGGCGTTGTCGAGAGCTGCGGCTTGGGTTCCGGGAACACGTGACCGAAGTGCGAGTTGAATTTCCGGCAGATCTCGCGTGCGAGCTCGAGGTGCTGCACCTGATCGTCGCCGACCGGCACGAGGCCGGCTTTGTAGACGAGAATGTCCGCCGCCATGAGCACCGGGTACGTGAAGAGTCCGGCGTTCAACGCCTTGTGCTGGACGCTCTTGTCCTTGAACTGCGTCATGCGCTGAAGGTCGCCCATCGGCGTGATGCAGGTGAGGTACCAGGCGAGCTCGGTGTGCTGCGGCACGTCGCTTTGCACGAAGAGCGCGGACTTTTCCGGGTCGATGCCGGCGGCGAGGTACGTCACGGTCGTCGCGAAGACGCGGTCCGGGAGTTCCTTCGGGTCGTAGTCCACCGTGATCGCGTGCGCGTCGACCACGCAGTAGAGCGCGTCGTACGCCGGGTCGCGCGACATCACCGCGAACTGGCGGAGCGCACCGACGTAGTTACCGATGTGCAGGGCGCCCGTCGGTTGCATTCCAGAGAGCACGCGGATCGGTTCGGCCATGCCAGGCGAACGGCTACTCTTCTTGGCGAAGGCGCGCAAGCGCGTGGCGACCTTCGGACTCCCGCGAACTTGTACGTCGTACCCCGACTCCCGATACGATTTCGCACCGATGCCCGACGCGTCCGTTCGACTCGATTGGCCCACGAAACGGGTCGTTTCTGCCATTCCCGCCGCTTCGCTAACCCCGGTGCGTGCCGGCGACCCGAGCTCGGTGCTCATCGCCGGCGACAACCTGGCGGCTCTTGCCGCACTGGCCCCCAGACTGGGCGGCAAAGTGATGCTCGCATACCTCGATCCGCCATTTTTGACGGGCCGTCAGCACGAGCGCATCGAGCGGAAGCGCGATCCGAAAACTGGCGAGGTCATCCGAAGTGCGCACCCCGGCTTCGACGATCGCTGGGAGGGGCTCGATCATTATCTCCAGACGCTCGGCGAACGCCTCCGCGCGGTGCACGCGCTCCTCGCGCCGGAGGGGTGCCTCGTGCTCCACGTCGATTCGAAGACGAGCCACTACGCGAAAGTGCTCTCGGACGAGCTGTTCGGCCCGCGCTCGTTCGCGAGCGAGATCATCTGGCGCTATCGTCGCTGGCCGGCGAAGACGCCGAATTTCCAGCGCGTCCACGACGTGCTCCTTCGTTACCTGAAGGATCCGAGGGTGAAACCGCGCTTCCGTCAGCTGTACGAGCCGCTCGCGCCGTCGACGCTTTCGACGTGGGGAACCGGAAAGCAACGCGCCGTGGTCGGGAAGACCGGGCGGCGCACGCGCTCGAGCACGACCGACGAGCGCACTCCCGGAGCGCCGCTCGGCGACGTCTGGGACATCGGGATCGTCGCGCCCGTCGCTCGCGAACGCACCGGTTACCCGACGCAAAAACCCGAAGCGCTGCTCGAGCGGCTCGTGTCGTCGTGTTCGGAGCCGGGAGACCTCGTGCTCGACGCCTACGCCGGCAGCGGCACGACGGCTGCGGTGTGCGCGCGGCTCGGACGGGCGCACGTCGGCATCGACGCGAACGTGGACGCGCTCGTCATCGCCCGACAGCGGCTCGAGCGCCTGGGCGTGACTCCGACCGAAGAGCGCGTCACGCTCGTGGAACGGAGTGCGCTGCCGAAGACGGACCGAGGGGGCGTTCGCACGACCACGCCGCGCCGCGTGCGCCGGCCGGCCGCGTAGCGGCGAACGAGGCGGCGCTTGCTCTCCTCGGCCGGCAACGACTAGAAAACTCCCGTGTCGCGAGGTCGTCGGCGATCGGTGTTCGCGCTGGCCATTGCCCTCGCGGGCCCGGCCGCGCGTGCCGACGCGGGCGCGCCGGCGGTCGTTCGCGTGGGGGCCGCGTCGTTCACCTCCGCCGACGTCGCCCGGCGACTCGCCGCGACGCCTCCGCTCGAGCTCCGGCTCTTGGGGCAAACGCCGGCGGAGATCCGGCGAAACTTCGTCGACCGCGTGCTCGTCCCCGAGATGCTCTTCGCGAACGAAGCCGACCGCCGCGGGCTCGCGAAGGATCGCGCCGTCGCCTACCGGATCCAGGACGCGCATCGGCGCGCGCTCGTCGACGAGCTCCGGACCGAGACGCACGCGGCCGGAGTGTCCGACGACGACGTTCAGTCGTACTACGCCGCGCACGCAAACGAGTATCACCAGCCGGAACGGATCCGGATCTGGCGCATTCTGGTGAACGACGAGGCGCTCGCGCGCCGTTTGCTCGACGAGTCGCGTTCGGTCGCCGCGCCGGAACGATGGAAGGACGACGCGCGCACGAACTCCGTCGACGAGGCGACGAAGCTCCGCGGCGGAGACCTAGGATTCGTCCATCAGGATGGTCACACCGACGTTCCGCAGCTCGACGTCGATCCGGTGCTCTATGCCGCGGCGTCGAAGGTGCGAGACGGCGAGCTCGTCTCCGAGCCGGTGAAAGAAGGGACTCACTTCGCCGTCGTCTGGCGGCGCGGCACCTTGCCGAAGCTCGACCGGACGCTCGACGAAGAGCACGACCGGATCCGCGATCTGCTCGAGCGCGAACGGTTCGACCAGGGCGTCGGGACTCTGGTGGCCGAGCTGCGAAAGAAATTCGTCACGCTCGAAGACGCGGACGAGCTCGACTCGCTCCGCGTCGAAGACACGCCGCCCAGCGAAATTCACCGGAGCCCGCCGCCGCTCGGCTCTGCCGACCCCGTCCCCCGAAAGACGGACAAGGGGCTCAGATAACCCCTATTTCTTCTTCTCGTCCTCGAGGGGAAAACCGAGCTGGCGCATGATGCTACGGAAAATCTGCTCTTCGTCGCGCGAGCGGTGCTGATAGACGATGAACTTGTCCGTCGCTTTGACGACGGCGGCGTCCGCTGCGCGCTCGCAATTTTCGAGCATGAGGAGCAAATGCGGATGCGCCTCGGCGACCTCTTTGGGCACGAGCATGTCGCGGGCGGCGGCGACGCGAGCGATGGTCATCGCGTGGATGAGCTCGGCGAGGTCCTTGTCGTTCAGTCGATTTTCGAGATAGTCCATCTCGCTCTTCGCTTCGCGGACGAGCACGCCGATCTGATCGAGGTACGTGCCGGCGAACGCGTCGCGAGGCGACAGCGACAGCCCGAGCGCAGCGAGACCGGCGACGAGCGCACGGCGGGTGCAACGAGCGGGGACGCTCGGCGTCATGGTTCCTCTTCCGGCGTCGCCAGCTTTTCGACGCGAGCGAGCGTTTCGAGGGCGACACCGGCCGCCTCCCGCTCGGCGAGGCGCTTGGAGCGACCCCGTCCCTGGCCGAGCTCGGTCGCGCCCGCGTGCACCGCCACCACGAACCACGGGTCGTGCGCCGACCCGCCGCTCGCGATCACCGTGTACACCGGAGTCGCGCCGCCGGTTTTTTGCACGCGCTCTTGCAGCTCGCTCTTCGGGTCGCGTCCCGCGTCGGCTTCGAGCGCCGCGATGCTGGGCTCGAGCACCGCGCGGCAGGCGTAGAGCGCCGCGTCGAGGCCGCCTTGCAGGTACGCAACGGCGACCAGCGCCTCCACGGCGTCGGCGAGCACGTTGGTGCTGTCCCGGAGCCCGCCGCCCTCCGCGCCGCGACCGAGGCGAAGGACGGCGCCCACGTCTTTTTGACGCGCCCACGCGGCGAGCGCGTCGGCGTTGACGAGGTGAGAGCGCATGCGGGTCAAGGACCCCTCGTCGGATTCGGGAAAGCGTTGATACACGAGCTCGCTCGCGCAGAGTCCGAGCACCGCGTCGCCCAGAAATTCGAGACGCTGATAGTGTTTCGCCGACCGAACTTCGTTCGCGTAACTCGGGTGCGTCAGCGCTTCCTCGAGATGGGGCGACGTCGACTCGATGCCGAGTAAAGCCAAAATGGAGTCGCGGTCCGACACCGGTTCCCCGAGTATGCAAGCGTCCGCGCTCCCGAACTACCCGTTTCCACGCCGTTGTCGCTAACGAGCGCGCCGCCCGACGAGACCTTCGTCGCCGAACCCCGACCGGAGCGGTAGTCTAGAAGCGACCATGGCCCTCGTCGGCTGTCCGTTTTGCCAGGAACTCTTTCCCGAGGGGGAAACGGCGGATTGTCCGGTGTGCGGCATGTCGCTCAAACCCGCGGAGAAGCTGCCGCCCTCGTACGAAGCGCGCGTGGCCCTCGCCGCCGAGCTCGCGCAAGTCGCGCCCGAAGATCGGACCCTTCCGCTCTGGTACTACCGCCGGAGCCGCGGCGCGCTCGTGCTCCTCGCGATCGCGGGGCTCGTCGCGTTCTTCATGCCGTGGGTGTTCCTGCACAAGCCCGACGAGATCGTCTACAGCGGCTACCTCCTCGCGCGCGCCCGCGGTTCGTGGTTCTTCGGCGGCGCCGTCGGTTGGTTCGTCATGGTGCCGCTGGTCGTCTCGCGGCGCACCATCTACAAGATGCGCGGCGTCCGGATCATCACCGCGACGTTCGCGTCGCTGTCGCTCCTCGAGGCGTTGATGCTCCTTTCGCATCCGCCGCGCGGCAACCACTACTACCCCATCGATTTCGACTGGGGCCCTGGCCTGTACGCGACCGGCGTGATCGGGTTTCTAGGGGTGATCTTCGCGGCGCGCTTCGGCGGTCGTATCGACGATATCGACACGCGCGATCTTCCCGAGCCCGCTCCGGAGCTCTCGCCCGATCAAAGCGTCGATCGAACGCTGCACTGAGCGCGTTTCATACGCGGCGAAACGCCATCTTCGCGGCGCGCGCGGCGACGCCGTCCGCATCGTCGCGATCGCCGATCACGAGACAGCGCTCGCTCGTCACGCCGAGTCGTTCGGCGGCGAGCAGGTACCCTTCGGGCTCGGGTTTCAGGCGGCGCGGACCGCCGGGCTCGCCGTTCGCGACGATGGTGTCGAACAGCTCGAGCACGCCGAGCCCCTCGAGCTTCCGGCGCGCCGGGTAGTCGCTGACCAGCGCCGTGCGCCCGCCTTGCGCCCGGAACGCGCTGATTTCCGCGAGCAGACTCTGACGTCGAAAGAGTCGAATCCACCGCGACGGGCGCTCGTGCATCCATTCGCGAATCACGCCCGCGACGAGGTCGACGTCGTGCCCGAGCGCGGTCGCGGTGCGTTCGAGTTGCGTCCGATAGGGGCTCTCGCTCTCGCCACCCTCGTGACGCAACGCCTCGTGCTCTTTGCGAAAACGACGTAGCGTCGCGATCGCCGGCCACCCCGTCGCGAAGAGCTCCACGGCCATCGCGCCTTTCACCGGCAAGGGGTAGTAGAGCGTGCCGTCGAGGTCGATCAACCAGGCGTCATGGCCGGCCATGGAACCCAGGGTTTACCTCATTTAGATTGGAAGGCATGGGAAAGCTCTACGAGGGGATCGACGGCCCAATTCGTGAGTTCATCGAGGCGCAGCGCGTCTTCTTCGTGGCCACGGCGCCGACCGGCGCGGACGGTCACGTCAACCTCTCGCCGAAGGGCTGCGACTCGCTCCGCATCCTCGACGAGCACACGGTCGCGTATCTCGACTACATCGGCAGCGGCGTCGAGACCATCGCACACGTCCGAGACAACGGGCGCATCACCGTGATGCTCTGTGCCTTCGACGGTCCTCCGAAAATCGTCCGCCTGCACGGTCGCGGCGAGGTCTTCGAGCCCGTCGACCACGGCTTCGCCGCGTTACGATCGCGATTTCCCTCCGCTCCAGCCGACGGCGTGCGCGCGATCCTCGTCGTGCACGTGACGCGCATCGGCGATTCCTGCGGCTACGGAGTTCCGCTCTACGAGTACACCGGCGAGCGCACGCAGCTCGACGCCTGGTCGAAGAAAAAGGGACCCGCAGACCTAGAGAAGTATCAGCGCGACAAGAACCGCGCGAGCATCGACGGGCTCCCCGGCCTCCGGTGGGTCCAAGAAAAGTCGTAGGCGACGGCGCGGCCGCTCTGCCCTCGCTACTCGTCGCCGTCGAGCACCAGACCCGACGGCAACGATTCGCCGAAAAATTCCGCGCGATCGGTGTCGGCGAGGGGAACCACGTCGAGAACGGCCGTCGCCCATTCGGCGGGGGCACGCGTTTTTTCGAGGCGCTTGGCGACGTCGCGGCGCACCGATTCCGAGACGTCGCGCGTGCGGTCGCCGGTCGCTCGCGCCATTTGCACGGCGGCGAGGGGCGCCGAGGGTACGTCGTCCCATTTTTCCCGGAGCAGATGATCGAGCCATCGTTCCACGGTGCTCGGCGGCACCACGTGATGCGCGCTCGCGTACGTCGGCACGCGCGCCCCGATCCGTCCGATTGCGGCCCAGAGTCGTGGATCGCGATCGTTCCAGGTGCGTTCGAGCACCCAGCGACCGAGGTCGGCGCGTCGCTCCGGGGCCACCCGTTCGAGCGACGACGCGAGGACCAGCATTTCGTCGAGCGCCTGCGGTTTGAGCCCCTTCTTTTTCTTGGGTTTCGGTTCGTCGGTGGTGACGAACGGGTCCAGCAAATTCCGGATCTCGGTTTGCATCGGTTCGAGCAAGCCGCCCGCGACGCGTCGCCACGCGATCCAGAATTGCTGCCAGGTGCGCGCCTCGTCGGGTTGGACGACCATTTCCGAAAACAACGGCACGAGCTTGCCGACCCGTTTTCCGTCGAGCGGATGACCGTAACCGGGACGCAGGCAAAACCCGGCGATTTGCCAGTAAGCGCGCTCGTGATCGACGGAGCGACGCCGTGCTCGCGATTCGGGGCCGATGACGTCGAAGACACGCCGCGCCGTCTCGGTCGACCACGTCGCGCGCTCGCCGAGGATCTGCTCGAGCTGGCGGAGCAATTGCCGGGCGTCGCGCGGATCGGCGTCCGCGTGGCCTTTGCCGAAGACGCGTTCGATGCGTTCGTGCACCGCGAGCGCCTTGGCGTCGGAGAGCCGCGGCCGGGGCGGCAAGGACGGCTGCCCTTTTTGCCGCAAATCGAACGCGAGTCGAAAGCGGCGTCCCTCGTCGCGCGCGCTCGCATCGTCGGTTTCGACGCACGCGACGTCGAGCGTGCCGACCGCGGTGAGCTCGCCTTCTAGCCGAACGGCGATCCGCGTCCCGCCGCGATCGTCCGGGTCGCCGAGGAGCGCGGTCATCGACGGCAAGGGTTCGAGCCGCGCCGCGGCGTCGACCACCGCGCCGGGCGAGTCGAGCGCCGTGTCCGACGAGAACAAATCGAAGCGCACCGGTTCACCGACCACCGCGGTGAGGCCCGGCACGCGGACGACGTGGCGTTCGCCCTCCTTCGACCCGCGCGGCACGACGCAGATCGCGCGGCGTCCGCCTTCCGACGACGCGAGCCCGACGTAGTAGCCGCGCGCCGAACCGCCGCCGATCCGCGGACCTTTGCCGTCGAGCGCGAGCCCGAACGCGACCGCGCCGCGCGCGACGGCGAGATCGGGATCCGTCGGGGTGAGCGCGCGCACTTCGGCGCCCACGGTGCCCGCGATCGCGTCGAGGACGCGACGCCGCACGACGGCCGACCCGAACACACCGCCGTTCAGGAGCACCGCTTTCACCGCGCCGGCTTCCGGCGCGTGGCGCTCGATAAACGCCGCGATGTGCCGCGTGATGGCCGGGTCGCGCTCGTAGGGCAGGCCGGCGGCGACGAAGCCGCTGCGCGGTCGGTCGAGTCGCGCGCCACGCGGCACGTCCGGCAAAAAACCGCCGAGGACGATGGATTTGACCGCGGTGCGGGTCAGTTCCGTCGCGAGCGTCTTGCCGACGAGCGCGCTTCCTCGGTAAAGGACGCGGATCGGCACGCTCTCGGGCGCGCCTTCCGACAAGAGTTGCTCCTTGGCGGTTCGGCACGCGAGCACGAGCTCGGCGAAGAGAATCGGTTCGAGACGCTCGCCGGGCGGCGCGAGCGTCGCTTCCGCGGCATGCGCGAGCGCGAGATCCATGTTGTCCCCGCCGAGGAGCAAGTGACGGCCGACCGCGACGCGATCGAGGGCGAGCGCCGCGCCCTGCTTCGACACGCGGATCAGCGTGAGATCCGTCGTGCCCCCGCCGACGTCGCACACGAGCGCGAGTGCGTCGCCCGGTTCGGCGAGCGGCGCGAGCTCCGCGGTGCCGGTCCGCGCGAGGTAGTCGTAGAACGCCGCGACCGGCTCTTCGAGGAGCCGCACGCGGAGCCCCGCTTCTTCCGCGGCGCGCACCGTCAGCTCGCGCGCCACGTCGTCGAACGACGCCGGCACCGTGAGTACGAGGCGCTGCGCGGCGAGCTCCGCGCCGGGGAACGCCGCGTCGTACGCGCGGCGCACGTGACTCAAGATCCGCCGGCTCGCCTCGACCGGCGATAGCCGCGGCGCGTCCGGATCGCGCTCGGCGTCGCGCCCTGCGTCGCCCCAGGGCAAGATCTTCGCCAGCCGATCGACGGATGCGTGCGAGAGCCAGCTCTTCGCCGACGACACGAAGCGCGACGGCACGCGTTCGCCGCGGCGGCGCGCGTGCTCGCCCACGATCCACGGCGCGTCGCCGAACGGATCTTCTTCGCCCGCGAGCGGCGCCTCGTTCGCGAGCGGCGCGAACAGCGCCGACGGAAGCAGGCTCTTCGCGGCGATTTCGCCGTCGGCGACGAATTGACGGAGCGGGAAGATTTCCGGTGCGTCGTTGCCCGCGACGCTCGCCGTCGCGACGACCGTGTTCGTCGTGCCGAGATCGATGCCGACGATGCGCGTCTCCATCGTCGCCGCTATCCCGGGTCGCGCACGCCGAGCTCGATCTTCCACCGCTCGTCCGGCGCGTGGGGATTGAGCGGAACGGCTTCGAGGAGCAGCGTTCCGACGGCGGTGACTTGCGACTCGAGCCGCACCGGCACGATGTCGCCGCTCTCGCGTCCTTCCGACGGCAACGTCACTTCGATCGGCGAGAGCTCTTCGAGCTCCGTCGCGCTCCAGCGCTCGAGCTCGGTGCCGGCGAGGTCGCCGCGGCGCACGCTCGACCCGAAGAATCGAAACCGCACCGCCTCGCCCACGACGAGCCCGAGCTCGTGCGGCGGCATCGTCGCGGCCACGCCTTCTTCCATGCCGAACGGCGCGACGCAGAGCGCGGTGATCGGCGGCGCGACGCCGGGTACCGCCGGCGCGGGGCTGTCGATCCCGACGTAGTACGCGCGTGCCGTGCCGCCGCGAATGCGCAATCCGCGTCCGCGCTTGACGAGCCCGTAGTACGCCGCGCCGCGCGCGACGGCGAGATCGAGATCCGCGCCCGGCAGCACGCGCGCCGGTGGAGCGTCGTCTTCTCGGAGCCACCCATCGAGCGCCTCGACGATCCGCCGACGGATCCCTTCGGCTTTGAGCACCCCTCCATTGAACAAGACCGCGGTCGGTCGTAGGAGTTTTTTGGGTTGGGTTCCCTGTTCGACGTGGGCGTCGGCCTGTCGTCGCAAAAAGGACGCGAGGTGGCGCGTCACCGCGGGCTCCGGTGAATACGGCAATCCCTTCTGGGTGAGCGCACCTCGCGCGCGGCGCGCCGGCTCTTCGGCGAGCTCGGCGAGCGGAAAAAATCCGTCGACGATGACCCGCTCGACGTCGGCGCGGGCGAGCGTCGCGCGGAGCGACCCTCCGACGAGCGATGAGCCACGGCTCGGCACGACGACCGGCACTTCCTCGGCGCTTCCCGAGAGCAACCGTTCCTTCGCTTCGCGACACGCATGCCCGAGCGCGTTCATTTGGAACCGATCGAGGGTGGTGCCGCTCTCCTCGAGTCGCGACGCGACCAGGTGCGCAAGCGCGAGATCCATGTTGTCGCCGCCGAGGAGAATGTGATCGCCGACGGCGATGCGACGGAGTCCGAGCGAGCCGTCGACTTCGACGGCTTCGACTGCGGAGAGATCCGTCGTGCCGCCGCCGACGTCGACGATGAGCACGACGTCGCCCGCGACGAGGAGCTTCCGCCATCCGTCGCCCGCGTTCTCGATGAACGAGTAGAGCGCGGCTTGCGGCTCTTCGAGGAGCGTCACGTCTTCCATGCCCGCGGCGTAGGCGGCTTCGACCGTGAGATCGCGCGCGGCCGCGTCGAACGACGCCGGCACCGTGAGCACGATGGATTGCTCGCGGAGCGGCGCGCGCCCCCGAGAAGCGCCGTGATCCCACGCCTCGGCGAGGTGGTCCAAATAGCGAAACGACGCCTCGACCGGCGAAATTTTTTCGACGTCTTCCGGCGCTCCCAATGGCAAGAGCGGCGCGCGCCGGTCCACGCCGGCATACGAGAGCCAGCTCTTCGCGCTCGAGATCACGCGAAGCGGCGCTTCGCGCGCGCGTTCCCGCGCGTACGCCCCGACGGCGAAGGTCCGATGTTCGTCCCACGGGAGCGCGAGCGGCCCTTCACTCGCGTGCGCGAAGTACAGAAAGGAACCGAGGAGCGGACGCGCTTCGACCGCGCCGCGCGCGACGAGCTGCTCGACTCGAAGCACCTCGGAGGTCGCCGTTTCGTCGTCGAGGCTCACCGACGCGAGCGCCGAATGCGTCGTGCCGAGATCGATCCCGACCGAAAACGCCGCGGTCACGGTGCGCCCTCGGCGGGCGCGACGAGCGCGACGCCGCGCTCGCGGTTCATAGCTCGACCTCGGCGGGCGCGACGAGCGTCGCGTCGTGGCCTCTGACGAGCTCCGGTAACCGGACGTTCGTGACGCGCCACCCGGAATGACGGAGCGTGCCGCGGTAGGGCGCCGAGCCGCCGACGTTGCCGGTCAGCTTGACGGACGCCGCGGCGTGGTCGTCTCCGACGATCACGGCGCTGCCTTCGGGTTCATTCCGGACGCGCATCACGTCGAAATGCGAACGCAGCGCGCGGCGAGAGCCCGCGTGCACCACGCGCGCCGCGGCGCCGACGTCGCCATCGGAAAAGGCGTCGATGTCCTGCTCCAGAAAATCCACCAAGCGCCCCTCGCGTTGGAACAGCGCGAGCAATCCGAGCGCCCCCTCGTTGCGCCGCTCAGCGACGTCGATCGCCATCGTAGGCGGAACGAAAACGGGCGCGGCCGGCGCTCGCGCGTCCTCGCCGCGATCGCTCGCGGAGCGATCGAGAGCGGGCTCGAGCAACGCCCGGACGCGGGCTGCGAGCGGAGCGTCGAACACGATGCGGAACGCGACGAGGATCGACAGCCAGATCCGCGCGAAGAACGAAGGCGCTTCGGGCACGTGCGAGGTGTAAATCACCCGGTCAGGAGGCGTCACATCCTTTTGTGAGCACGCCCGGAGATCCGCGCCGGACAGATCCTAGCGGCGGGTCATCGTCCGGTTCGCGGCGTGCGGAATGTCGCTCGTTTTTGCGGGGATCAGGCTCGAAATGGCCTGTTTCACGACCGGCTCGGTGAGCGGGTCGCTGACGGCGCGTTCGATGACCTCGATGCCGTCGGCGCCCCCGAGGTGAACCAGGATCTTCGCGGCGTCGATCACCGCGGCGACCAAGGCGTCGTCGTCGGCCGTCGCGCGGTAGAGCGAGAAGAAGGTCCGAATTTCGTCGAACTCGCTCGCCGTCGCGAGCGTGAGCAGCGCGTGGGCCGCGCGCTTCACGTCGTCCGGCGTGTCCGAAGGGTCGTTCAGGTGCGCGGCGAGGAGCGGCGCGGCGCTCTTTTCACCGACGGCAGAGAGCGCGTCGGCGAGCGGACCCACCGGGGGCGCGCGGAGCACGTCCGAGAGGAAGTCGTAGTGCTGCTTCAGCGCGTCGATCATGTACTCGATGCCGGTACGCCGTGACGCCAGGAGGCTCCGCGCTTCGGCCAGCACGTCGGGTTGCGTCCGCGCGTTGCAGGCGAGGTCGAGCAAGGTCTTCGTGATCGTCGGATCGTCGTTCGTGCCGAGCTCGCGCAAGAGAAACCGCTGAACGGTCGCCATCTGCGCGTCACCGAGCTCGATGGCGTGGGTGATTTGCTCGGCGAGCGTTCCGGTGTCGGAGCCGCCGGCAATCTTGAAGTCGCCTCCGTCGACGACGCAGCCTTCGATCTTCGCCCCGAGCGATACGTGACCCGCGTCTCCGCCGGTGCGCGCCGCGGTCAGCCAGACATCGCCGTTCACGTCGCAGAAGGCAAAGCCGCCGGTCGCCGCGTCTCCGCCGATGACCTCGGCGGGAAGCGTGCGCACCCAGCGGAGCGCGCCGTCGCCTTCGTTGAACCCGACGATGATGCGAAAATACGTCGCGGCGAACCGCTGTGAATCGAGGACGAGCTTGTCGCCCGCTTCCGCCGGCCTCGCGTAGAAGCGAATCGCGTCGGGCGCGCCGGCCTCCGGCGGCAACACACGCGTCCCGGTCGGATACCACGCGGGCTTTCCCGGGAGCTCGCGCTCCGCGAGCTTCACCTCGTGACCGCCGGTCGTCGCGGATTGCGAGATGGCGTCGTCGAAGCGGAGCATCGTGTTTTCGCCGAAGTAAATCGAGCCGCCGATCGCGGTCGCGCGGCTCACGACCGTGCGCGCGAGGAGCCGCCCGGCTTCGTCGCCCGTCGTGAGGCTCAGCGCCGAGACGTACTGGTTGCCCCAGGGCGCGAACACGATGTCCGAGAGCACCGCGGGGATCCCGACGTCGACGGTCGGCGTCCACGTTCCGACGACGGTGCCCGAGCGGTTCACCGCGACGACGAGGCCGCCGCCGCCGGCGTCGCTGCCGAGGCTCGCGACCGTCGTGTGGCCGTCATCGCCGGCGCCGCGCAGGCGCTTGTCGGCGATCGGGAGGTGCCAGAGCTCTTTGCCGGTCGCGGCGTCGAGGGCGAAGAGATGGCCCTTCGACGTCGAGACCACGACGTCGCCGGCGATCGACGGGCGCGAATCGACGACGCCCGAGTACGACCAGCGCCCCGAGCCGTCGAGCCCGACCCCGATCAATCCGGTCTTCGTGATGCCGAGCGCGACGCCGCGCCCGGTCGGAACCGGAACGGACGCGAGATGCGCGCGAACGGCGGCGATGGATTTTCCGTTGTCGCTCTGCCAATCCGAGGCGAACGCGGACGTTTTCATCGACCCCGCGCAGCCCGTGACCAGCGTCGCGAACGCCGCGAGCGCGGCCGGCGCAAAGAAGGTCTTCCTCATTGCTTCACTCCGCCGCCGACCGAGTGCGCCGCCGAGTCGATGACCTGCTTGACCCGCTTGCTCCCGTCCTTGGGCCATCGTTCCGCGACGTCGCTCAAGTATTTGCCGACCTCGTCGGTGCCGAGCTCGCGCAGCTTACCGACCAGTTTGATCTTCGCGTCGTCCGAGACTTCGCTCGGCGGACGAAACAGGATCTGGTCGAAGCCGGTCTGCATGATGTCGAACCCGACGCGGCCCGTGCGTCCGATGAACTGGTCACATTCGGCGCCCACGCAGAGCTGCCCGAGCGCAGCGGCGGCTTCGGGGACGCCCTTGTCGAACGCGAGAAACAACTCCGGAAGCGCCGCGTGAGCGTGCAGTTCACCGAGCCCGGACGCGGCCGTCCCGCGCACGACCGCGTCGGGACTCCGGAGCGCTTGCTCGAGCGTCGTCACCGCGATTGGCCCTTTGGTCTTCAGGAGCGCGCGCGTCGCTTGGCGCCGGACCTCTTCCGAACGGTGCCGCGTGTACGGCGCGATCGCCGTGCTGAGCGACTCTGCCTTCAGTTTTTGCGCGGTTTTCAGCGCCGCTTCGAGGACCTTTTCGGTGCCCCCTCGCGCAAGCAGCTTCGAGATCAGCGGTGCGGCGGCCACCTTGTCGCCGTCGTCTATCGACTGAAGCGCGCCGACGACCGAGTCTTCGTCGCCTTTCAGCGCCTTGTCGAGCGCGGCGAGTTCCGCGGAGCTGGTCTCCGTGGCCTTTTCTTTGGGGGGGGTGCCTTTGGCGGCTGCATCCGGCGCGGGAACGAACAGCGTGGCGAAGGCCGAGAACAGCGTGATGTGAATGGCGGTCAGCGAGCGGCGGAGCATCGTTTCTCCCCTAAATTCGTCGCTCCGATGTACCCTGCCCGCGCCTTCCGTGGCAAGGAGCGGCAGCGCGCGAATCATGTCGGACGGTGATCGAGGCCTCGAGTTTCCGCCGATCCGGCTCGAATTGATCGAGGATCTGTCCCCGGACACCGGCTCCGGGTATCTGCGGCTGGTCCGGAGAAAACTCCGCGCGCACTACCCCGACGGGTCGGTCAGCGACCCCTTCGTGTACGACGAGACCGATCGGCGCGCGATCGACGCGGTCGTCATCGTGCCTCATTTCGCCGGGTCTCGCGGCGAACGCCGGATTTACCTCCGGAGCTCGTTGCGCCCGCCGCTCTACTTCCGCGATCGGAGCCGGGATCCGATTGCTCTCCCGGATCGCAAGGGCAGCCTCTGGGAAGTGCCGGCCGGGCTCATCG
This sequence comes from uncultured Polyangiaceae bacterium, assembly GCA_964506835.1. Taxonomy (GTDB): domain Bacteria; phylum Myxococcota_A; class Polyangia; order Polyangiales; family Polyangiaceae; genus DASZVB01. The sequence goes on from CAZDNG010000003.1 coordinate 23,515, forward strand.
AACCCGACGAGCAAACCCCGGAGGGACTGCGCCGCGCGGCGTCGCGCGAGCTGTTCGAAGAGGCGGGCTTCGCCGTTCCGCCGGAGCGCCTGGTCGAGCTCGGACCGAGCACGTTCCCGAGCCCCGGCGTCATTTCGGAGCGTCACTTCTTTTTCGCGGCGGAGGTCGACCCGAAAACGAAGGGAGAGCCGACGCTCGACGGCTCGGCGCTCGAACGGTTCGGCGAGGTCGTCGATGTGTCGCTCGACGATGCGCTCGCGCGATGCAGGAACGGCGACCTCGAAGACGCGAAGACCGAGCTCGCGCTCCGTCGCTTGCGCGAGAGGTACCCGTGAGCGCTCCGCGCGTGATCGTGGTCGTGAAGCGTACGCCCTACGATCGCTACATCGAAGAAGAGAACGACCCGGAGGTGAAGCGGCTCCTCAAGCGTCGCGATCCGAGCGTTTCGAGCTGGCTCAAGGCGCACCGCGCGCACCTGGCCACGCTCCGGCGCGTCGAATCGGTGTTGAAGCGGCTCGGCGCGCGTTTCTGGGTGCTGCACGGGCCGCGGCTCGTGTTCGACGCGAGCGACGCGAAGCTCATCGTCACGGTCGGCGGGGACGGGACCTTGCTCGCCGCTTCGCATCACGTCGGGTCCACGCCGATCCTCGGCGTGAATAGTTCCCCCCACTCGAGCTTCGGCTTTTTCTGCGCGGCTCAACGAAGCACGGTCGGGCCCATGCTGCGCCGGGCCTTGGACGGCCAGCTCGAGGCGCTGACCCTGGCGCGCATGAAGGTCGACGTGAGCGGTCGCGTCGTGTCGCGCCGAGTCCTCAACGAGGCGCTCTTTTGTCACGAAATTCCGGCGGCCGCGTCGCGCTACGTCATTCGTCACGGGCGCCGGCAAGAAGCTCAAATTTCGAGCGGATGCTGGGTCGGTACGGCGTCGGGGTCGACGGGTGCGCTCCGTTCGGCGGGTGGCGTCGTGCTCCCCCTCACGTCGCAGGCGCTCGAGCTCGTCGTGCGCGAACCGTTCGGCGGCGCCGAGACGCCGTACGAAATGACCCAGCTCGTCGTCGAGCCGGGCTCCGACGTCGCGATCGTGAACCGGATGCGCGAAGCGCGTCTCTTTCTCGACGGCCCATTTCAACACGTGGACATTCGAATCGGCGAGCGCGTGACGTTCGCGGTCTCCGAGGAACCGGTGCACGTGCTCGGGCTCACCGAGCGACGCGGCCGCAACGAGGGACCGGTCGTCGCGCCGCGGGGATCACGAACGGCGAAAACCCCGCGCGCGACGAAAAAGCGCACGCGCTGATCGGGTTCAGCTCCGTGCCGCGTGCCGGAAGAGCGAGAGCTGGCGCCACGCGAGGTGGAAGCGCTCCTTTCGCGTCTGGCGGAAATGAGTGACGTAATAAATGAGCATGCTGTCGGGCACCGACCAGAGCCGCGAGCGACAGTACGAGTAGTCGATGTTGCAAAACGACGGCCCGAGATAGGACCCGTGACGGGTCTTCGCGAAGGAACGCGCCTCGGGCTCGTTGAGGAGAGCAAACGGCTTTCGCACCCCGGGCAGGCGCACGACGAAAATTTCGCGGTCGTTCCAGCTCTTGTCGTAGGAAAACGCGCCGACGAATTGAACGCCGACCGACCACGCGAACGCCGCGGCGAACGCCACCCGCTCCCACTTCGTCCGGAACACGTCGTCGATGACCGGCGCGAGACAGAGCGCGAGGAGCGGCGTGGCGTCGAGCCACGGCCGATACCCGTAGGCCCAGCCGCCCCACCAATCGAACCAGAGGCATTGCATGAACATCATCCACGCCATGCCGACGGTGAGCGGCCGGAGCACGAGATAGCGCCGGTCGCGCCAGATCGTGACGATCCCCTTGCCGGCGAACGCGAGGACCGGTGAGAAGACGAGGAGACCGCGCGATGGGCTCGCGAGCAATCCGGCGAGCCCGACGTAAAACGGCGTTTGCCAGAGCGCGTCGCTGCCCGTCTTCGCTTTCGCCATCTGATGACCGATGACCGATTGCGCGAAGGTGAACGGGCTCCCGAAAAAATGCGCGTTGTACGCGCCGATCGCGAGCGGCGCCGGCAAGAGCCCGAGCAAAAATGGCGCGAGCGTTTTTCGAAGATAGAGCGCGCGGTACACGACGACGGCGAAAACCAGAACGAGGCTCGTCGGGCGACAAGCGATCGCGACGCCGAAGGCGAGACCGGACAGCGCCGTCGGCAGGGGTCGCTCGGGCCAGCGAATGAGCGGCAGCGCGCCGGCGCAGAGAAAAAAGATGCTCACCGTCTGTTGCCAGAGGTTTTGACTGGCGATGGCCCACGCGCAGGTGCCGAGTCCGAACGTCAGCGCGACGGCGAGCGACCCTTTCTCGGACGCAAAGCGCCGCGCCATCCAATAAAGAAGCACGACGCTCGCCGCGACGAGCATCGAGGCGTGGAGTTTCGCCACTGCGAGCCCGAGCTCGAATTTCGTCCCGAACGCCGGGTCGAGCTTGTCGAGCACCCACACGAGCGGGAACAAAGTGAGGCCTGGGATGGGGCCGAACGTATCGACGTATACGCCGCGCGTCGGTGAGCGAACGAGGTGGTAGCGGGGGCCGTGTAAAGTGAGATCGCCCTGCTTCCGCCATTCGGAGGCCGGGCGATCGCCGATCGGAGAATCCCAGGAACGGACGTAAAATTCCTCGGTTTCCCAGAGTGGCGGCCGGCTCTGCCAGGCGAACATGGCAGGGTAATCGTTCGGGGTGAACGAGAACGTCCCGTGATGAATCAGCGCGAGCGGCAGATTCATGTTGGGAACCGCGTCGCCCTCTTCCATGGCCGTGCGGTCCACGTTGTAGACGGCGACCAACGCGACGAATAAAAGGGCGCTGAGCCGGAAGCCGGAGAGCGGGCCGATCATCCAGCGACCGTGACCGGGCATTCCCCTCGGCGGTAACTTAGGCAAGGCGAGTCCTCATGCGCGTCCTCATCGAAGCTCATCACCCCGCGCACATTCACTTCTTCAAGAACCCGGTACGGATCTGGCGCGAGCGAAACGACGAGGTGCTCCTGCTCGGTCGCGACCGCGACGTGATGAAGCGGCTCCTCGCCGCGTACGACTTCATCCCGAACGAGGTGCTCACCCACGAGCGCAAGAACAACCGCATCCCGATGCAGGAGATGCTCGAGCGCCAGCTCAAGGTGCTCGGAAAGATCCGATCCTTCCGGCCCGACATCGTCGCGAGTCTGATGGGCAGCTACGCGCAATCGGCGGCGCTGTTCCGGCTCCCGAACGTGATCTTCACCGATAGCGAGTTTCAGAGCTTCAATCACCGGATCGCTCATCCCTTTGCGACTCGCATCTTCACGCCCGAATGCTTCTGGAAGGACCTCGGCAAGAAACAGCGCCGGTACCGCGGTTATCACGAGCTCGCGTTTCTCCATCCGAATCGTTTCACCGCACGGCCCGAGGTGCTCGACCTGCTCGGCGGCGTCGAGCGCGGCTCGTACCTCATCTTTCGCATCTCTGCGTGGAACACGCTGCACGATATCGGAAATCGCGGTTTCGGTGACGCTCTGGACGACTTCCTCGCGAAGATTGTGAACCGCGTTACCGTGTTCATCGTACCCGAGGGCGGCGCCATGCCGTCGCGTTGGGAAAATCTCCGACTGAAAATTCCGCCGGACTACTTCCACGACGCGCTCGCGTTTGCGCGCTTCGTCGTCACCGAGGGCGCGTCCACGGCGAGCGAAGCGGCCTGTCTCGGAGTGCCGGCCGTTTACCTGAACACCACCGAGCGCGGCTATCTGAACGACCAGGAACGCCGATACGGCCTGGTCCACAACTTCAAAGAGGCAGCGCCGGCGCTCGAAAAGACGCTCGACCTCCTCGACCACCCTCCCGATCCGGCAACGCTTGCCCAGAGCCAGCGGCGGCTCGTCGACGACCACATCGACGTCACCCCGTACGTGGTCGAACAAATCGACCAGCTCTTGGTCGAACGCGGCCATTCCCGGCGATGATAGGGTCCAAAACCCCGCAGGGCGACGGACCGCGCGCGGCTCGGAACCCCCGGCTCAGACTCGTGAAAGCCCGCATAAGACAGGTGCTCGGCGCCATCGCCGCCCTCATCGATCGCGCCGCGGGCGCCATCGGGGGCCTTCGCGCGAGCCTCTTCGCGTGGCCGGTGTTCATCGGCATGGGGCTCGGCATCGGCGTGCTCGAGCTCTGGCAACCGCTCTTCACCGCGGGCGTCATGAAGCGACGCGCCACGACGACGTTCACGCACCAGAGCTTGCTCGCGGTGCTCGCCGGAACCGGCGCCGCGGTCGTCGTGGGTGCCCTCGCGTCGTTCGTCCGGAAGCGACGCGGCGACCTCCGGCCCTTCGCCGAAGTGTTTCGGGACACCCTCGGACGACTCGGGTTTCTCGCCGCCTTGCCGCTCGTGGTCGCGCTCTCGCAGCCGCTCGAGATCCTGCATACGTCGCTCGTCCTCGGGTTCGCGTTCGTGACCGGCACGCTGTTCACCTACTCGGCGTACCAGTGGTTTTCACGCCGCACCGAGCCGCGCCTTTCCGACAAGGTGCGTGGTCGGGCCGCCTGGGTCGCGCTCGCCCTGTTGATGATCGGCTATTCGGCGATCGCCGCGTGGCTCTCCATCGCGAACCACCTGTCGTTCAACACCGGGCGCAGCGACCTCGGCTTTTACGTGAACATTTTCCGGCAATCGAGCCAGGGGATTCCGCTCGGGTGTTCGCTCTGCGGAGGGAGCCATCTCACCGGGCATTTCGACCCGATCCTCGTCCCTCTCTCGGTCTTTTATTTGATTTATCCCTTCGCCGAAACGCCGCTCGTCCTTCAGACGTTGTGGCTCGCCTCCGGCGCGATGCCCGTCTACCTGCTCACGAAGCATCACACGGCGCATCGCGGCGTCGCGCTCGCGCTCGCGTTCGCCTATCTGCTCTATCCCGCCCTCCACGGCGTGAATCTGTTCGACTTCCACTCGCTCGCGCTCTGCATTCCGCTCTTCGTCTGGTTTCTCTATTTTCTCGAGACGCGGCGCACGACGGCTTACTACGTCATGCTCCCGGTGCTCCTCCTGGTGCGTGAGGACATCGCGATTGCTCTGGTCTTGGTGGGGCTCTATTGCTTGTTCGGCGGGCAGCGCGATCGCGTGCGCCAAGGCTGGATCACGATCCTCGCGTCGGTCGTGTACTTCGTCATCGCGAAGGTCGGCTTCATGGGTCACATGGATCCGTTGAACACCACCAACGTCGCGTCAGTGGGCGGCGAGGTCGCGAAAGGCGGCTACGCCTACTACTACGAAGAGCTCATTCCGCCGGGGAGCTCGACGTCGGGTCTCATCGCGACGCTCATCGGCGATCCGGTTTATACGATCACGCGCGTCTTCACCGAGGACAAGCTCGAGTACGTCGCGAACCTCGTCGTTCCGCTTCTGCTGCTCCCGTTTCTCGGGCGCGGAAAAGTCCTCGTCGTCTACGGCCTCGCGCTCACGCTGCTCGCCACGCGTGAGTTCGTCTACAGCGTTCACTTTCAGTACTCGAGCTTGCTCGTTCCCTTCGTGTTCGTGCTCGCGGCCTCCGCGCTCGGGCGGATTCGCTCGGGCGATATTCGATTCCAGAGTCTCGACGGGCCGCGGCTCGTGCGGGCGCTCGGCGTGGGTATCGTCGCGACCAGCTTGCTCTCGAGCTGGAAATTCGGGGGACTCGTCCCGAATCAGAGTTTTCGCGCCGGGTTTCGCCCGCTCGTCCGGGAAACGTCGCCGTCGGGACTCGCGCTCGATGGCTGGCTCCGGAAGCTCTCGCGCTCGTTCCCGAAGGGTGCCAGCGTCGCGGCCAGCAGCCGCGTCCTCACCCACCTCGGCAGCGTGACGAAGCTCTACATGTACGACGAGGGAATCGACGTCGACTACGTCGTGGTCGGCATAAAAAATCGTCAGGTGGCCCGCCAAATCGGCATCGACGAAGCACGGGGTGCCCTCGTGCAAGTCGACAAGTTCGACGATGTCCGGGTGTACAAAGCGACGCACAAGAGACTTCCGCCGCCCTCGCGACCGCGCCCCGGAAAAGCACCCCCGAAGCCCCTCGAAGATGATTGACGACGACCCGAGTTCGAAAGAGCCGAGCCCCGCGCCTGCGGCCGCTTCAGCAGCGGAAGAAGCCGCCGCCGTGCCCGACATCGTCGCCTTCGCGCCGGACGACCACAACGCGAACTCCGTCCATGAAGCGACGGACGCGCCGACGAACGCCGACGGCGAAGTGCCGGCACCGCTCACGGACACCGACGTCGGTGAAGCGGCGGACGCGCCGGCGCCGTCGGGCGCTCCGGCTACTTCCGTCGCGCCGACTCCGTCGGGCGCTCCAGCGA
>CAZDNG010000003.1:29981-156194 GCA_964506835.1 uncultured Polyangiaceae bacterium
CCGTCGGGCGCTCCGGCTACTTCCGTCGCGCCGACTCCGTCGGGCGCTCCAGCGATCCTCGCGGCGCTGTCGTTCGGGCGGACCACGCATTACCTCGCGAGCCTCCTCATGCTCGCGAGCCTCGCGATGGTGCTGTTCAACATGCAGCTCTCGTCGCGCGAGAACGCGAACACCGGGAGCCGCTACGCGACGATCGAGTCGCTCGTCGACTACGGCACGTACAACATCGACGCGAGCCGCTACCTCTTCACGCCGGACAAGGTGCGCGCGAGAGACCACTTCGTTTCGTCGAAGCCGCCTCTTTTGCCGACGTACGGCGCGGGCGTCTATTGGGTGCTGAAGAAGGTCGGCGGGTGGAACATCGTCGACAACGAGGGCATCGTCGTTTGGACGGTCGGGGTGTTCACCGGATGGCTCGGCCATCTGATTTTTCTGATCTATTTTTATCGACTGAGCCGGCTCGTCATCGAGCGCGAGTTCGCGCTCATGGTGACGCTCGCCGTGGCGTGCTTTGCGTGGCTCGGCGTGTCCTATGCCACGGCGATCAACAACCACTCGCCGGGCGCGACGCTCGGCGTCGTCGGGTTCTTCTACGCTTATCGCGCGCGCCACGGCTCGGGAAAAATCCTCGACTGGGTACTCGCCGGACTCTGGCTCGGCATTTTGCCGGCGATCGATCTGTCGTCCGCGGCGCTCACTGGGTTCACCGGGGTGTACCTGATCAACCGCGACTGGAAGCGGACGCTTCTCTTCTACGTGCCCGCGGCGCTGCCCGGGCTCGTCCTCGAGCCGCTCCTCGCTCACGCGGCGACGGGCAGCTGGATCCCCGCGTACGCCGAGACGTCGTTCATGCACTACGCCGGAAGTTATTTCGGCGGACACCGCGCCGGCATCGACGCGCTGATGGAGCCGAAGTCGGTGTACGCCTTCAACGTGCTCCTCGGGCACCACGGCGTGTTCAGCATGACGCCGATCTTCTTCTTCTCGGTCTACGAAGGGGTTCGCCGGCTCGTCAAACGCGACAAGCTCACGCCGGAAATCATCTTGATGCTCGCGACGTTCATCGTCGTGACGGCGTTCTACATCGTGCGCACGCACAACTACGGCGGGTGGTGCGTCGGCATGCGCTGGCTCGTGCCGGTCATGCCGTGGCTCGTGCTTCTGTTCGGGCTCTTCGTCGATCGCGTCAAGCCGAGCCCCATCCTCTGGGTGTTCGTGCTGCTCGCGTTCGCCGTCAGCGCCTTCAACGTGCAAGACGGCTTGAGCTCGCCGTTTCAGTTTTCGATGTGGCACAATTTCCTGGAAAATGAGCCGAATCGGAATCGACTCGGGCCGCGCTGGAACCTGAGCCGTCCCGGCGAAGCCGCCGCCAAAAAGCGTCCGCGACCGCCGGGGCGACCCCGCGCGCGTCCCCCGGCAGTCGTGCCGCCCCCCGTGCCTGTCGTTCCGCTCGTGCCGCCGCCGCTTCCGACGAACACGGCGCCCCCAACAAAAATCGCTCCCGCCAACCCCGCGTCGCTCTCGACGAAACCCGGAGCGCCCCATCCCGCACCTCCGCAGGTCAAACCCGTCGCGCCGAATCCCGTGGTCACGCCGGTGCCCGCGGCTCCCACTCCGCCTGCGGCTCACTAGAGATTTCCCGATGTGCGCGCTGCCTTCCGTCACCGTCATCTGCGCGAACGCGAGCACGAACGGAATGGGCCGCGCGCTCCTCCTCGCGAAGCTCCTCGCGACCGAGACGAAGGTACGGATCGCCGGCGTCGCGTCGAAAGAGACGATCTGGATGCCGGCGCGCGACTACGGGATTCCGATTGCCGCGTTTCCGGTCCCGCCGCGGCCGTTCGACTACGCGCGCGCCATCCCGTGGATCCGCGAGCAGGTCGGCGACGATCTCGTGGTGGTGTCGAAGCCCGTCTTTCAGAGTTTAGGGTTGGCGCTCTCGAGTGGGCTCGGGCGTCGTGGGTTCGTCGTGGACATCGACGACTGGGAAACGGGCCTGATTCAGCACGATTTCCACACCGAGGGAATGACCGGCCTGCGTCAGACGGTCGCGCGCGCCCGGAGCTATGCCGCGCGCGGCGGCGTGAATCGATTCACCGCCGCGGCGCTTCTCGAAGCGTACGCGCGTCACGCGCGTCACCGCATCGTCTCGAATCGGTGGCTCGCCGCGCGCTTCGGCGGAGAGATCCTCTATCACGTGCGCGATCCCGCCGAGCTCGATCCGTCGTTGCCGCGTGCGCACGCGGTCACGCCGCTTGCCGGAAATGCGACGTGGGTCGGCTTCGTCGGGACGCCGCGTCCGCACAAGGGGATCGACGTGCTCGTCGACGCGGTGGCGTCGGCGCGGCGTCACGCGGACGTGGGGTTGGCCGTCATGGGCATCGCGGACCCCGACGATCCCGTCGTCGTCCGCGCGCGGCAGCTCCTCGGCGCCGAGCGATTCGTCACGTATCCACAATTTCCATTTTCGGCGCTCGCCGATCATTTGCGCTTGCTCGACATCGTCGCGGTCCCGAGCCTCGACGTTCCCGCGGCGTGGGGTCAGATCCCGGCGAAACTCTTCGACGGCATGGCGATGGCGAAGCCCGTCGTCGCGAGCGCGTTGAACGACATCCCGGAGATCCTCGAAGGGGCCGGCTTCGTCGTGAAAGCGGGCCACGTCGCGTCGCTCTCGGACGCGCTCGTGAGGCTCGCCGTCGACCCCGAGCTCCGCGTCCGTCTCGGACGAACCGCCCGTGCGCGACTCGTCGAACGTTACAGTTACGACGCGGGCCGCCCCGTCCTCGTCCGCGCCGTCCAGAACGCCGCGAAGTAGTAATTTAGCTCGTCGCGCGAACGACGCTCGAGGGCGCGGCCGGTTCGGCGGGGAGCACGGCCGCGCGGGCCGAAATCTCGGAGCGAATTTCGTAAGGCGGCCGCTGCCCGATCTGCGTGTTGCGAATCATCTCGCCGAGGAGCCCGACGCTCACGAGCTGCGCGCCGACCAGGACGAGCAGCACGCCGAGAAGCAACAGCGGCCGGTTCCCGATGTTGTGTCCCTGAAGCCACAGCACCGACAGATAACCGAGGCATGCGAAGCCGAGCGCGGCGAACGCGAGCCCGACCCCGCCGAACAGGTGGAGCGGCCGAGCGCGGTAGCGCGTGATGAGGAGCACCGTCAGGAGATCGAAGAACCCCTTCACGAGGCGCTCGATGCCGTACTTCGAGGAGCCGCTCCGGCGGGGATGATGCAAGACCGGGATCTCGGCGACGCGAAAGCCGCGCCAGTGCACGAGCACCGGGATGTAGCGATGGAGCTCGCCGTACAGATCGAGCCCGTAGACGCTCTCGGCGCGGTACGTCTTGAACCCGCAGTTGAAGTCGTTCAGCTTGAGGCCGCTCACCTTGCTGACGACCCGATTGAAGAACTTCGACGGCAGCGTTTTCCCGAGCGGATCGAGTCGCTTCTTTTTCCACCCGCTGACGAGATCGTACCCTTCGTCGAGCTTCGCGAGAAAATTCGGAATCTCGTTCGGGTCGTCCTGCAGATCCGCATCCATCGTGATGAGGATGCGACCGCGTGCGCGCCGGAATCCCGCGTCGAGTGCCGCCGCCTTCCCGAAGTTCCGTCGAAAATGAATCACGCCGACTCGCGGATCGCGTTCCGAAAGGGCGTCCACCAAGGCGCCCCCGCGATCGCGACTCCCGTCGTCGATGAACAAAATTTCGTACGGCTTTCCTACACGTCCGAGAACCTCGGTGAGCTTCGCGTAGAGCTCCTCGATGCTTCCCTCTTCGTCCAGGAACGGGATGACGATACTTATCTGCGGTTCGGTCGGCACACCGATCTTCCCCCGCCGAGTCAAGTGCGGAGCGACGGTCGAAATCAACCGCATTTCTCGCGCACGGCCAATTCAATTCGCACGCCCCCGCGCGCTTCTTCCCCCGAACTGCTCCCCGGCCCGTCTGACGCTTGACGCCCCAGCCGACGATGGTATGAGCGGCCTCCGGTTCTCGCATGCCGAGCCACCGAAATTCGGGCCAATAGCTCAATTGGTAGAGCAGCGGACTCTTAATCCGTTGGCTGACAGTTCAAGTCTGTCTTGGCCCACAAAAGACGCTGGATCGTAAGTTCGGCTGGAACGGAACAGTGATCCACGGGCGAGTCGTTCCAGAGCGAGCCGAGTCCGTTGGGCGCTCGCAGTCAACGGACCCGGCCGGCATTTGGAGTCAGCGCGATGTCGAAGCGGGTTCCGGAATCGGCTCGGGGAGCGGCGCAAGCTCGCCAAGATTCGCCTCGGCAAGCGACCTAACCTGCCGCTCGTACCCGTCGATCTGGGACCGCGTCAGGCCGGCGCGCTTCAAATGGCGGCGCAGTCGATCGGCGAGGCCGAATTGGTCGATGCCGCCGTCGTGATGACGAAGGAAGATTCGTGCGTTGCTGAGAGTCGTCCGCGCCAGGCCAGAGCGCCAGCGACGGAACGCCTCGAGCACAGCGACGACGGCACCGTGACCAACATTGCTTCGTCACGCTTCTCGCCGGCGCTCGGCCTCACGACTTCGAGCCGCTCGACGACATCCGCGACCTGATCTGCTCAGTCCCTTACGCGAAACCGCAGCATCCGTCGGAAACGCACGCGACCGAACGGACGGACGCCTAGAAGTGAGAGATGAGATCGTTGCGGCGCACGACTTCTGGCTGGAGCCGGATGACTACTGGGTGGATCCGGACGTGCTCATCTCCATGACGTTGCAGGTTGGCCACGGTCCGTTCCGGCAACGCTCGCCCATCCCTGCACGAAGAATCACGCGATTCCAGGCGCTGGCTCCTGACGGAACACCGATCGACTTGCGTGACCAGCTTCGACTGGGCCACGCCGCCGAGGACGGCGACTTTCGATTGAAGAAGCCGGGGGTCTACGTCCTGGTGCTGCAAACCGACGACCAGGCACAGTCGCACCTGCCATCCATCCGGTTCAATGAGTACCTCAAGGTCGAGGGGCTCACGCCGGCGCTGGAGCAACGAGCGCGAATGCACCTGACGGATGCGGACGGCTCCGAACGCTATAGCCGATGCGCGAAGTCCATCGTGCAGGTCGGGCCGTCCGTTCCGGGCTCGCACAGCCAGGTCGATAGGGCCATCGGCCTGCCTCTCGAGATCGTGCCCGAGGCAAACCCGTACGCCGTTCCGCGACCGGCCGTCCTCCCGGTTCGTGTGATTTACGCCGGGCGTCCGCTCGGGGGCGCGCTCGTGAAACTGACCAATCTCGACGACGACGCTTCACCGCTGGAAGTGCATCTGACCGACCCGGAAGGGCGGGCGACGTTCACCATGCCGAGCTCCGGCGCGTGGCTGCTGAACGTGATCTGGACAAAGGTGCTACCCCCATCGGACGAGACGGACTTCGAGACGGTTTTCTCCAGTCTGAGCTTCGGCTTTCCGTCCGAGCACCGACTCCCCGCAGCAGCAATGGAAGCGCGGTCGCCTCGTTGAGTTCGCTACACGGCCCCGGCGCTCTCTTTTCGCATCGCCTTCTCGACCACGATCGTCTTTATTTTTCCGCTGATCACGTGCGGCGGGATGGTTTCGTGAAATTCGACCGAAAAAGGGAGGCCGCGGAGGTATTCCGAGAACCGTCGCGCGACGGTGTCGAACGCGTCCTGGCTGAACTCCTTGCCGCGGACGACTTTGAGCACCACGGCGCCGCTCTCGCTTTGCACCGCCTGGAACTGCCGGATGATTTCCCGCCGTGCGTCACTGAAGAGCACGTGAAAAACGACACCCGGAACCGTGTTTCCCTCGCGATCGATCATCGTATCGGCGCGTCGGCCATCGACCCTGGCAATCCTCGAGAGTCCTCGTCCGCAAGCGCAGCGACCCGCCGCAGGAGCGATCGCCACGTCTCCGTTCACGTAACGGATCATGGGCATCCCGTAGTTGTGCAGGTCGGTGACCACGACATCGCCGGCGGCACCAGGCGGCACCGGGCGTCCCTCCCTGACCAACTCGACCACGAGGTTCTCCTCTTGGAGGTGCATGCCGTCGTGCGCTTCGCACTCCGCCGCCATGAGCATCGTTTCCCGCGAGCCGTACGTTTCGAAGATGGCGGGCCCGAACGCTTTCGCGAGCACGGCGCGATCGGCGGGAAGAACGGCTTCCGCGCCACAGATGACCGGGATGTCTTCCCAATCCCGAAGGCCTTCGTCCAGGATCCAACGCGCGAACTGTGCGCATGATTGGGTGTAACAAACGACGACTGTCGGCCGGATCTTGCGGAACTGATCGAGCGCTCGGCGTCGCGACGCCGTGTCCTGGTGCATGGAATCGACGAACGTTTCACGTCGGAGCGCGCGATCGACGCGCATCTTCGCGCTCGGTGCCGTCGCCGATACCGCCGCCCAGTAATAAAAGGTCTTCCGACCAGGGCGGTAGCCGGCCCAGCCGTATCCGCGAAGCTTCACGGCCTGCCGCCAGCACTCACTGTTCATCGAGTATTCGAACTTGAGCGGCGTTCCCGTCGAGCCGCTCGTCCCTTTCTTGAGATTCTTTCCGCGATGAGCGGGATCGACGAGGTCTGCGTATCGCTCGCGAACAATCTGCCGAGTCAGCAAAGGCAACTGCTCGAGATCGGAGAGCGCCGACACGCTTCGAGGATCGAACCGTTGCTTCTGAAAGAGCTCTCGGTAGTAGGGAACCTTCTCGCCGACGTACGACAAGAGCTGCTTCAGCTCCGAGACTTCACGCGTCGCGCGCTCTTTGGCGGGGCGCCACTGGCTCGTCTGCAAGTATTCGAGATACTTCAACGTGTCGCGCCGCCGGACGACGCGTTCCCAAGACGGCATCAGGAACGCATTGAAAAGCGAAGCGTAGATTCGGTCGAAGGCGTCGCTCGAACGCTCGCTCCTCATAGACGGCGTCCCCTCCTTCGCCATCCGATCCTGCGCGCGAAAAACAGGAAACCGTGTGGCATGTATCGAGTCGTCCGAGTTCGACTATGCCACGCCCCTGGTTTCGTACAAGGTCCCGCGGCGACGAGTGGGCAAGGGTTTTCGAGTTCGAATATCGAGCGGAACGTGGAGTCTCCCAGAGCCGAAATGGTTGGGCGCGCAGCTCGCGTTCGGTGTGACGAAAATGCTGTTCGAACGCCTCGCGTCGTACCGCGATCGATCGGTTCGAACAGGCACGATCTCTGCCAGCCATAGAATCGAGGCGTGAGAGCGATCCACCGGATCGCCATCTCGTGAACATTCGGCGAAGACGGCGCGCTCTCGATGCGGGCCCGATTCGTGCAGCGGCGAGAAGGAACGAGGCTCACGACTACATGCGCCCGACTTCCAGAAACTCGTCCACGTCCCCATGCCAAGGTCCACAGAATCATCCGCCCCGAGCGATCGTTGTTCGTACGCGGCGGGAGATCTGATCGCGGACAAGTATTTGCTCGAGCAATTGCTCGACGAAGGCGGAATGGGAAGCGTATGGGTCGCGAGAAATGTCGACCTAGACGCGCGGGTCGCCGTCAAGTTGCTTCGGTCGAGTTCGGTTCATTTTGGCGCGGCCGAGCGATTGAAGCGGGAAGCTCGCGTCGAGGCGCGGCTCGAACATCGCGCCATCGTTCGCGTGTTCGATTGCGGAGAGACGTCCGAAGGCGCTCCGTTCATCGTGATGGAACTGCTCGACGGTACGTGCCTCGCCGAAATCCTCGAAAAGAACGGCCCTTTGAGTCCGACCGAGGCGGTACGAGTGCTCCTGCCGATCGTCGATGGTCTTTCCGCTGCGCATGACAAGGGGATCGTGCATCGCGACATGAAGCCGGCGAACATATTTCTCGCGCGCGGCGCGCGCCACGTTCAGCCCAAAATAGTGGACTTTGGCATCGCATCGCTGGGTCGCTGGGCTCCGAATCCGAAACTCACGCTTCAGGGTGCGGTGCTCGGAACTCCTGTCTACATGGCGCCGGAGCAGGCTCGCGGCCTCGATGACGTCGATCACCGTGCCGATGTCTGGGCGATTTGCGGCGTCCTGTACGAAGCGGTCACGAGTTCGCCGCCGTTCCGTGGCGACAGTTACAACTCGGTCTTGCGGGCGATCGTCGAAGACCCAGTGACTCCGCTGTTGGAGCCATCGACGCGGGAGCTCTGGCCGATCCTCGAACGAGGGCTTTCGAAGGATCGAGAGCTTCGATTCCAGTCCATGCGCGAGTTAGGCGCTGCGCTCGCCCAGTTTCTGCGCGCGCGGGGAGTCACCGAAGACGTCTGTGGCGATTCGCTCGATGCCGTTTGGACCACCTGGGACGGACCGCGGCGCGCGAAGCGCCAGGCGCCCGCCCGACCCGCTCGCATCGAGCGCCCGAACGGCTTTGGACTCATCTCGTTCATGGCCGTGACCGTGGCGATCGGCGCCGTGGCCGCTGTCGCTTGGAGACTGACGACGCCCCCGCCCGGGCCGACCGTGGCCACGAATCAAGATGTCGGGCAAACGTCACCGTTGCCTGTGCCACTGGATCGTCCGCTTGCAGGGTTGGCTTCCGCAGCGGAAGTGGTTCCAGCGCTCGCCATGGCGCATTCCCTCGTCCCCGAAGTGCGGCCAGAACCCACCATCGTGGTCACCATCGAGAGCCTTCCGCATGAGGTCATCACACCACCAAGGAGCGGTACTGTCAGGAGTCGAGCCTTCAAACAGGCAGTGAGTGCGACGGCCCTCCTTCCGACCGAAGAGCGCGAACGAAACGCGATGGGTAACGAGGGACTCAAACGTCCGTACGACGAAAAACCCTGATCGAGGACGACGGGGCGTCGTCGCCGAGATCACTCGCGGCGCTCCCCACGCAGCGTTCGCCACGGACGAGATTCATCGCGACTTCAGCTGACCGTTTGCGCCGATTCGGGAGCGATGCACATTGCCTTCGCCGAGTGGCGCGGCCATTCAGTTCGCGGCACGCGTATCCGAAGCACCTCTTTGTACAAGGTCGCAACGGCCCTGCCGATGTCGAAACCATCGAACATCGGAATGGTTCGTTCGAACGTGCGGTACGTCTTCACGACTCGCCGGTATTTGCGGTGTCTCCACTCGCGTATCTTCGTTTTCGTGGCGCTGACTCGTAGAAATCGTCCTTCGAACGTTATGTTCAGAGAATCCGTGTCGATGCCTGGTAACGCCACGTTGACGACCACCGAGTCGCTGGTTTCCCGAATTCGGACGCTGGGAACGTATGGAGTGACCCCGTTCAGAATCTGAAGAGCGCCCTCCCATACTTCACCCACCGACGCCGTGAAACGACCTAGCAATATGCGCGACGCGCGGGTGCGACGTTCGTAGCCAATTGCGCGAGCCGCGCTCGCGCTACCGTTCGTTCCATTTGCGTGGCTGCTGTGGGCGCCGCCTTTTCCGTTGCTAGGAAGCTTGCTCTTAATTTCCACACGCATCGTCGTTCCCTTTCGCTCGAGCGAGCCCAATCGGGCCAAACGCTCCCCGCTGTTCCGAGCCGCATTGGGCGCCAGGAGCAACGACCATGCCGCAGTCCGTTCGGCCGAGTTCCGGAGCCGGCGCGCAGCTCAGAAGCCCATCTGCCTCCGGGAGCGCTTTTCGACGGTGGGTAGGAATCCACGGCGCGACAAGATTTGCCGCAGCTTGGAGCGGCGGACGAGAGGGGGATTGAACGCCGCTCTCGAGTGAGCGGTGCGAGAACTCGAGCGGGTTCCGTCGATTGGGCCTTCGGGCGCCGCGCTTACGTGACCCGTCCAAGGGAGCAGTGTTTGCGGCACGTCTCGTGCTGGAGCGCTCGCATCGGTAGCTCGCCAGAAAAAGGCTCGAACACCCGGCGTTTCGGTCGTCGCGGTGGTCGAGCCGTTGGGAAGGAACACGAGACAATGGAAGCGAAGAGCGAGGGTTCGAAGGTCGATACGAATGGTGGACGTCAATGGTACGCAACTGCGAAGAAAGCCGTGCAGAGCGTCAAGGAGACGGCCTCGGAGGCAATTCACTCGGCGCAGCAAGCCGCGCACCGGGCGATCACCCGCGCCGAAGCAGCGGCGATCACGATGAGACGCCGCCGTCAGGAGCCCACGAACGGAGCCGTCGAGCGAAAGTAGCAACGCGCCGGCCGGCATACGGTCGGCGCGTCGCCTGAGACCCGCTGTCTTCGAGCTTTTATGTCTCGCTGAAAATGCGATTCATGCGTGGGCGCGTCGATAGCGCCGAACCAAGAAAAACAACGCCAACGTCCCCATTGCCGGGGGGACGAGTGGCGATTCGCTGCGACCGCGTCCGAGTGAGCAACTCGGCGCGGCCCCTGCCGGCGACGTGATGCCACCATCCGATGGTGTGTTCGCATCGCCAGCGCCCGACTGCGCAGAGGCGCTGCTGCCGCCGTTCGACGTGCTGCCGCCGTTCGTGGCACCCACGTTGCCGCCGACGGAGGCGCTGGGCGTTCCACCCGCGCCGAGCACGGCCCCCGCACCGCCCGCGCTCTGTTTCCCACCAGAGCCGGCGCTCACACCGCCGGCGCTCGCACCGCCGGCGCCGGGATTCGCGCCAGCGTCTCCGGCATCGATCGGCACGACCGCGGCGTCTTCCGAAATGGCGCAACGGCTCGTCACCCGGATGACGAGACCGAGACCATCGAAGCTCGTGTTGGCTTGGCCGTGAGGCACGACAGTGATCACGCAATCGGTTCCATCGAGTGCGCCGGACACGTCGCTCCTGCCGTTCGCGTCGATCGGGGCATCAACGACGACCTGCGCGGTTCCGGTCCCCGCGGGCACGCGATAGACGAGTGAACTTCCCGGTGTTCCGTCTGGTCCGCCGTTCGTGATCACGGCGACAGGCGTGGCTCCTTGACCGAGCAGCACTCCGCGATACCCGTTTCCCGACAGAAGCACGTTCGACGGCGGCGACGCGCCCGCCGCAACGGCATCTACGACGTGGATCGCCGCGGCATTCGGCCCAGCGACGTCGACTCGATATTCCTGGCCCGACGGAAGACGCGAGATGTCGCACGTTCCCGGACTGGAAGAGCTGCAGTCAGGCGAGAGGGGCATATCGCGGACGTTCGGCGTGCCACTCGTGGACCACACGTTCTGAATGATGACGGATGATGCTCCGACGGTCGCAGTAGCGGTGTTCCCGTCGAGGGCGAGAGTCGAGGGGGTGCGCACCCGCAAGTGCAATCCTCGCGCGGGGTCGCCGGTGACGGCGCGATCGACCACCACGACCGTTCCGCTGTCGCCGTTCGGTACCAGGACGAAATCGCGAATCGCATGCGCTACGTCGCTCGCGACGTCTTCGCTGCGAAACTGATCGGCATAGTCGCAGCGCGCGACGCCGATGCCCGACGAGGATTGCTTTGCCCAGTCGAGATGCGTGGTCTGTCCCCAATCGGCTTGGCTCGGTGAATAGCCGGACGGAAGGATCGCGGAGTCGACTGCCGGCGCGTTGCTGGTGAGCGACGAGAGGCTGCCGTACGGAGACGGGTCGACGACCAGGTCGTCGGCGCCGCGCGTGAGCACCCAATTGCCCGCGTCGTTGTGCTGATGGTCCGCCACGAGGCGGTGCGAGCATTCGAAGACGGACCACGCGGTGCTCTTCGTCCAGGCGCCGCGCACGTACCAATTGCCGGTGCCGGTCGCGAGATAGCTGGTCGGCGACGTCACCGGAATGACCGCGCTCGCGCCCGTGCTCGCCGCGGCGAGTGCGTCGAAGAGCGGATTGTCGTTCACCACCGCGAGGTTTGCGTTGAGCTGACGCGCCCACGATTTCGCCTGAGCACTCGCAGGCCCGGCGATGGTCGCCAATAGCGTGCCGTTCATGGGGGGGATGTTCGTGGTCGTGCTCTGGGTGTCACCCCCGGCGAAGACCTGTCCACTTACCGGTGTGAGTCCGTGGGCAAACCTCAAGAGGAGGGAATCCGCCCACGGCTGAATGCCGGCGACGGGCGCGCCGTTCTCACCCATTGCGCGCGCGGCCATCGAAAGCTCCATCACGCTGAGGGGCCCGTACTCCCAACCTTCTGCCCAATCACCACCGTTGAGGACTCCGCTGGCCTTGAGGCCCGCGGCCAAATCCGTACCCCAGATGGTGTCGCGCGCGAGCGCCCAGTGTCCGTCACCCGTCGCGCCCGCTTCGCCTCCTTCGGCGATCGCGATGAGCGTCGTGGCGAAGGCAAAGCCAGCTTCGTAGTTGGAATCCGGCATGTCCTTCAGGTAGCCGCCGGCGGCGTAGTAGCTCACCCAGGCGTTGAAGCGCTCCCGGGCGTGAGCGCGAAGCGCTTCCGTCACACCGGGGGCGTCGTGCAACCAATCGTAGGCGAGCGCCGAGTACGGCGCGAACGTGCGCATGGCATACCCCGTGTCGTGCGTGACGACGGCATCGCCGCCGGCTCCGTCACCGACGATCTGATAGTCGTCGAGCAGCACGTTCCAGTATTTGATGGCTGTCGCGAGGTCGTCGGTGTTTCCGGTCGCCTCCCAAGAGCCGAGACACCCGGACAGCGTCGTCAAGAATTCCTCTCCTTGCCAACCGCCGTTGGAATACGAGCTCGGATCCGTTCGCGCAGCACCGCAACGAGCCGCGCCGCGCGCCACTCCGCTACCTGAAACTGCTACTTGGGCTTTTAGCCCTGCAAGAGTCGCGGCATCGAGCCAGATGCGCGGATGCGATCCGGAAGGAGCCGGTTGCGCGCGCGCCGTCTGGCCAACAGTCAGAGCGAGGATGGGAAAGACGAACCGTCCGAAACCGTGTGCTTGAAACATCTGGGGAAGCTAAGCAGCCAGGTCAACGAACGCTCGACAAAAACGCAACACGCGTCGCAATAAGACTCACTTTGCCCTACGGCCATTCGAGTCCGTCGACATGTCGTTTGCCTCGCGACAGCGTGATGTGGAGCTCGGTTAGCCACGCGAAGGTGCTCGTGTCGGAGGAATTGCTCCGACCACTCAAGTAGTCATATCTAACCGAGTGAGCGCGCACCCACACCGCGGATCCATCGGCACATCGAAGCCTCTCACGAAAAATTGGATGGAGCTCCGCCTTGCGCCGAGATACTCGCGCGGCACGCAGTGATTGAGTCATACCCCCAGCATCCCGTGATACCCAGGCGAAAGACCGGACGCTCTCATGCATGACAGTGCGGCCCGCCGGTTTCGCGGACGCCGCGCTCAGCGGCACGAGCGTTGCACCGAGGCAATCGACGATGAAGGTTGGCTTCACTTCGATCGCGGTGGTTTTGGGTGCCCTCTCCTGCGGCAATCGAGTCATCGACAACGATCGCGTGCGCGCGACCGATCCGACCGCGCCGACTTCGATCGTTGCAACCGTGTCGTCCGTGCCCGACGCCGGTGCGGCGTGGCGCGACGCCGGTGCGGCGCGGCCCGACGCCGGTACAGCTGTAGCGTGCGCGCGCGGCGCGACGTCGGCGGCCACGCAATCGTGGCGGCGGAGCTTCGGAGATAACGACGTCCTCGAACTCGCCAGTGTTGCGAGCGATTCGGAAGGCGCGGCACTCATCGCGATGCCCGGCGGTGCTTCGAAGTTCGACGCGAGCGGCACCCTCGTCTGGTCGAAACCCTTCGGGGCCCTCGTCGCCACCAATGTCACGGGCGACGCTTACGTCGCAGGAACGTTCTCGGGCACCTCGGATCTCGGCGGCGGCGCCGTGAACGCTCCGGACGGCACGGACGCCTACGTGGTGAAGCTCGATTCTGAAGGCGCCGTGATCTACTCGGTCGTTCTCGGCGGTGCCGCCGAAGCGAACGCTACAGGCCTCGCCGTCGACCTCGATGGAAACGCGTTCGTCTCCGGCCCTGGCTTGGGAACCGTGAAGCTCGACGCGACGGGTCGGCAGCTGTGGGGCCATCCGCTTTCCGGACACATTGCGGTGGATTCGCAGGGCAACGTGCTCGTGACCGGTGGATTGACGGGCACGGCGACGTTCGGGAACGAGACGCTCGAGAGCGCAGGCGGCCAGGACGTGTTCCTCGCGAAGCTCGATGGCGACGGCAACTTCCTGTTCGCGAATCGCTACGGAGACGCCGGCTTGGCGCAATACGGCGAGGCGGTCGCCGTCGATCCTTCCGACGACATCCTCGTGAGCGGCGTCATCGATGGCAGCGTCGACTTCGGAGACGGGCCGCTCGGCGTTCCCGCCGGCACCTGCTCTTCGGAGACTTGGTGTGCGCAAGCCGGGTTCGTCGCCAAGTTCGATCCGTCCGGCCGTCATTTGTGGAGCCGCGCTCGCGCGCCGATCCGGACGCTACCTGGAATCGCTTCCGATTCGCGGAGCAACGTCTTGGTGTCGGGCGCGTACCCCGGCAATGCCCCGCCGTATCGCCTCCCGTTGTTACTCGAGTTCACTTCCGCTGGCGCCGATCTCACGCCCTCGAACCAGCCGAATTGGGCGCTGGAGGCGGCGGGAGCGGGTCGCGGGGTCACGTTCGATCCGTGCGACAACGTCCTTTGGGGCTTGAGCCTTTCTCCGGCTCCCGGTGCGAACGGCCAATCTCTTCTCGCAAAGTTCTCATTCTAATTTGCTCGGAGCGCCACGAACATGTGCGGAATCGTCGGATACTTAGGCGGCCGCGAAGCGGTTCCCATCTTGCTGAACGGCCTGAAGCGCCTCGAGTACCGGGGCTACGACAGCACCGGCGTCGCGTTGCTCCACGCCGGTTCGGTCGAGGTCACGCGAAGTGTGCACCGGCTGGCAGATCTCGAGACGAAGCTCGTTCGACGGAACGGGCATGGGCGCGAAGCTCGCGTGGGCATCGGCCATACGCGATGGGCGACACACGGTAGGCCGTCCGAGGAAAACGCCCATCCGCACACGAGTACGGACGGCAAGATCGCCGTCGTACACAACGGGATCTTCGAAAACTTCACGACCATTTGGGCTCACTTGAGCACCCACGGACATGCGGCACGAAGCGAGACCGACACCGAGTGCTTCCCGATGCTTCTTTCGCACCTCATCGAGGGCGGCCAAGGCTTCCAGGAAGCGTTCTTCTCCGCCGTGGCCGCGATGGACGGCAAGTACGCGCTCGCCTGCGTGCACGCGGATTATCCCGGTCGGATCCTGCTCGCCCGCTCCGGGCCGCCACTCGTCGTCGGGATAGGCGACGGGGAGTATTTCGTCGCGTCCGACGTCGCGCCGTTACTCGCGCACACCCGCGAAGTCGTCCATCTCGAGGACGGGGACATCGGAGAGATCTCCGCAGACGGCCTCCGTGTATTCGATAGCGCGGGGCAACCCGTCGTACGGGTCGCGCAGCACATCGACTGGGACGACAGCACCGCGGAGCTCGGAACGTATCAACACTTCATGCAGAAGGAGATCTTCGAGCAGCCCCAGGCCGTAACCCATACCCTCGAGGCCTACCTGAAAGACGAAGAGATCGCGCTCGGGCTGCCCTTCTCGGACACCTTTTGGAACGGCATCGATCGCATCTCCATCTTGGCGTGCGGCACGTCGTGGCACGCGGGGCTCGTCGCGAAATTCTTGATCGAGCAAATCGCTCGCGTTCCCGTCGAGGTCGACTACGCCTCGGAGTTCCGGTATCGCGATCCGATCGTCACCGAGAGAACGCTCGCCATTGCGATCACTCAGAGCGGCGAGACGGCGGACACCGTGTCGGCGCTGAAAGAAGCCGCACTCAGAGGAGCTCGGACGCTGGCTGTGACCAACTCCGTCGGTTCCCAAGTGACTCGGCTCGCCGAAGGCACTCTCTTGACGCACGCCGGCGTCGAGATGGGCGTCGCGTCGACGAAGGCGTTCACCACTCAACTCGCCGTATTCACGCTCCTCGCGCTTCATCTTGGGCGCATTCGCGGCAACGGAGAGGCTTCGAAGGACGCTCGCCTGGAGCTCGTTCGGGCGCTCCGCAGCCTGCCCGCTCTGATCGAGCATGCCTACCAGTTGGAGAACAGCCTCAGAAGACTCGCCGAAAAGTGGCATGACGCGCCGAGCGCGTTCTACTTGGGACGCGGCCCGCTGTACCCGGTCGCCCTCGAAGGGGCGCTCAAGCTCAAGGAAATCTCGTACATCCACGCGCAAGGATACCCGGCGGGCGAAATGAAACACGGCCCCATCGCGCTCATCGACGGAAAGATGCCCGTCATCGCGCTCGTTCCGCAAGACGGACATCGGGATCGGACGCTCAACAACGTGCGGGAAGTCGCGGCCCGAGGGGCCCCCATTCTCGCGTTCGTCTGCGAAGGCGACACCGCGCTCGATTCAATCGCCAGCACGGTGATTCACCTGCCGCCGGTCCACCCGAGCCTCGCCCCGATTCTTTACACCATCCCTCTGCAGCTCTTTGCGTATCACGTTGCGGTACTTCGCGGCTGCGACGTCGATCGACCGCGCAATCTCGCGAAGTCCGTCACGGTGGAATGAGACGGACCTCCCGCGTCTACCAGAGGACGGTCTGCGAGCCCCGTAGGAAGCGCCAAAGACCGACCACGGCCGCCGCGTTCAAAACCAAGAAGGTTCGTCCCAAAGCACCCACGCGACCCGCTCGCGTTCCGAGTGCCGCGAAAATGTAGAAAGCAACCTGCGCGGACAGGAGCGCTCGCCAGAACTCCGTCTCGATGACGGCGGTGTTCGAAGAAAAGGCGAGGGCCGCCGACGACAGAACCAAAGCGATGAGAGCCCACGGACACAACAACCGGAGCAGCTTGTGCGACATCATCTGGAACCAGATCGGATTCCACCCAGGCACGAGCAGGCCCGGCATTTTCGCGAAGAGCTGGTAGTTGCCGGCGAGGGTTCGGACTTTGCGGGCGAACTCGTGTTGGTCGTCGCAAGCGTCGTCGTAGGCTTCCGCGTCTCCGGCGAGAACGATCCTCCTCCGCCCTGACAGCGCGAGTTTCATCGGAACGAACACGTCGTCGAGAAGAATGTCGGAAGGAAGTTCGGGCATTTCGGCGCGGCGCGTGGCGTAGATGCTGCCGCTGACGCCAACGACGCTTCCGACGCGAGACTCTGCCGTGCGGATCGCCCGCTCGTAGCGCCAATACATGCCCGCTCCGGTATTTCCTCGAAGAACCAAGCTGCCGGACACGCATCCAACGGACGGATCGGCGAGCGGGCGCAAGAGCGCGCGGAGCGAGCGCTCGGCGAGCGGCTGGCGCACGTCGCAGAGAAGCAATATTTCCCCGGTTGCCGCCCTACAGAGTCGGTTCAAGGCCGTCGGTTTGCCGAATCGCTCTATGCTCGAGAGCAGACGGATGCGCGGATCGGTCGCCGAGAGCTCACGCGCAATGAGCTCGGTGTCGTCCGTCGATCCGTCCGAAAAGACCAGAAATTCGAGCTTGCCCCGTGGGTAGTCGAGCTCCTGCAAACTTCTAATTTTGTCGGCGAGGTGATGGGCGCCGTTGCAAGCGGAGAAGCAGACGCTCACCGTCGGTTCGTAGTCGTCGCGGCCGCTAACGCCGCGCGGCGCAAGCTTCGACCAGAGCATCATCAGGGATGGGTACCCGGCGTACGTGTAGAGCACGACGAGCAGCGACGCGAGCGCAATGGCGGTCAAAGGAGTTCAAGCGCGAGCGAGCGCAACCCTTCTTCGAAGCGCTCGACTACGGCCTTCGAGGGCCGCGACGTAGAGCGCGCCGTACTCCTTCGCCGTTCGATCGACGGAGTACGACCGCAGGACGTGCTGTCGGCCCGCCTCGCCCATCCTTCGAGAGAGCAATTCGTCCATCGAAAGCCGAGCGAAGTGTCGCGTCAGTCCCGGACGGTCGCCGACGTCCACGAGAAGTCCGGTCAGACCGTGCTCCACCAAATCCGGAATGCCACCCACCGCGGTACTGACGACGGGCAATCCGGTCGCCATGGCTTCCAGCATGACGAGCGGGAGTCCTTCGGTCAGCGACGACAGCGTGAACGCGTCGAAAGCGGCGAAGAGTCGTTGGACGTCGGATCGCGCGCCGGTCATGTGCACGTAGCGGCCGAGTCCGATTGCGTCGATGCGCGCGCGGAGCGCATCCCGCTCGGGTCCGTCGCCCACGATGACGAGGTGCCGGCGCTCCCCGAGCAGAGAGGCCATTGAATCCACGATCATCGCTTGGTTCTTTTCCGGTGCGAGCCGCCCGACCGTGCCCACGACCCAAGCCTCCTGTGGAATACCGAGCTCGGCACGAACTGCGCGCCGCGCGAGACGATCGGGGACGAAGCGCGCTACGTCGACGCCGTTCGAAACGACGTGGAGGGACGATGAATCGCACTCTCTGTTCTTGAGGGCGACGGTCGCGAGCGCAGGGCTGACCGCCACGTACGCGTGCAACCAACGCGCGGAGAGGCGGCGAAGCCACAACCGTCGTGCACGATCGGGATTCATTCCGTGCTTGGTATGGATCGCGACGGCGCCGCAAAGACGAGCAGCAGGCGCTCCGTAGATCAGCGCCTGCGGGTTGTGGGTGTGAACCACGTCGACTCGCTCGCGCCGGAAGTGAGCGGCGATGCGAAGGGGCAGCGACGGATCGAAGCCGCGTCCCTTGGCGATGGTCGTCGCAACGACGCCCGCGTCGCGAAAGGCCTCGGCGCTCGGTCCTTCCGGCGGCAACGCGAGGGACACCGCCAGGACGGTATGCCCCCCTGCGTTCGTCTGGAGGCGTGCAAGCTCTGCCGCGACACGCTCTTGCCCTCCTAGACCAAACGACGAAAGCACATGGGCGATCACCAAAGGCCTCGTCATCGGCCGAGTCCGCGCAGCATGACCCAAGGGGTCTTCACGATTATGGTCAGCTCCGTCCAAAGAAACGTGCCGAAGTGCTCGAGCGCTCCGACGTAGGCCAGGTCGAACAAGAGCTTCGTCCGCATGTCGTCCGCGTCCGCACCCGCCGCCTTCGCGAACTTGAAGGGGTTCACGAGCGACGCTTCCAGCGCTGCGACGGGGCTGCCTTGCGGCGCGCGTCCGGTGTATCCGAGAGAGATCTGTGCGAGGCCGGTGATTCCGGGTTTGCAGTCGCGCATCCGCTCTTCGAAGAAGGGAATCGCGAGCGAGAGGTTTCTAAACAGCTCCGGGCGCTCCGGGCGCGGGCCGACGAGACTCATGGTCCCCATCAGCACGTTCCAGAGCTGTGGAAGCTCGTCCAAACGGCTCCTTCGCAAGTATTTTCCGACGCGCGTGACGCGCGGATCGTTCTCTTCGGCCAACACGGCTCCGGTGATCTTTTCAGCGTCGGGACGCATCGTGCGAAACTTCAACATGTCGAACTCGACCAGCTCGTGACGACTCAGGTCCTTGAATCCCGCCGCACGCCGCTGCCGATAAAACACAGGCCCGGGCGAATCGACGTAGATGGCGAGCATCAGCAGCGGAAACAGGAGCGCCGTAAAGATCAGGCCGAGGGTGGCCATCACCACGTCGATGCTCCGCTTGAGCGCGCGAACGCCGCCCCGGGTCCAGCGCGCAACGCGAGTCGGCGCTCGGACCAGGCTCTGATACGATGCGATATCTACTGGGAAGGAAATTGCGGTCATGGTTCGACTCTCGGTGCCCGGAACGCTGCTTCATCGCGACGTGGTGCTACGAGTGGTCGCAGCCGTCTGTCGTTTGGTCCGGACTAATCCAGATATTGAGCAAGAAGCAGGCCGCCGAAGACTTGCCGACGACTTCGACGACAAAGTCGTTTCAGCCGTCGGTGAAGCGTTCTCCAACGTCGTCGTTCATGCCTATTCCGGAGCTCGCCGTGGCGACGTGGAGCTAACGCTGGAATTCGATCACGACTCGCTCAGGATTCGAATGTTCGACACCGGCAAAAGCTTCGATCTCGCAGCGGAACCCGCTCCGGCTCTCGACACCCTTCCCGAGTCGCACCTGGGCCTCCTCATCATACGGGCCTGCATGGATGAGGTGAGCTACCAGGCGGGTCTTGCCCCATCACCCAATATCTTGACGCTCACCAAGCGCTATCTCGCTCGGGACTAATCGAACGTGCTCGACCCCAAATCTTGATTCTTCGGCGATTTTGCCTGCGAGCGCGACGGCCGTTCGAAATACGCGCGCGAACTCTCCCGCCTGACGCTTCCGATGAAATCGGCCGATGTCGGCGCTCACTGAGGCGGCGTGGTGATGCGTAGCACTCTTGCCGTCCGAGAAGTCTCGCAGCATTCGTGCGAGCGCATCGGCAATCGCGTCGGGGTCGCCCGGGTGAACCACTTCGCCCAGACCGTGACGACGGACGAGACGCGCGAGTGTTCCCTCCTGCGCGAGGGTGAGACACGGACGGCCGAGGTACATGATCTCGAAAATCTTCCCGGGATAGATCCTCTCGGCGCC
Organism: uncultured Polyangiaceae bacterium; assembly: GCA_964506835.1. Classification (GTDB taxonomy): domain Bacteria; phylum Myxococcota_A; class Polyangia; order Polyangiales; family Polyangiaceae; genus DASZVB01. The sequence goes on from CAZDNG010000003.1 coordinate 50,229, forward strand.
CGGCACGTCGTCCAGCACGCAGAGAACCGCGTGGCTCGCTGCGAGTTCGCGCACGGCCGCCGAATGTTCGAGGTAATCCCTCCGCGATATTCCGAGCGATTCCGTGTCGCGGAAGTACGTCGCTTCAGTCTCGACGACGCGCCCGATGAAGCGGACCTCGAGTAGCCGCGCGAGCTCCGGGTATCGAGCGTGGAGACGGCGGATCCCTTCGATCAATCCTCGGGCGCTCGTCAGGCGGAACACCGTGCCCACGTAGGTGAGCACGAAACGATCCACCGGCGGCGTCGGAAGGCGTTCGGGAAAGTCGTCGGGATCGTAACCATTCGGGATTGCGGTCACTCTCGACGGATCGAGAAACCCGAACCGCAAAAGGAGCTCATCGCGGAATTCCTCGGTTGCAGTCGTTACCGCGTGAGCGCGTCGGAGAATCGCGCGCTCGAGCCAAGCGTTGGCGCGCGACCGGCCTCCCATCTCGTAGCCGTCGCGCATCAAGGTCCACTCATCGCGATAGTCGAGCACGACCGCCGTCCTCGGCCGGAGGCGAACGAGGGCCGCCAACAGGAATTGCGAAAACGGAGGCCCGCTGATGAAGACGACGTCGTCGGCGGCCGCGGATCGGAGACGCCGAACGAGGGCGTACGCGCTTCCGGGGAGCCAGAGCGCTTGCGGATCGGGGATGACGAGCCCTCGGGCGAGGTCGACGAGTCGTTTTTTGAGGAGTGCGCCCACCGACCGTGAGTCGTCGGCCGCGGCGTGCCACGCGAGTTGCTTCGCGGCGTAGCTCGGTTCGAGAGTACGCGCGCGCAGGATCTCGACTCCTTTCGGAACGTCGCGCTCGAGCGAAGCGTCCTGAACCGGAACCGACGGATTTTCGACGGTGAGGACGGTCGGCGTGACGCCGTGGAACGGAAGATACTTGACGAGTTTGAGCACCCGCTGAACGCCCGCGCCCCCTACTGGAGGAAATGCATACGAGATGACGAGCGCGCGGAGCGGGAGCATCAGTTCACCCTGCACTCGGGGGTGTTCAAGCGAAGGTATCCGCCTGCCGTCGCGGGCATGGCCGCCGCGTTCTCGGTCGGCGAGATCGCCAGCTTGCACGACGCGGATGGAACCACGGATACGTCGTAATGGCTTCCCGGCGTGAGCCCTGCGACCACCACTAGCTCGACCCCCTCGCCGAGCGTAATGCGCCCCGCGGCGTCTCGAGTGGCGAACAGCACCGCCGACGTGCGCCCATCGATTCTGACGACGCCCCCGCGCAAGTTGTCTCCTTCGACGTGGTGCGACGGGGCCGGGGCCGCCCCGGAGCGATCGACGGTGATGAAATGCAAAAATCGTCGTTCGACGGTGCCGCGCGCGCTCGACACTTCGATGCGCCACATCGGTCCCCAGGGGTGATCGGAGCGGTGCGACCCTTCGCCGGAAAGCGTCGGTTCACGCAGGGCGTCGAGCTCGGCGTTGTTCGGCTCGAGAGTCCGGATGTCGACGCGAGACCCTCCGACGACCGCGCTCGCGAGCGCGCCGCTGATCACCGGAGGCGTGGTGACGTGTGCCGCCCAGACGACGCCGAACTCCGCACGCTCGAGCGAGACACGATCGTCCACGACGACCAGCGAGGGGCGAACGTATGCGAACGTGCGCACGAATTTTTCGACCGAGCGCTTCGTGCATCCATCCTCGGCGCAAGACGGCGCATACGCTTCGCCGACGTCGCCAACCGCGACGGCGACCAAGCCGTCGTCTCCGAAATGAGTGGTCCGGACCTTCGTGCCCCAAACGCCTTGGTTCGGCGGGTAGTTGAGATGACGACCGCCGTCATCGACCAGTAGCGTGTTGTGATTGATGGTCGCGGAGCCCTCCGAGTCGCCGCCGTCGACGAGAAGCCCGTCGCTCCCGCGCCACAATTCGAAATGTCCCTGATCGGCGTCTTGGTGATCTTCGGCGAGGCGCGGTCCCGCTTGAAACGACGCCCATACCGCCGCGCGAGACCAATCGCTCCGCACGAACGTCAACCCCTCGCCCTTCACGTGCAAGCTCGTCGCTGCCGTTCGAGGCGAGGATTCTTTTCCCCGGGGTCGGTCCGCGAGGAGCCGTACCCAAGCTTGCTCCCTTTGGAGCGGCGGCAAGACGTGACCGACCATCCAGCGCGCCTCATCGGCACGTTGATCGTTCACGCCTTCGAGGGCGACGCTGACCGCCGCGAGCCCCGCCGCCGAGGGTCTTGCCGGATGTTCGCCCCAGCTCCCGCCGTCGTACACCGACTGTTCGTCGGGCAAGAGTGCGTGGGCATGATAGGTGACCGTTTCCGCGAGCCACGGCAGCCGACTGGCGATGTCGATGCCGGCGCCGGTGCGGAATGCGCGCGCGACGAGTGCAATCTCCACCGTCGTGTACTCGCCGTATTGAAGCCCTTCGGGCCAACCGCCGCCTTGGAGATCGTCGTCGAGCTCGGGCAAGACCCTCGTCGCCAACTCGTCGCGCGCGAGCCTGAGCCATCCGTCGGCCGCCGGCGACTCGCCTGCCGCGGCGAGCCCCGCGAAGCTCAGTGCCGTCAAGTAACCCCAATAATAGTTCGCGGTGATCCGATCGCGGAGGTAGCCGTCGGTTCCGTACCAAGTTAGCCACTGCCCCAGACGCTCGAGGACATGCGCTCGGAGCGCCGAGTCCATGCCCGGCGCGTCGCGTAGCCAATCGTATCCGAGCGCCGCGTAGGCGCCGAACGTTCGGATCCCGTACCCGGAGTCGTGGGTCACCACGTCCTTTCCGCCCACTCCGTCCCCCACGACGAATCGATCGTCGAGCAGCGCGCGAAGATACCTTACCGCGCCGTCCGCGTAGCGCGCGTCACCCGTCGCGTGCCAGGCCAGCGCGAGATCGGCGACCGCATCCGCCCAATCGAACCCTTGGTAGCCGGACGGAGCGGCTCGAGAGAGAGCTTCGTCCGCGCGGGTGAGGACGACCATGAAGGCGTCCGTGCGTAGCTTCGCAGATTCGCGAAGGTGAGCGAGCGCCGCGGGGTCGAGCAGAAGCCGGTGGGAGTCGTGGCGCGGGGCATCGAGCCGCAGTTCGACGGCACCCACACCGGCGACCGGCGCATGGCGCTCCGACGTTCTCGTCGGTGGATTCCCGGAGAGACGACGGACTGCGTAGCGCGTGCACGCGAGCGTGGCGAAAACGAACAGGAAGAAGACTCCAACCCTCGCGACCTTACCGCTAGGCATCAATGACTTCATCCGAGCACCCAGCCCGTGTAAAGGCGCACCAATCCCACGGTTGCGACGTCCAATCCGGCGACCAGCGCGAAGTCACGCCACCCGAAGCGCACCCTAAACGTCGGCAAGTGGGTTCGAATGCTGGAATAGAGTGCGCCGGAGAGTCCCACATATATCCAAAGAACGTAGTGATAGGTAAACGACAAGAAGAAGATACCCACCGATAGTCCACAGAAGGAGGCGAGCAGCGCCATCGCCCAGGGGCGCGCTACTGCCATGCCGGCGATAGCCGCGTCTCCCGCGGAGGACCTCACTTGCTGCAACGCCGCGACCGGAATCTTCGCCGAGATGTACACGACGATGGTGAAGATCACCATTCCCGGGAGCCCCAACTCCGCCAGCGCCAACAAGTATGAGTTGTGCGCGGTCATGAAGTTATATTCACCGAACTGGCCGAGTCCCACCCCGAGTATCGGGTGCGATCGCCAAATCGAGAGAGACTCCGCCCAGCAATCGAGGCGCTCGAGCGTCGAGCTCGACGCTTCCGCGCCGTCTCGCCCGCCGAAGAGCAGTAGGGGCGCGGCGAGCGCAGCGCCGAGCATGAGTCCTTTTCGTCCGAAGCGCTCGAGAAAGTAAGCCGCGAGAGCGACGAGAATCACGAGCTGGCCGCCACGAGATCCGGTGAGCACGGCGCACAAGAGAACGAGCGTGAACGTGACGCCGGAAACGACTTTTCGTCCGAACGACTTTCGACGTCCTCGTCCGAAGGCGAACGCGAGGGGTAGTCCGATGCCACCGGCGAGAGCGAGTTCGTTCGGGTCCTGCAGCACGCCCCGATAGCGGACGCGACCGCCGCCGATCGACGTCGTGCCGAGGAGTCCAATGTGCTCGCAGGCGTATTCGGCACCCGGCTCAGCGTCGCCCACGTAACAAGCGCGAACGGTGTCGCAGGGCCGACCATCGGGAGTGCTCGTGGTATCGCCCGCGGCAGCCGAATCCACCACGACGCAACCTTTCGGAGCGAACCCCTGGTGAGCGCCCACGCCACAAACCAGCACAACCAACGCGAGCACCACCCCTGCCACGATGTGTAACGACCGAAAGGTTTGCACGCCGTGCGCGATGAGCAGATATAAAACGACACAAATGGACAACCCAGATATGGGTGCGAACGCATTGTATGGTGCGCGAATGAGAACGGTAGCGGAGCTCCATACGAAAAATAGCGCGACCCAGGGAAGCTGGGGTGTGGTCCCGAGGCGAACGTTGCCTGTGCGAAAATCAAGCAGGCCACCGAACAAAGCTAGCGCGAAGAAGACATACAAAAGCGGCACCACGCGCAGAGACTCGAAGAACTCCTGAGGTCTGGCGTAGATGAAGACGAGGAGAGAAATGATTCCGGGTATGGCCAACATGACGACCGTGAGTTAGGTTCCTTTGAGATGCGAGTTGCTCGGTTATCGCTCCTCCTCGTGGCTTCGTTGCCCGTGCTCGACGGTTGCGCTTCGCGCGATGCCGGTGCTCGAGCGGTCTACGCTGACGCAGCTCGCAACGATCCGCGTGGCCGCCCCTACGTGATCGGTGTCTCCGACGTCGTGCGCGTGACCGTATGGAAGGACCCTAACTTGTCCTCCGACGCCGTCGTGCGCCCAGACGGAACGATCACGCTGCCGCTCGTGGGGGAACTCCCGGCTTCGGGGGAAACCGCCTTGGTCCTGCAGCGGCAAATCGCCGACAAGCTTGCCGGGTTCATCAAAGACGCCGTCGTGACCGTCGCCGTGGCGGAGGTCAACAGCTACCGCTTCACGGTCTCCGGCAACGTGGAGCACCCCGGAATGTTCACGTCGCGGTACTATCTGACGCTGTCCGAAGCGATCGCTCTCGCCGGCGGTCCGAATCGCTATGCTTCGACCGGGAATATGGTGATCGTCCGCGGCGCGGGAAATGGAGCGTTGCGCATTCCCGTCGACTACGACGCCATCCTGTCGGGAAAGAGCCCCGAGCAAGACATCGTCATCCTTGCGGGGGACGCCGTGCGCGTGCCCTGATTCGTGACACTCGTACGAGATACCGTCCGCGGCGCGCTCTGGACGATCGGGACGGGAGTCGGCTCCCGGGTGATCGGCCTCGTGGGCACGGTCGTCGTCACTCGATTCATCGCGCCCGCAGACTACGGTGAGGTCACGGTCGCGGCGGTGTTCGTCATGACCGCCAACCAGATCTCCACGATCGGGTTCGGACAATTCCTCGTCGCTCGGCCCGAAGCACCATCCAGCGTGGCGTTCCACGTGACCACGTTCCATGTCGGTCTTGGAGTGTTCGCCGCGGCCGTCGTTCTTGCCGTCGGTCACCGTTTCGGGCCGGCGCTCGACGCCCCGGGGATGACGCGTTTCCTTCCCGGCCTCGTGTTGAGCGGGCTCGTTGATCGCCTCGCCTACGTCCCGGAGAGGATCTTGGTGCGCGATCTGCGTTTCCGCGCCGTGAGCACGGCGCGGGCCACGGGAGATCTGACCTATAGTGTCGTTTGTGTGTGGCTCGCGGCGATGGGGTGGGGTGGTTTGGCTATCGTCATGGGCAACATCGCGCGATCGCTCTCGCGCTCCGGGTGCTTCTTGTTCGCTGCGAAAATCCGAGATTGGTTCGACCCCGGTCGCCTTTCTCTCAAGACCACCCGAGAGCTCTTCGCATTTGGCGTTCCGATGTCGCTCGGCGCTTTGTGCTCGTTCGCTTCGCGCCGCTGGGACAATCTCTTGGTCTCGCGGTTCTTCGGTCCAGGTCCGACCGGCATGTACAATTTGGCTTACAATCTCGCGGACGTCCCGGCGATTCAGGTGGGCGAGCAGATCGGTGATGTATTGCTTCCGTCCTTTGCTCGGATGGACCCGGCTCGCCGCCCCGACGCTCTCGTCAGATCCATGAGCTTGCTCGCTCTCGTGGTATTTCCGCTCGCGATCGGGTTGGGTGCCGTAGCGCCCACCCTCGTCGCGGCGGTATTCGACGCTCGGTGGCGACCAATCGGTCCGATGCTCGTGCTCTTGTCCGCGCTTTCCGTCGCGCGGCCGGTAGGGTGGATGGTCGAGTCCTATTTGCAGGCTCGCCAGAAGCCGCAGACCATCCTGTGGCTCGAAGGATTCAAAGTAGTCGCGCTGGTACTCCTGATCGTCTCGCTGGGTCGGGCGGGACCTCTTTTCACCTGCGCAGCCGTCGGCGCAGCATTCGGAGTGCATGCGCTCGCTTGCTTGTGGATAGTGCGCTGGCTCGACGGAATCTCGCTCGGTCGCTCCCTCGGCGGTCTCGTTCCAGCACTCGTCGCGTGCGCGCCCATGGTTGCCGCCGTGCTCGGAACGCGTCACGTCGTCGGGCTGCTCGCCATCCACACGCATTTCGTCGCGCTCGGCATCGAGGTACTCGCGGGCGCCGTGACCTATGCGGTCGCAGTGTCGTTGGTGGCTCGCGACGTCAGCCGCGAACTCGTCGAGCGTGTCGTCGACGCGATGCGGTCTCACGCTTGACGACGTGTTCGGCCTCTCGCAGTCGGAGTCAGAGCGCACAGCGGAACCCCAAGGGTTCGCTCCAATCGGAAAGGTCGTACCAATCGCGCGACGAGGCGCGTTGCCAAACGGCTTCGCTCTTGTATCCACCGCCTCGCCCCACGTAACGGGTGCCCGTGGCAGGCCCGGTTGGGTCGCTCATTGGCGAGGCTTGATAGAATGTCGCGTCGTACCAATCGGCAACCATCTCGACGACGTTGCCCGACATATCGAGCGCGCCGTAGGGACTCGCTCCGTCGGGATGGCTACCCACATTTTGCAGGGCATCACCGCATCCGACCATGTTGGCGCGAGTGCAATCGACGTCCTGGTTTCCCCACGGGTACTTTAGTCCGGTGGTGCCTCGGGCCGCTTTCTCCCATTCCGCTTCCGTGGGAAGGCGCTTCCCTACCCAGGAACAATAGGCTTTGGCCTGACTCCATTCGATACAAGCGGCCGGAAAATCGGTGCGCGTGCAATCCCAAGTACATTGGGGTTCATCACAGACGCTTGCCTGTACACAAGCCGTGTACTGGTCTTGCGTCACCTCGGTTCGGTCGATTTGGAAGGCACCGAGGGACACCGTGTGAAGTGGTTTCTCGTCGTCCATGCAATCGGTGTCGACCTGCGCCTCGCATCCCATCGCGAAGTCACCGGCAGGTACCGAGACGGTGTCGCCCGGCTGCGCGTTGCTCGTGCAAGCGAAGGAAACGGTGCCCGCCTCGCTCCCCGAACCTCCGGCGCTCGGCGCGCTTGCCGCCGAGCCTGAATCTCCGCCGCTTCCGGAGTTCGAACCCGACCCCGTCGCGGGCGAGGTCGTCCCCGTCGGCGTCTTTCCACACGCAAGCACGACTAGCGAGAGAACGATACTCCAGCGCCTCCCTCTGAAAGTGGGCGTGAGTTCATCGTTACTAAAGGCTTGCATTTAGGATCTCACTGCTACGCAACGCGCGTGCCAGTGGCCGATGATTGGGTTTTTTCGGAAAAGCGGCACAGCAACGTCCCCGAGCAGAGTTGTTCCGCGCAGGGGTGGGGTAATTCTCCGTGAGACAGAATGTCTCCGTGGCGAATCTGCTGTTCGCTTCGAAGGCGTTTTGCTTCGAGAAGGGTTCGCCCAACTTCGATCCGTGCAATCGGAGCTCTGCCCAAGCCGTGGCATACGCCGTGCACCCCTCGCCGTCGTGCATCGCTTCTCTTGTTCTTCCGGCTACCAGAATGGCATCACGATTACGCCCTCCGGGCTTAGCGGTTTCCACGTGTCCGCGGAACGAAGGGGCGCCGGCGGGACGTTCGGCGGAGACTTTTACACGCTCGCGATGCGGGCACCTGGGCACATCGGCGTCGTCATCGGCGACGCGTCCGGTCGAGCGTCGGATGCCGAGACGCAGCTTTCGCGAATATTCCCGAAGGTGTGCGAGCTCGCCGTTTCGGGGCTCTCACCGGCGCGTTTGCTCGCCGAGCTGAATCGTACGGTCGGCGTCGAGCTCGGCCTCGATCGCTTCGTGACGGCCGCCGCATTCGAGATCGACACACGGACAGGCGTGCTCACGGTGGCGAACGCCGCCCACGTCCCGGCGATGGTGCGTCGACACGGTCACGTCTCCGTCATCGGTCGTCCCTCCGGTGCTCCGCTCGGCTTTTCGCGGAGCAGTAGGTACGTGGACGAGCGTCATCAGATCGTGCGAGGCGACGTCATCGTACTGATGACCGACGGGGTCCTCGAGGCGATCGAAGGCAATCTCGTGACGATGAGCACCTTGCGACGGTTGTTCGCTCAGGCCACCGAAGGCGCGGGCGGTGCGCATCGGTCCCTTCTCTCGCGGTTCGAAGCGTGCACGGCGGGCGCCCGCGAGGACGACATGACTCTCGTCGCCCTCGAGATGATGTCCGGCGTCCGCGCGTCGAACACCAACTCGTGCAGGCGGGTGAACTGATGCGCGTACTCATTCTCACCAAGATCTTTCCGAACCGCGAAGAACCTCTCTCCGCGCCGTTCAACCGACAGCAGTTCAAAGCGCTATCGGGTCTGTGCGACGTCGAGATCCTGGCGACCATTCCTTGGTTCCCCCTGTCGCGCGCGTTTTCGAAGTGGACTCGCGCCGGGCGGCTTCACGGCGTGCCCGCGACGGACATGATCGAAGGCCTCTCCGTGCAGCACCCACGCGTGGCGTTCCTGCCGAAGGTCGATCATGGACTTTCTGGCGCTCTCTACGCGGCTTCGCTGGCAGCGACGACATTGCGCCTTCACGGACGGGTCGACGTCGTGCTCGGGTCTTGGGCGTACCCCGACGGATTCGCCGCCGTCGTGCTCGCCGAGCTGCTCGGCGTTCCCGCGGTCATCAAGCTGCACGGCTCGGACATGAACGTCGTCGCGAGGCGTGCCGGGCCGCGCCGGTGCCTCGAATGGGCGTTTTCGCGGGCCGATCGCGTGGTCGCGGTGAGCCGACCGCTTCGAGACGCGGCCATCGCACTCGGAGCGGCTCCCGACCGCGTGGATATCGTCCGGAACGGCGTCGACCGCGTTCGGTTTCGCCCGCGGAGTCGCGCAGCGGCGCGACGGACGTTGGGGCTCTCGCAAGATGGCTTCGTCGTGCTCTACGTGGGACACGTCGAGCGGCACAAGGGCTCGGTCGATCTGGTCCGTGCGTTTGCGTCGATTTCAGCATCCCGAAGAGACGTTTCGTTCGTCATGGTGGGCGACGGCGCGGCGATGGTCGAGTGCAGGAATCTCGCTGCGGAGCTTGGCGTCTCAGTCGAGTTCGCCGGCGCAAGACCTCATGACGAGGTTCCGACTTGGTTGGCGGCGTGTGATGTCTTCGTGCTGCCGAGCTGGAACGAAGGAACGCCGAACGTCGTCATCGAGGCGCTCGCGTGCGGACGACGCGTCGTAGCGACGAACGTCGGCGGGACGCCAGACGTCGTCACTTCGGCCGTTCTCGGCACGCTCGTGCCACCGCGCGCCCCGCGAGTGCTCGGCGCGGCCATTGAAGCGGCGGTCTCTACTCACTACGTCCCAGCGATCGTCTCCGCCGCGCTCGAAGCCCCAGATTGGAAGGAAAGCGCGCGCGGCCTCTACGATAGTTTGATCGCCGCGCTCTCAACTCGGGCAAGCGTGGCGGCATGAAGCAGCCTGCGATCGGCGCCGTCGGCGTCAAGGATCGTCGCGACGACGCGTCGCGGGGCGCCGTGTCCGCACTCGGGCACCGTCTCGGCAAGAAGATCGCATCGGCAGTCGTCCCGCGTTCGATGGTCGTGTGGCGCGGCCCATCGACGCGCAGGCGAGGACGACCCGTCGGGCGCGTCGCGCTCACCTTCGACGACGGGCCGACCAGCCTCACTCCGGCTTACCTTCACGCGCTGTCGCTCTTTCACGTCCGCGCGACGTTTTTCGTCATCGGTGAACTGTGTGCGCGGCGGCCGGACCTCGTCCGAGCGATCGCGGTCGCAGGTCACGAACTCGCGGGGCACGGCTACACGCATCGGCGCTTCCCAACCCTCACGAGAGCCGAGCTCGAAGAGGAGCTGCTGCTGACGCAAACGTTGCTCCCGAAGAGCGCCCTTCGCCGACCGCTCGTGCGACCGCCGCACGGTGCCGTATCGCCGGCGTCGATCTTCACTTGCGCCCGCGCCGGGTTCACGACGGCGCTGTGGTCCCACGACTCGGGCGACTGGCGGACGGAGCGCACGACCGACGTCTTGGCTGCTTTCGACGACGAAGCAGCATCGACGCCGGGCGCGGTCGTACTGCTCCACGAAGGACAAGAATGGACGATGAACGCCTTACCCATGATCCTCCGCAAGCTCCAGAGGGAAGGCCATGAAGTGGTCCCGATGGGCGAGCTTCTCCATGGTTAGCGTTAGCGTTAGCGTTAGCGCTGGCGCGCTCGGCGGCGCGAGCGGTTGCGCCCGGCCCCTGGCCGTGCAGGTGCTTTCGGAGACGACGCGTCTCGAGCGAAGCCAGCCTTCGCCCGAGCATTCTTCGGTGTTCGACGGGAAAGTCGTGCGCTTGCGGGGTGCACGGGGCGAAACGCTGGGTCTCGAACTCAGGATTTCGGACGGCAAAGAGCGCTCCGCCGAGCTCCTATTGCCCGAATCGGCGGCGGTCGTGACCGGGTTTTCCGTTCGTTCGCTCGTCGTTCGCGAGCCGTCGACCAGTCTTTACGGCAAGGGGACCGGCGCGGGCACGTATCCGGACGTACTCGTTCCCGAGAAGGGCGCGCTCCGGTCGAATGACCTAGCGTACTTCGACGTCGCGATTCCGCGCGACGCGAAGCCGGGTCACTACGAGGGAGACCTCAGGCTCGGCGACCGAGCGATTCCCGTCGTTCTCGACGTGAATCATGCGCGCATCGACCTCGCGAAGAACCCGCTCGTCTGGGTGTTCTATTCGCCGAGCGAGATCGCGCGCGCCGCCAATCTGCCCGACGGCGACGGTCCGGCGCTCATCGAAAAAGAGGCCGAGTACGACGCGCTCTTCCGAGCCCACGGCGCTTACCTCGCTTCGGACTTGTCGCCGGCCCGCTTCGCACCACGTCGTCGTTTCGTTCACGACGTCTCGTATTGGCCCGTCGCGATCGACACGACGAGCGACGACGCCATCGAACGCGATGTTCGGAGCTGGCTCGCGCTGTTCCGTGACACCGGCGTCACGCCGTTCGCCATCCCGGTGGACGAACCCCACTCCGCTAGCCAAAAAGATCGCGCGCGTCACGTCGCGGAGATCGTCGGCAGTGCCGGCGGCGGGCGTCCGTGGCTTCTCCGCGGAGTCACCGACACGGCGTCCCCCGTGTACGGCGATGCCATCGACGTCTTCTTCTCACCAAAGAACATCCCCGCGACGAAGCGCGCGCGCGAAGCGAGCGGTGAGCGCTTCTGGACCTATAACGGCCGCCCGCCAGAAGCCGGAAGTATGATTTTGGACACCGACGGCGCTGCGCTCCGGACTTGGGGATGGATCGCCGAGCGTTACGATATTGACCTCTGGTACGCCTGGGAGGGCGTCTATTTCTCCGATCGGTACAACTCGGGAGGACCGAAGAACCCCGAGCGCGATCCGATCTCGTTCGACGAGCGGCGACACGGGGGAACCGATTGGGGAAATGGCGACGGTGTGCTCGCTTACCCAGGCGCGTTGGCGTCGCTGCGACTCAAGGTGCTGAGGCGCGGGCTCGAAGATCGGCTCCTGCTCCGCGAGCTCGAAGCTTGCGGCGCAACGGCGGTCGCAGCGGACATCGTGCGACGCACGGTGCCGAACGCGCTCGGCGAAGCGGGCGACGATCCGTCGTGGCCCGCAACAGAGACGGGTTGGGAACGCGCGCGCGGCGAAGTGCTCGACGCCATCGAGGCATGGTGCCATGAAGGGGCGTAGCTGGCTCGACGACGAGCCTCGCGCTTCGGCCTACGTGGCTCAAGCGGCGCGCCTTCTGCGTTCCGGAGTGAAGCGGCCGTTGGCGTTGTTCGTGACGGTGGCCCTTCTCGCAACGGCGCTCGGCTGCGCGCTCTCTCTCACCAGGCGCGGCTACGCCCCGCGCTACGTGATGCGCGTCGTCGAGACGGACCGCGACCCGAGCGGCACACCGCGGCCGAGGCGTCAGCTGGCCGAGTACGTGCAGCAAGCGGTGTTCACGAGCGAGCCGCTCCTGGAGCTCATTCGTCGATACGGGTTGTACCCGAGCCTGGCTCGAAAAAATCCGCGCGCGGCGCTGGATTCATTCCGAGAAGACATCCATGTCGACGTCTATCAGAACTATTTCGTCGAAGAACGGTCGGTGGGAGCCGCCCCGCGTTCGGCGCGGCTCGTCGTGAGCTATCACGGTCCAGATCGGGACGTCGCGATTGGCGTCACGCGTGACCTAGGTGCGCTGATCAGAACCCACGAGCTCCAGACTCGTCGCGATCAGTCGGAGCGAGCTGCGGATCTCGCGAAGAGCGAAGTCGACGCGGTAAACCAGGCGGTCCTTTCTCGCGTCCGCGAGATCGCGGCCAGGCGCTCCGCGATCGATCGGGCGCCGGGCGCTGCGCCGGAGCTTCAAGTCGAGTTGGTCAGCCTCCTCGGATCCTTGGACGCACTCGAACGCCAACAAGAAGTATCCGAACGTCGCGAAGCGGCTCTGGCTCTCGGAGCAGCGCTCGAAGGACAAGGGCTCGGAATGTCCTTCGAGGTCGTGGAAGACGCGTCGCTGGCGACGGACACGGAACGGCGCGCAGGGTCGCTTGCGCTCGCTGGAGTGTCCTTTCTCGTCGGCTTGCCGCTCACGGCGATGGCGGTAGGCGCATTCGATCCGAAGAAGGGACGTGCATGATGGGTTCTGAAGTCGATGAGACAACGGACGACCCGCGCGAGCTCATCGGGCGCGCTTGGGTCTTCTTTCTTCGGACGCTCTCGTTCTGGCGTGTTCCGTTGGCTTTTCTCGCTGTCGGGAGCGCCGCTTGGGCCGTGTTCGCGATGATCCGAACGCCGACGTATCGCTCGGAGACCGTCATTCTCTATTCCGAAGGCGTCCGCACCACGGACGACTCGGAGCGCCCCGACACCACTCGCAGCGTCACGATGCGCCTCCGCGAAATTCTGATGTCGCGAGTAGGGCTCGACGCGGTCGCGAGGGAGTTCGACTTGTACCCCGACGTGCGACGCGCGCAGGGCCCCGTCGATGCCGTCGAGGAGCTTCGAAAGCACATCGAATTCCGTGCGCCGGGAGGCGATACGTTCAGCATTGCCTTCGTCGGCGCCTCCCCGGGCGAAGCATTGCGCGTGACGAACCGATTGACCGAGCTCGTCGTCGCGCAAGATGCCGACCTTCGAAAAAAGCAAGCGCTCGTGATGCGCGACTTTTTCGAGTCGGAGAAGGGAACGACGGAAGCGAGGCTTCGAAATCAGGAGCAAGACCTGGCGACGTTCATGGCCGCGCATCCCCGCTTCGCGCTCGACGCGACTCCTTTGGCTACCGGCGCAGCGATTCGGGCCAGCGTCGGCGCCGTCGAAGGCGCGGTTCAGGGCGTACCCATATCGCAGCGATGGCGCGTTCCGAATCCCTCGCGTGACCTGTCGGCGTCGACGTCGACGGTGGCCGCGCGCCCGGCAAGCGGAGGCGCGCGCGAGAGCGTGGCCGAGGAGGGACGCGCTGCCGCCGGTCTCGCCGCCGCGCGCACCAACCTCGCGGAACTTCTGACGCGATTTACTCCGGCCCATCCGGACGTGCGAGCGGCTCAGGCGGAAGTGGATCGCGCGACGAGCCGCTTGGCGGCGGCCACCGTCGAGAGCGCGTCGCAACGCGCGTCGACGTCTTCCATGACCGACCGTGCCGTCGAGAAAGCGCGGCCGGCCGCAGCTCCGATGGTTCGATATTCGGTCCCGACCGTGACGCCGAGCAACGCAACGATTCAACCGCCGGCTTCGGGTGCTCCGCCAGCGGCGGAGCGAGACGTCGTCACTTTGGAGACGGACTGGGTGAGGCTCACTCGGAGCGTGACCGAGGCTAGACAACACGAGGATCAGGTCGAAACCGCCCTCTTCAAAGCGAACATCGCCGCGAACTCGGAGAGCGGCGGTCACGGCGTTCAAGTGACGGTGATTGACCCGGCTTTTCTGCCGCAAAATCCCGTCCCTCCCGGCCGAACGACGATTGCCCTGCTCTTCGTCGCGGTGTCGTTCGTCCTCGGCGCGGCCGGCGCCGTCCTACTGGCGATCCTCGACGATCGCATCCACGACGACCGCGACGTTTCGCGATTTTCGGAGGTCCTCGTCGAAGTTCCGCGGGGTTTCGCCAGGAGGGCGCATGTCACGAGCTGATATCTTTCGAATCGTCGACGTTCTTGCCGACACCAATAATCGCACGGAGCTAGTCGAGGTCGTCGAACGTGACGCCGAAGAGGCGGACGTCGATGAGCAGGTCACCGTCTGGCAGAGCACGACTCACAGCCCCGAGATGGTCGTGCGCGTGCACGAGCCGCTCATCTCGCTCGAGCTGATCAACCTTCCGGCAACGTTGGACGCCCGACTCGTGATGCTGCGGGAGCCCGCGTCGGAAAAGGCAAGGACGTATCGCCTTCTGCGCCATCGACTGCTTTCGCGGGGCGATCCGCGGGTGATCGCGGTGACCAGCGCACGACCCGGAGACGGCAAGACGACGTGCGCCGTGAATCTTGCGCTGGCGATCGCCGAGGACACGATGATGCGGGTCCTCCTGATGGATACGAACCTACGGCGACCCGGTCTCGGTCGGATGTTCGGATTCGAACCAGACGAAAGTCTGGTCAGCAATCTCGCCAGATTCGTCGACGTGCGCCCCCCTTATCCGGTCGTCGGCATTTGCGGGACTCGGGTGCACGTAGCCGCACTGCCCGAAGTCGCGGACTTCAGTTCGCGACTGGAACGCACGCTTTTTTCCGTCGCGCTTGCCGAACTGCGAACCGAATACGACTACATCGTCGTCGACGCCGGGTCGGTGCTGGAGAGCGCGGACGCCGACGTCTTGGGCGAATGCGCCGACGGCGTCGTCGTCGCGGCGCGCGCCGGCACGTCGAAGAAGGCAGATCTTCGTCGTGCGATCGACCAACTCCGGCCCGCTGCCGTGCTCGGAACCGTCCTTCTCGATGCGTAGGAAAAACTTTGCTCGCGTTGACACTTCCTCATCGGCACGTCCACCGGTGGCTTCTCGGCTACGGCCGGCACTGGCTCCGCGGACTTGCGCCTTCACGCGCAGAAGGGCCGCGCCACGTGCTCTTCGCCGTCTGCGATCACTTCGAGCCACTGTGGGGGCAAGCGTCGGCCGCTCGAGGCCAGGAACGCGTGATGCGTTGGGAACACGAGTATCCAGGATTTGCCGACGAGTTCCGGGACGCCGACGGAAGACCTCCGCGTCACACCTTCTTCTTTCCTGGAGAGCAATATGCGCCGTCGTCCCTCGAGTCTCTCGCTCGGCTCGCGAGGACCGGGTTGGGCGAAGTCGAGTTTCACCTCCATCACGATCGAGACGACGCATCGAAGCTCGCGGGCGATCTCCTCGGGTACATCGGTGCGTATGCGGAGCACGGGCATCTGTCGCGGGACGCGACGGGCCGTATCCGATACGGATTCATCCACGGCAACTGGTGCCTGGCGAATTCTCGGAGCGACGGAAGATACTGCGGCGTCGATTCCGAGCTCGGCGTCTTGTTCGCCACCGGTTGCTACGCCGACTTCACTTTTCCCTCCGCGCCCGACGAGACGCAGCCCGGAATCGTCAATCAAATCTATTGGCCGATCGGCGACCCGACGCGCGCGCGGTCTCACGAGAGCGGCGTCCGCGCTCGCGTCGGTCTGTCGATGAACGACCGAGTGCTCATGATTCAGGGGCCGCTCTCCTTCGCGTTCCGCGAGAACGGGTTCGGAGTGCGCATCGAGAGCGCCGCGCTGACGGCGAACGATCCGGGAACCTCGAGCCGCATCGATTCCTGGGTCTCGCAGGGGATCCACGTCGAAGGGTTGCCGGAATGGATCTTCGTAAAAGTTCATACGCACGGCGCTCCCGATGCTCAAGCGACGTCTCTCCTCGGCGAACGCGGTCGCGAGATGCATCGCGCGCTCGCGAGCGCTTGCAACGACGGAACCCGCTTCGTTCTCCACTACGTCACCGCGCGCGAAATGTTCAACGTCGCGCGGGCCGCGATGGATGGGTTTCGCGGCAACCCCAGTGACTTTCGCGACTACCTCTTGAAGCCCCCCCCGATTGCCACATGACCGATCTTTACGGTGTGCTGTTCCAGAAGTTGCTCTATCCGGCGTGGGAGAGCGGACTCCGGCGTCGGCCGACGCTCGCGCACCTCGAACGGCTCGAACGTACCCAGTGGTGCTCGGCGGACGAGCTCCGCACGCTCCAGGACGAAGAGCTCAAGAAGCTCCTCAATCATGCCTGGAACAACGTGGCCAATTGTCGGCGCCGTTTCGAAGAGGCGGGCTTGTCACCGAACGACATCACGGGAGTGAGCGACCTCGCCAAGCTTCCGCTTCTCACTCGCGAGGCCGCGAGTTCCGCCTTCGAAGAGAGGGACCCTACGGTCGACCCGTTGCCGGAAATCCGCAAAATGACCAGCGGCACGACGGGCAGTCCTCTGGCCTTCGCCTATGATCGCGGCTCGGAGTATTGGCGGCAGGCGACGAAGCTCCGCGGCTACGGCTGGGCGGGTTATCGACCGGGGGACAGGAGTCTTCACTTTTGGGGATCCATCGCCGCGCAGCATCGGGTTCCCGCCAGCGCGAAGTTGAAATCGGCGCTGGATCATCTGGCGCGGCGCGAACACTACGTCGATTGCTCGGACCATTCGAACGACGCACTGGCAAGCGTCGTCAGACAGATCCGGGATCAGTCGCCGCAGGTGATGGTGTGCTACGCGCAGGCCGGTGCTGCGCTCGCGCGCTACGTCGTCGAGACGAAGAGCCGCGACTGGAAGGACATCGCCGTAATATCCGCCGCCGAGCGGCTCTTCCCCGCCGATCGGGAAGTCATGATCGAAGCTTTCGGACCGGGGATCTTCGAGACGTACGGCAACCGCGAAGTCATGCTCATCGCGGCAGAGTGCTCGGCCCACCAGGGGCTTCACGTCTCCATGGAGAATCTCGTCGTCGAAGTCATCGTGCGAAGCGACTCCGGCGAACGACCTGCCGATCCGGGGGAACTAGGCGAAGTCGTCGTCACCGATCTTCACAACTACGGCGCTCCGTTCGTCCGCTACTGCACGGGGGATCTCGCGGCGGTGCTTCCGTCGGACCGCTGCGCGTGTGGACGCTGGCTTACCCGCTTGCAGACCGTGGAAGGGCGTTCGACCGACACGCTGCACGACGGTGCCGGACGGCCGGTAGGCGGCATGTTCTTCATCGTCTTGTTCTCCGTGCTCGCCCACAAAGTTCGCGGGTTTCAAGTCGTCCAGCGCAAGGATCGCTCCATCGATCTCAAGCTCGTCCCGGGCAGCGCATTCGACGATTCGGTGCTCGAGCTCGTCAAGAGGAGCTGCACCAAGGGGATCCCCGGCGTCGCCGTTCGAACGGAAATCGTATCGGAAATTCCGGTTGGCCCCGGCGGCAAGCTTCGCGTCGTCGTCGTCGAGAGCTGACGTGAATGACAAAGCGAGAACGCGGAAGCCGGTCGAGAGCGACGGCCTTCGTGGTCTGCGCACTCGAAATCGGCGTTCTCGGCGCAGCTCGACGCGCCGTTGCATCGCCGAAGCTCCAAGGAGTGGGCGAAACGGCGGTCGGATACACCGATAACATTCAATCGGCGCCGGAGGTGCCCCTTCCCAACGGAACGCCGAAGTCCGGGGGTGCCTTCGTTCTCCTGAGCCCCGGGGTGGTTCTCGCTGAGGCATCAGCGCGCTACGTGCAGCGTCTCAGCTACCGGTACACTTACAACCTTTTTTTCAGCAACACGAAGGCGAGTACCTCCTCCAATCAACTCGAGTACCGCGCGTTCTTCGATGTGTCGCCGCGAGTCGGCCTCGTCCTCGCCGCGAACGTCGTTCAATCGAACCAGTATTCCGCGATCATCCTGTCGGCTCCGGCGGCCGGCGCGGTGAACGCCTTACCTCCAGGATCGGGCTCGTTTCTTTCCGCGACCGCGGACGAGCTCCTTTCATACGACGCGGGTCCCGGATGGCGCCTGTACGAAGGCGTGTCGGTGGCCGAGCAAACACCTATCTTCGACACGGTGGCGCCGCGCACTTTCGCCCCAGGCGCCCGCGTCGGCGTGGAACGGAGCTTCGAGCGGGACGCGGTCGGCGTCGAAGGGCGTGCGGATTACAGCGACGTCACCGGGAGCCTTCGCCCCGACGGCACTCTGCTCGGCGAACAACGACAGCTGATCGGCACCGGGCTTGGCTCGTGGCGCCACGACTTCGGGCGTTCATTCACGAGTCGCGCCGAAGCCGGTGCATTGCGCGTCGAGCGACTGAATACCGGGCGCGGTTTTTGGCAACCCGCGGGCGCCGCGGTGTTCGCGTATGTCACTGAGCTCGCGGACGCCGACGCCGCGTATGCACATACAGTGGCGACGAACCTGCTTCTCGGACAAACGCTCCTCGTCGACGAAATACGCATCCGTGGCGCAATCCCACTCACAAAAAAGGGCGAGGTTCTGGTCGCGTCGACGGCGGGAATCCAGCGAGGCCGAATCCTCGACGAAGACGCCCGGCTCGCGGCCCACGTGGACGCAATCCTCGTCGACGTGGGCGTCGGTTGGCAAACAACGGAGTCGCTCCTCCTTGGAGTCAGGTATCAGCATGTTCATCAAATCTCGGACACTCAGGTTCCGCCTCTTCCTTTGAGCTTCGTCCGTAACTCGATCCTGATCGGCGCAACTTTCCGATTTCCACCTGAAAGCGAGATGCCGAGGGCGTATCGAGCGCCCCGCCGCGTGGACAGGGCCGACGAGATTCGTGACGCCGTCGAACCGGACGAAGGAGGCGCGAAGACCCGCCCCGGGGGTTCGGGTAACTAGTGCACTTCGTCTCGCTAGGGGTCCGGAACTTGCACCATCCATCGTCGTGCAAGAGCGCATCGCCGTCATCGGCCTCGGATATGTAGGCTTACCCGTCGCGTTGGCATTCGCGCGTAAATTCAAGAATACGATCGGTTTCGACGTTAGCGCCTCGCGCGTGGCGAGTTTGCGTGCGGGCGTCGATGCGACGCGTGAGGTGGACTCCGAAGCTCTGGCTGCGTCCTCTCTGGAGATCACGGCCGATCCGCGGCTGCTGGCCGGCACGACGTTCTTCGTCGTCGCTGTCCCGACGCCGATCGACGACGCTCATCGTCCGGATCTGACGCCCGTCCTGCGTGCGAGCGAAACGGTAGGAGCCGCGTTGTCCGTCGGTAGCGTCGTCGTTTACGAGTCCACCGTGTACCCCGGCGTGACGGAAGACATGTGCGGACCGGTTCTCGAAAAGGCGAGCGGCCTTGCACGAGGGGTGGGTTTCAAGCTCGGTTATTCGCCGGAGCGGATCAATCCGGGGGATCGGGAGCATTCCTTCGAAAAGATCGTCAAAGTCGTGTCCGGTGAAGACGCGGAAACCCTCGAGCGCGTCGCGGCTGTCTATCGAGCCGTCGTCGATGCGGGCGTCTATCGGGCGAGTTCCATTCGAGTCGCCGAGGCGGCAAAGTCCATCGAAAATGTACAACGCGATTTGAACGTCGCGCTCATGAACGAGCTGGCGTTGATCTGCGATCGAATTGGGATTCGCACTCGCGACGTCCTCTCCGCCGCTCGCACGAAATGGAACTTTCTGAATTTCGAACCGGGCCTCGTCGGCGGTCATTGCATAGGAGTCGATCCCTACTACCTCACCACACTGGCCGAACAGGTAGGATATCACCCGCAGGTGATCCTATCGGGTCGTCGCATCAACGAAGGGATGGGCGCCTTCGTCGCCCAGAGACTCGTCAAGTGCCTCGCTCGGGCCGACGTCTCGCTGAAGGGAGCGCGCATCGGCATCTTGGGACTGACGTTCAAACAAGACATTCCGGATCTGAGGAATACGAAGGTTGTCGACATCGTGAACGAGCTCCACGAATTCGGCATCGAACCTTTCCTTCACGATCCGCTCGTTCCGCCCGAGGAAGCCTCCAAAGCATACGGGATACGCCTCACGCCCTGGGACGAACTTAGAGATCTCGATGCGCTGCTTCTCGCCGTTCCGCATCGCCAGTTCCTGACTCGCTCCACGACGGAGCTGCTCGAACCCCTACGAAAGGGTGGCACCTTGTTGGACCTCAAATCAGTCATCGACCCGGCGCACGTGCGCTCGGACGTACAGTATTGGAGCCTATGACATGACTCGCTATGACGATGTTCGTTCGCTCCTGCGTTCCGAGCCGCGGCATTTCCTAGTCACCGGAGTAGCCGGATTCATCGGTTCGCACCTGCTCGAGACCTTGCTCGAACTCGGGCAGATCGTGATCGGTTTGGACAACTTCGCGACGGGCAGCCGCGACAATCTTTCGGAAGTGCGCGACCGAGTAGGCTCCGAAGCGTCGTCGAGGTTCCGCTTCGTGGAAGGCGACATCAGGGACCCTCTGGCATGTCGCAACGCGATGTACGGAGCCCAGATCGTCCTTCATCAAGCGGCGCTCGCGTCCGTTCCGCGCTCGATCGCAGACCCGCTGAGCTCCCATTCCGTAAACGTCGACGGCTTCGTGAACGTGCTCCTCGCTGCGCAAGCCGCGGGCGTCGAGCAGATCGTCTACGCCTCTTCGAGCTCCGTCTACGGAGACGATCCGAGCGACGCGAAAGTGGAAGAGCGGATCGGTCGCCCTCTTTCTCCGTACGCGGCGACGAAGCTCATCGACGAGATCTACGCCCAAACGTTCGGAAGGACGCAGGGCATCCGCAGCGTGGGCCTCCGCTACTTCAACGTATTCGGCCCGCGCCAGGACCCCGCCGGTCCCTATGCCGCCGTGATCCCGCGGTGGCTCGAGAACCTGCTCGCCGAGAAGGAGTGCATCGTGTTCGGTGACGGTAGCTCCAGTCGAGACTTCTGCTTCGTGGACAACGTCGTGCAGGCGAACTTGCTCGCGGCGTGCCTGCCGCGAGGGGCGCCGGCGCACGACGTGTTCAACATCGGCTGCGGCAAACGGACCACGCTGCTCGAGCTGTTCTCCTTGATGAAGCGCGGGGTCGGCCGCTGCCAGCCGAGCGCGCTGGAGGCTGCGCTTCGATTCGACCCGCAGCGTGTGGGAGACGTTCCACACTCGCTCGCCTCCATCGATCGTGCCGAATCCGTGCTCGGGTACGCGCCGACACACGACGTCGCGAGCGGAATGATCGAGACGCTGGCTTGGTACGCGCCGCGCGTAGTGCGTGCGCTTCGGACGCCGCCCGACGTCCTGCATTCGGCAGCTGAAACGGTGGAGGCACCATGAATCATTCACTTCTTCAGGACGGTGAAGCAACTGTGTTGACCGTTCGCGGTGAGCTGGACGCGCTGTCTTGCCCAGAGCTTCGTCCGGTGCTCGATGCGATGGTGCAAGCGCGGAGGCGCACTGTGACGGTGGACCTCTCTGGATTACGGCTCATCGACAGCTCGGGCGTGGGCGCCATGGTGTCTCTCTACAAGCGCGTTCGCGCCAACGGCGGCGAGGTGCGGTTCGTCGGAGTGACCGCGCAACCGCTGGTCATCTTCAAACTCCTCCGCCTCGATCGCGCGCTCGACCTTTCCTGAGGTGCGTTGGTCAGCGGGGCCGAAGGTCGAGTCGGGCCCGCGTACTGAACGCTCGACAGACGTCGGACCGTTCAGTGACGGAACTCCGCAACGTGTGGCCGTCGCGGACCGCGTACATGGTGGTTTCTGGTGGAGCTGCTCGCTGGTCGGCGAGTGGACGACGTTCCAGGGCGCCGCCCGCATTTGGCACAGCGCATGCTCCCGAATTGATGGCGTGCCCGCGGATCGGCACTGCAAAAGGAGGTCACGATGACAACTGTTGCAAACATCCTCTCGACCAAGGGCCACGCCGTGCATTGCGTGCGTTCCAACGAGCTGGTTTTCGAGGCTGTCCGAAGAATGGTTGCGCACAACGTCGGTGCCTTACCAGTCATGGGAGACGACGAGCGGCATCTGGCCGGCATCATCACGGAACGAGACTATCTTCGGCGCATCGTCCTCGAAGGTCGCAGCTCGAAGAGCACTTTCGTGGAAGAGATCATGAGCCGTCGAGTCGCGCACGTGGTGCCCGACACGACCGTCGACGACTGCATGCACCTGATGACGGAGCTTCGTATCCGCCACCTGCCGGTCATGGAAGGAGACGAGCTCATCGGTATCGTTTCCATTGGTGATTTGGTAAAGGCGCAGATTTCCGACCATCGATTGAGCATCGAGCAGTTGACGCAGTACATTCAAGGACGCGCCTGACGCGCGAAGCCGTCGGTTTGCCGAAGCGTGGCAAACGACGTCACCGCGGCGGGACGTCTCATTCGAGCGCTCGGCGACGCGATCCGCCGTCCTATCGCGGTGGGACCGTCTAAGGCAATCCGAGCATCAAGGTCACCATCGGCGCGCCGCGCGGACCGCCGTCCGTGGAGGGCCCGAACGTCTCTTCCAGATCGGTTCCGACCCAGCCGGCGATGAGCCGCGTACGGTCATCGCCCATCGTGAGCCCGGCTTGCAACGACACGTCGGCAAAGTCGTCGCTGCCTTGCCGATGCGTGGCCGTGGTCGATAAGTAGGGGCGAACGAGGCCAGTTGGGAGCTCGAGCGTCAGCCGCCCTGCATAGGCGCTGGGCATCACGCCTGGATTTTGCTCGGCGGTTCCGAGAGCGTCGATGCGGAGTGGGCCCGCGTGCAGCGAGAGCACCAGTGACAGGAGAAGCTCGTTCATCGTTGCACCAGGAAAAGCGGCGCACGGGGTACCTGCGCGAAGTCGAAGTCGTCCTCCAGGTGCCCGAGGCCCGCCGCGTCCTCCCGGACCATCGGGCGCGGATCGGGGCGCCCGTCCGTAGCGGGATCGAGCCTTCTGCTCGTGATGAAGAGATCCTCGATGAACCTCGTAAACGAATCGAACGACAACGTTTTCGGTTCCACGAGCCCCGTCGTTGTCGGCCCACTTCCTCGCTTGGCGAAGGGGCTGATGAGCATCCCGGGCACCCGGAACCCATAACCGTTCTCGTCGACCTGGGGCGGCTCGACGTGGTCGTAAAACCCCCCCCAATCGTCCCAATAGAGCACGATGGCAGTCGAATCCCACTCGGGAGAATGGCCGATCGCGTTGATGAGCCCCGTCACGTATTTCTCGCCGGTCGTGATCGACCAAGTCGGATGTTCCGAGAAGCATTCGTTCGGAATGATCCACGAGACGGAGGGCAGAGCTCCGGAATGTACGTCGACGAAGAACTGGTCGAGATTTACATTTGCATTCGACTTCTCCTGGTCCTCGGCGACGTCGTCGAAGTCCATCAGTGGGTCCCAGTGTGCCTCTATACTAGTGCATGAGTTGACCGGAGGCGGGCACTCGTCGTTCTTGGGGTCACAATGGGGAAATGAGTTCCCGTTGGCCGTATAGTACTTCCAGCTGACGCCTGCATCGTGCAGCAAGTAGGTGATGCTGGTCTGTGCATATATCTTGGACTTCGGGTCGCCGTTGAACGAGATGTTCGAGGAGCAAGTGGTCGGATCGCCGTGGATCTGGCAGTCGGCGGCCCATTCGGACGCGAGGAATAGGTGAGACGCCAGAGAGGCACCTGCCTGGCTCGCGAACAGATGATCGAAGAGCACGAAGTCACTCGCGTACTTCCAATAGTTGGGGATCTCCCGGTCGTCGTGGTAGCTCATGACGTCGATGGTTGCTGCTCGGCAAGCTGGGTCCTGTTGATCGCAGCAACCTGTTTTTTGAAGGAGTTCCGCGTCGGCGCAGAAACCATTCATCTGCGGTAGCCCATCCTTGGGTTTGGCGTAGTCCATCAACCAATCGACGCGTTCGTGCTGCGATCCCTTGTTGCGCGCTTCCGTGGAGTGATAGGGACGCGCGCAGCCATTCGGAGCCTTCGCATCCGGGATGCACGTTCCCGGCGGCAGCCCGTCCACGCCCGGGAAGGTTCCAAAGTAGTGATCGAACGACCGGTTTTCCTGGACGATGAATACGAGGTGTTTGATGCGCGCCCTCGCGAGCTCCAACTGACTCGGCGGGACTTCGAGCTCGGGAGGCGACGCTTCCGAGCCCCCGTCGGAGTGTTCGAGCTCGCTGCCCGCGCCCCGTGAGGTGGCACTTTCGAACGAGAGGGTTGGAGCCTGCTCGGTGCACCCAGTCGCCACGAGCAACAGACTTAGTAATGTTGTTGGAACAGCTCGTGCCTCGAGCATGATGACCTCGCCTAGCTGCGTCGAGACGCGCCGGCGGGGCCGAGACGGCGCGAGTAGGGCGTCGCCTGCGTCCGCGCGGCGCTACCGACAGCGCGAAGGCGCGCTTCGAGACGGCAGCGCTAAGCAGACGCTTCGTTCGCGGAAGGCGTGCGCCACGGGCTCGCTTGGGCCGCCGTGGGCTCGAATCGGCGCCCCGGGACGGTTTTTTTCGAGAGAACGCTCGCAACGCATGGCGATGGGCGGAATCTGCCGCCCGTCTGTTGTCCTGTCAAGAAGAATTATGTCTTTCTAACAGGACATTCCTGCTGCCGTCGCGGAACCATGCCGGGTCCGGGCGCGATGGCAGCTCTAGCGAGTGCGGGCGAGCCGTGAACCGTTCTTCATCCGCGACGACGACGCGCCCAGTAAGTGCGAGCTCCTCAAGGCTTCGCTAGCTGCGTTCGTCCGTGACGGTGTTTCGTCGACCAGCATTCGGCGCGCCGCCCAGTCCATCCACCTCGAGCCCGCTGAACGCTGAGTTCTCGGCGCGGAATTCGCTAGCCGTCGGTGTAAGCGAATGCACTGCACTGGCCTACGATGCAGGTTGGTCCATACCGCCACGACGCGTGTTAGAGTGGAGGTTTCGGGGATGACGACCGTGAATCGACGGAGCGCCGCTGCGTGGCGCCAGCGAAATACTCGATGAGCTACCGCAGTTGAACGGAGTAGGTGAATGAATCCAGGGTCCACTCGGCCGAGCTCGCCCAAGGTGCTCGGGTCTCCACGATCCACTCCGGAAGACGGAGCGGTAACCGAGTGCGCGGTCGTCAAAACCGTCGAGGCTCCGCGGGTTCAGTCGATTCAGGTCGCGCGCGCGCAGGGGCGCTACGCGGTACTCGACAAGCTCGGGGCGGGTGGAATGGGCACCGTGCACCGCGCCCGCGACGAATCCACCGGGCGTTTGGTGGCGTTCAAGCAACTCATTTCGTCGATGGCCGGCGGACGTCGTCGCACCGTCGAGACGCTCTTCGAGCGCGAATACCACACCCTCGTTAGGCTGAAGCACCCGCGCATCATCGAAGTCTACGACTATGGCGTCAGCGACGCGGGGCCCTACTACACGATGGAGCTCCTCGACGGGAGAGATCTGCAGCAGCTCGGCGTATTGCCGTTCCGCGAGGCTTGCCGTCACCTGCGCGACGTCGCCTCGTCGCTCGCCCTGATCCATGCGCATCGGCTCGTGCACCGCGACGTGAGCTCACGCAATATCCGGCTCACGAACGACGGCCGCGCGAAACTCATCGATTTCGGTGCCCTCGCCTCGTTCGGCATTGCCGAGGACATCGTCGGAACGCCGCACTGCATGGCCCCCGAGATCGTGCACAAGATGCCGCTCGATCAACGCACCGATCTCTTCGCGTTGGGCGCGGTGGCATATCGGGCCCTCACTGGTCGGCACGCCTACCCCGCGCGCCATATCGCCGAGCTCTTTGCCGTCTGGGAGACGCCTCCAGTTCCGCCTTCCGTCTTCGCGAGCGATCTTCCGAGCGAGCTCGAGGCGTTGGTCATGTCCCTTTTGAGCCTCGATCCACTCGGTCGACCCCCGACCGCAGCCGCGGTGATCGACCAGTTGAGCGCGATCGGCGGGCTCGATCCGGAAGAGCACGAGCACGCCGCCGAAAGCTATCTGTCGAGCAGCCGAATGGTCGGCCGTGCCAAGGAAATGGAATGGCTGGAACGCCGCGTGGAGCGCGCACTTCGCGGACAAGGCGCCGAGGTCGTCGTCGAGGGCCGCACCGGCATCGGCAAGACGCGCCTCTTGCACGAGGCGGGATTGCAGGCTCGGCTGCGTGGCGCGATCGTGCTCAAGGCGGATGCCGACGCCGCGCGAGATCCATTCGGCGTAGCCGAGCACCTCTCCCTAGCGCTCCTCGACGCTTCTCCCGAGGTCGCGCGCCGCGCCGCGGGACACAACGCGTCGATACTTTCCCATCTCTCGCCCCGCCTCGCCGACAAGCTCGGTGACGTCGTCCCCGTCTCATTGCCAACCGACGCGGCTGAGCGTCGCGCGCGCTTTCAAACTGCGCTTCACGAATGGTTCCTGGCCGTGTCCCGCGAGTGCACGTTGTTCGTCGCGGTCGACAACGTTCAGGCCGCGGACGACAACTCCGCGGCTTTTCTCGCCGCACTCGGACGAGAAGCCCGCGGAACGCACATGGTCCTCTTCGTGACGCAGCGCAAAGGGGCTCCCGTGGTCGCCGCGGCGCCGGTACGCATGCTTCGCCAACGGTCGAGTCGCCTCGGGCTCGCGGGTCTCAGTGCGGAAGCTTGCGAAGAGCTGGTCCGATCCGTCTTCGGCGAAGTGCCGAACACGGGTCGCGTAGCGCAGTTGCTCTTCGAGCGGAGCGCCGGTGTGCCGCAACAATTCATGGACCTCGCGCAGATCCTCGTCAAAAGGAAGATCGCGAAGTACGGCGCGGGCACCTGGGTGTTGCCGCAAGATGTGGCCGAGGACGAACTGCCGAGCCAAGCGGCGGAGATTCTCACCAGCCGACTCGCGGGGCTGAGCTCCGTGGCGCGTAGCCTGGTCGAAACGCTCTGCATTCAGGCGAAGCCAATCCTGCTCGAGCGTTGCCTCGCGCTCGCCGAGGGTCACACCGAGGCCGAGGTTTACTCCGCGCTCGACGAGCTCGTCGCCGAACAGATCCTCCAAAGTGAAAGCGGCAAGTATCGATTTGGCCACAGTGCGTTGCGTGACGCTCTCCTCGAAGGGATGAACGACGAGGATCGCAGTGCTCGGCAGATTCGCGCGGCCGAAGCGTTGCTCGCCGACGATCCGGACGACCCGGGCGCACGCATCGAAGCGGCGCTCTATCTCCTCGACGCGGGCGAAGAACGCCGCGGGGCCGACATGATCGCGACGCTGGGACTCGGCCTGCTCGGCACGGCGTATTTCAACGCCGCGAGCGACGCCGTGCTCGCCCTCTCCCGGGCTCTCGACGTCTACGAACGCCAAGGTCGGTCCGACTACGAGCTCGCGGCGCTGCTGTTTCCGATGATGAAGCTCGCGTACTACTCGCCCCACTGGCGCCTCATCCTGAAGCACGGCGAGCGGGCCCTCTCGATCGGTCTCCGGATCACCGGCCTTGCGCTCGCGCAAAAACTGAGGCCGGTGCTCGGCAGGAAGCTCGCGCTCGCGTTCGGTCTCATCGTCGGGAGCTTGGGCTTCGCGAGGCAACGGAGGCGAGGGCTCGGCTACGATCTCAAGGCCGCGGTCGTCGCATCGTGCGGCATTTTGCCTGCCGTGACCGCCACGCACGCGACGTGCCTCGACGCGGTGAAGGTCGCGCGCCTGCAGAAGGTCGTCGAACCCCTCACGCTGTTCGGACCGGACCACGTCGCAGGTCTCCTGTACGAATGGGCGCCGATGCAACGCCTGACGGTCGAGGGGCGTGAGGGCGAGGCGCGCGTGGTCGTGACGGAGAACATTCGCCGGAATCAGGCGCCTTCCGCTCGCGCCGCGCTCGGCGAAGCGAGCTGGAAGTCGTTTTCGGGCGGGCTCCTTTTTCCACGCTCCTTGTTCGACGCCTATGCATTCGGCGATGGCGCGCTCCGGGGTGCAGAAGAGCTCGAGAGTCTCGGCATCCGCGTGTGGGCCATGGCCGCCGATCAGATCCGGATGCTCTATCACGCGTTTCGCGGCGAGTCGGAAGACGTGCAGCGCTACCGCGAACGCGTCGAGCTCTTCGCCGTGCTCGGAAGCACGACGTGGCAAGCGGAGCTGTTCTGGCCGGCGCTTCTATTGAATGCAGACGTTCTCACCGGGGACGCGATCGCCGCGCGTCGCACGTCCGAGCAACTCGGACGCCGAGCGAAGGACGTCGAATCCCTCGAGCGATTCGCCGCGGCTGCGCGGGCAGCGTACCTCATGCTCCGGGGCGACACTTCGGCGGCCATCGCCCTGTACGAGGAGATTCTGCCGTCGTTTCCGTTGAGAAGAAGCGTCGCTTACGAGACGACGCGAGCCTACTTCGCACAGGCGCTGAACCTCGCGGGGGACCACGCACGAGCCAAGACCGTCGTGAGCGAGGTGATCCACGGCATGGTGCCGGAAGATCACCGGATAGCGGTTCACTTCCTCGAGCCGCAACGACAGCTCGCGCTCGCCGAGGCGGGGCTCGGTCGTCACGACGAGGCGATCGCGATCCTCGAGAGTCTTCTGTCGAAGCACGGCGGCGAAAACAACCCGCTGCTCGTCGGTCTGCTTCACAAGGCGCGTGCGGAAATCGCGATCATGACGAAGGACACGGCGACCCTCGAGCACCATCTCGCCGAGATGGAGGTGCGGTTCCGGCGCACGCGCAATCCGGCTCTCATCGCGCAGTGGGAGCGGCTCGCGGAACGCGCGACACGTCTCATGCTAACGAGAACCCATGACGTCCGAGCGGACGCCGACGCGTCCGGCTACTTCGAAGCGGGCTCCGAGAGGTCGCGAGCGCTCGGAGACCTCAGCGCGGCCGCGGAGCCGTGCGAATACGCCCTGCAACTCGTCCTCCAAGAAGCCAAGGCCAAATCGGGCTTTCTCTACGTCTACCGGCGACAATCGATGGAGCTCGCGGCGGCGACCGGCGCCGACGATGCGCCACGGCACCTCGAGGAGGCCCTGGCTCGCCTCGCCGAGACGGCATCTTCGGTCTCGCACTCCGCCACTTCCATGGATGGAACGAACATCGACCTGTCGGGGGACGGGGAGCCGGATACGAGCGACGAGCGGCTCGATCGCGCTCGGTCGCGGGGCCCGGAAAGCGATGAGACCCAAACCCCATCCGCGGACGAGATGGACGACGGAAATACGGCCTTCTTCAGTTCGGCGCCGCCACCGCGGCCTTGCAGCTCGTTCCAGCTACTCCTGCTCGACGCGGTCGACCGGAAAGAACGCGCGATCGTCGGTGGTCTGATCATCGAAGCGGACCCCCTCCGCGTCGCGCGGCTCGACAAGGAGTTCCTGCGTGGCGTGGCGCGGGTGCTCCAGCAACGGCGAGCCATGACGTCCGCCTTTTCGAACTTGAGTTAGCGATTCCCCCGCCGGTGACGGAAGCTCCGTAGTTCCCTCGCGCCGTACACTCGACTCACGCCGCACCACACCTGCCGTGCGACGACGACGATGTATGCCTGCGTCGGAGTCGCCCTAGCCTACGGCGCCAACGGAGCGATGCAGCTATATTGATTGATCGTGGTGGAGTCACTCATCGAGAATCGATATCGCCTGCTCGAGCTGCTCGGGCGTGGCGGGATGGGCGAGGTTTTTCGTGCCTTCGACACCAGCGAAGGTCGCGAGATTGCGATGAAGCGCCTCGTCCGTTCGAAGGGGAAACGCGCCGACGCGGCCGTGGAGCTCTTCGAGCGCGAATATCACATGCTGAGTGAGCTCGCCCATCCACGAATCATCGAAGTCTACGACTACGGTATCTGCGACGACGGCGCTTACTACACTATGGAGCTCCTCACCGGGAGCGACCTCCGCGCGATGCGACAGGTCCCTTGGACGGTTGCGTGCGGACTCTTACGGGACCTCGCGTCGTCGCTCGCGATCATTCATTCGCGCCGCCTGATTCACGCCGATCTCTCGCCACGCAACGTCCGGTGCACGGCCGATGGACGTGCCAAGCTCCTCGATTTCGGCGCCATGATGCCCATGGGGCCTCCCGCTCACCTGGCGGGCACTCCGCCGTTCGTCGCGCCCGAGACGGTGAACGGGCTGCCGCTCGACGGCCGCACGGACATCTACGGGCTCGGTGCGCTGGCGTATTGGCTCCTCACGGGACGAAACGCATATCCCGCTCGTGACCTGCACGAATTGGCCGAACGATGGTTGGTCCCGCCGCGGCCTCCCCGCGATTTCGAACCGAGCGTCCCGGAGGCGATGTCCAACTTGGTGATGGATTGCCTTCAACTCGACCGGAGTGCCCGCCCGCAAACGGCTGGCATCGTCATGGAGCGGCTGTGCACGCTGGCGTCGCTCCCGCTCGAGGAGCATCAAGACGTCGCCGTA
Organism: uncultured Polyangiaceae bacterium; assembly: GCA_964506835.1. Classification (GTDB taxonomy): domain Bacteria; phylum Myxococcota_A; class Polyangia; order Polyangiales; family Polyangiaceae; genus DASZVB01. Next base: position 80,822 of record CAZDNG010000003.1, read on the forward strand.
GCGTATCTGACCACTCCAACGCTGATTGGGCGAGCCGAGCAGCTCGCCACGGTTCGCGAAAAGTACGCCACGACGGGTCGTCACGGCGGCGTGATCATCGCCGAAGGCGCGGGCGGCAGCGGTCGCTCCCGCTTCCTTCACAGCTGCGTGCTGGAAGCGAAGCTCGACGGCCGCAAGGTCGTCCAAGTCGCCGCCGGTGAGTGCGGTGCACAGCGGTATGGTGTCGCACGAGCGGTCTGCTCCCAGCTCTTTGCGCTCGCGCCCCAGGCGAGTCGCACCGCGGCGCATGCGGACGGCGCGATCCTTTCGCACGTCCTCGGGCCGGAGGCGGCGGGTTCTTTGCCGAGCCCCGAAGTGCCGGCGACCGATCGCGTCGTCAACGCTCTCGGCGATTTCGTCGTCGCCGTCAGTCAGTCCGTCGATGTCGTCGTGGCGATCGACGACGCGGACCGCGTCGACGACGAGTCGTTGGGGTTCCTCTTGTCGATCGCGCAGCGCTCGGAACTGCGCGCGCCGTGCCTCGTCCTTGCGACCGAGTCCACGGGAGCGGGTCGCGTTGCATTCGACGCACTTCGACGACACGCGCAGGTGATTTCTCTATTCCCGCTCACCGAGCAGCAGACCGAAGAATTGGTCCAGTCGCTGTTCGGCGCAGTGATGCACAGCGTCGCCCTCGCTCGTCGACTTCACGCCGTTGCCGGCGGCCTCCCACGCGCAGTGTTGCAGCTCGCGCGTCACCTAGTCGACCGAGGCATCGTGCGATACGAGGCAGGGGGTTTCGTTCTTCCGGAACGGATCAACGAGCGGGATTTGCCGGAGTCGTTGAGCGCCGCGCTCGCGCTGCGGCTCGACGCTCTCGACCACGACGCGCTGGAGCTCGCCTGCGCGCTGGCGCTCACCGATCCCCGCGAGCTCGGTACCGCGACCTATGTCGAGCTCACGGCGCACGGCGACCGCCGCCGTACGTTGCGGGCTGTGGACCGGCTGGTGCGCGCGGAGTTCCTCGTCCCGGAGGGCGATCGGTACCGCCTGGGCGATGAAACGTGGCGCAGGGTAGCCGCCGAAAAGCTCACGGCCCCCGAGCAGAGGACCTTGCACGCGCGCCTCGCACGTCACTTCGAGCACGCCAACAAGATGAACCGGCGCGCGTTTCACCTGATGAGGGGTGGAGACACGAAAGCGGCGGCTCTCGTGCTCCTCGCTCCGTACATCAAGGATCCCAACGAGCCGAGCGATCCGCTCGCAGACTACGTTCCCGGTTTGCTGGATCTCCTCGAAGAGATCGCCGACGCGGCCGAGGAATTGGACATTCCCGGTCCGCTCAAGGTCGAGCTTCGAATGAAGACCCTCGGCGCGAGCCAGTTCGTCGGCGACCTGGACAGGTTCCTCCGTCTTGCTCCGCCGCTTCTCGAGAGGCTGAAGCGAGAGAGTGGTCTCTCGGATTACGAGGAATCGACTCTCGTCGATCCTTCGGAGCGCCTGATGGAAGCATTCGGCCGCGTGCAGGCGCGGTTCGATGCTCTTCCCGAGCGTGAACGCGGCCTTCCCCTCTTCGAAGCGATGCGGCAATTCGCGAGACTGTGCGTGATCCATTCGGGCGTGTCGGCGATCTCGCTCGACGTGTCGATCCTCCATCGCGTTCCGGACTTGTCGCCGCTCGTCGCGCTTTCGCCGGCGATCGGCGCCATCAGACAGATGCTCGATTCGATGAGGCTCCTCATGGAAGGCCGTACGATCCGAGCGCGCGAATCCATGCTGAAGCTGATTGAACGACTCGATCAACCCGACAAAGCCGGGCTCGGTGAGCTCTACCATCGCTCGCTCAGGCTCGGCGCCTTGTACATCGTGGGGTTGAGCGAGGCATCGATGGGCATGGTGGGCGCCGAACGCTGCGCAGCGGAGCTCGAGAACGAACCGGGGCATCGCGTGAACGCTCAGCGCGTCTACATGACCGCGCTGCTCATGAAGGGAGACGTCGACGGCGCCGCGGCAGCGCAGCGACGCGCCGAGCTCTTGACTGTCCAGGAGGCGCAGTATCTGCGATACCCGGGCACGACCGCTCGTTCGGAGCTTCAGGTCGCGGCGATGCTGGAAGACGTTGCCGGGATCAAGGAGCTGACCGAGCGGATGACGAAGGCAGCGGTCGTTTATCCCAAGTGGGGCGTCTACACGCACCTCGGCCGCTATCATCACCGGCGGCTCCAGGGCGACTTCGCGGCCGCGCTCGAGGCGATCGAACCCGCGCTCGTCACCATGGCCCCGCTCGAGCACCGCGAGTGGCCCGGCGTGGTCGCCGCGCACGTTCAAGCGCTCTCGGAGTGCGGCAGATCCGAGGAAGCGGTGCGAGTCGGGCGCGAGTATCTGGGGATCTGCCAGCGTCTCGAACTTCATCCCGGCGCTTCTCAAGTTGCGCAAGCGATAGCGAGAGCGCTGCTCACGGCGGGTAAACCCTCGGAAGCGGCCGAAGTCGTCGATGGGCTCATCGACGAGGCCGTGCGATGGAACGTCGGCGGTCTCGTGCTCGGAACCCTGTACGAGCTCCGCGCGCGCTCGGCGCTGGCCGAGGGAAACGAAACCGTGTTCAACCGCTACTTGAGTCTCTGCCGCGAAGAACACCATCCCAACGCCGGTGTCGCCGTGGCGGCGAGGGTTCAACGCCTCGTTCGAGATGCAGAACGCGTGGGCCTCGGTCGCTCGCTTTCGCAAGAGCCGGTCGACGGTGAAGCCGTGTTCCTCACCGTGACGAGCGTGGGGGCGGCGGCGCAACGACGGCTCTTCGGCGCCGACGCGAACGGTCGCGTCGAGCGCGTCATCGAAATCCTCGTCGAAGCGCTCGAGCCGAAGCCCGAGGCCGCATTCCTCTTCCGGAATAGCGAGGGTTCCGCGGAATTTTCAGCAGCCGTACCGGACCTTCAACCCTCGAAAGAGATGGTGCAAGCGGCTCAATCCTTCCTGGAGTTCCACACCGAATCGAAGGACACCTGCACGATGACCGCGCTTCTGCAAACGCCTCCGAAGCGCGGCGACGGGCCGGAGTCGTCGGCTCCGGCGTCGGGCCGCCCCGACGGCGAGCTCGTCCGTTGCGGCGACGTCCTCATTCAGCGGGTGACGCTGACGTGTACGAGGCACGGGGAGGGCGAGATCGCGGGCGTGGTGATTCTCCAGACGTCGAAGACCATCGCGCTCCCGTCCGCACGCATCTTGGGGATGCTCGGAACGGCGCTGCTCGATGCCGAGCAGGCCCGCTTGACTCGTCTGGCGTGACGCCGCTTTCTCGAACCAACGCCGTCGGCGCCACGCGAGACGGACCCAATGACGGACTGCTTGCACAGAATTAGAACATGTTCTACTGTGACGGGCAGCACCGATGATGCGGACCATCATTGTCTCGATCCGTCGCACGGCATTCCTCGGCGCGGGTGCTCTCCTCGTTGCGGCGTGCGCGCACGACCGGATTCTTCCGGTCAGCGCGGTGTGCGGTGACGGAAAAAAGGAAGGGAACGAGGAATGCGACCTCGACAGCGTGGGATGCGTCGAATGCCGGGTCGCGGCAGGCTTCACCTGCAACGATACCGAGTGCAGCCCGATCTGCGGCGACGGATTGAAGGTGGGGGACGAAGAGTGCGACCCACCGAATGGAGTGACCTGCGATTCGTCGTGTAACGCCGCGACCAAGGCGGAAGCGTGCGACATGACGGGCTATTGGATCGCGCGGCAGACCACGTTCTCGATCGACAGTGTGCTCGGTCAGGTGCAGACGACGTCGAATTGGCACGCGTATCACATGACCCAGACCGGAACGTCGTTCGACGTGGACGCGTCGGCGCACTGCGGGCTCCACATCACCGGTAGCGCGACGGTCGATCTGACGGACGGCGGCATCCGCGGAGAAATTTGGCGAAACTCCGAGGGCCCGGTCACCAGTGCCGACGGGGGCGCTCCTCCTCACGATGCCCGGCAGGGGACGTTCGCGGCCGCAGGCTCCAATTGCGGGTTTTCGATGGACCGCTTTTACTACGTGAGAGGTTTGGAAGAGAGCTTCTTGCCGGCTGACTTTACCGCCAAGCCCGCGCTCGCCACGCTCTCCGCGCTTCCTTTCGAGACGGACCCCGAGCATCCGACGGGCGCGAACGCGGCGGGCGCGCTCGACACCGACGGGGACGGCTTTCTCGGGGTCGCGTTCCAAATCAGCGGCAATGCGAGCGGCGTTCGAAACGTCGTGCAGCGAGATTGGGCCGAGTACGCCGATTCGTCGGACCACACGATCCCTCAGAACGCGATCGAGTTCACTGCCGGCGCCGGGTTCGACAATCAAGAGAACGTCCTGCACGTGAGTCGTTGCCCGCTCGTCGGATGTGGGATCTTGCTCGCGGGCTCCGTGCCGGCGTCGAATCTGGAACACCGCGTCACGTTTCGCTATCTCGGCAAGGCACTCACGGACCCGAGAGTGGCCGCGGTCTTCGTCGCCGATCTGCGGAGCAGCATCGACGACGACCTTGCCACCTGCAAGAACGTGATGGCGGCGCTTCCCCACGACGCCTCGAACCACTGAACGGCTTGCATTCGCGACGGCACGTCGGTAGAACACGTTCTATTCCATGCCAAGCGCTTCGACGCGGGCTCTCGGACGCGGGCATCGGGCGGTGACGCTCGCGGTGTGCGCGTTGTTCACTGGCGGCTGCATCAGCAATAAGATGGTCGCCGACACGAGCTTCACCGTCGCGCGCGCGGCCTCGATCGGCGTCGAGACCGTCCAAGACTACGAGGGTGCAGAGAAAATGGCCTACTCGGGCTTGGCACAGCTCGAGAGCCTGCACGCCCTCTCGCCCGAAAACGTCGATGGGTTGTTCTTGCTCGTCCGCGCGTGGACCGGCGTCGGACAGGGCTTCATCATGGATGAGTACGAGCGCGCGCTCGAGAGAGACGATCAGCCCGAGGCGAACTATCAGCTGCTTCGAGCTCGCGCTGCGTTCGAACGCGCCAAGCAATACGGGCTGATGTTGATGGCGCTTCGCGCCAAGGGGTTCGAAGCCGCGACGAAGAACGACACGACGCTCCGAGCGTGGCTCGTCGAACATCTGCGCGACAAGGACCTTTCGCAAGAGCTCCTGTGGCTCGGGGCGGCGTGGCTCGGTCGCGTCCAAGCGGACTCCGAGAACGCCGAGGTGATCGCGGATCTCTGGATCGGAGTCGAGCTCGTCGAGCATTCGGTCCGCCTCGACGAGACGACGGAATTCGGCCTGGGTCACGTCATTTTGGGCGCTTATCACGCGCGTGCGGCCATCGGTGAATTCGAGGAGGCCAAGCAGCACTTCGATCGCGCGATGCAGATCAACGGCGGCAAGTACCTACCGACACAGCTTCAGATGGCGCAGCGATACTATTGCCAGAAGCACGACAAGGTCGGGTACGACAGATCCCTGAACGCAGTGCTCGACGCGGTCGATCCGCTTCCCGCCGCTCGTCTCGAAAATACGGTCGCGAAACGCTTCGCTCGCCGATATCAAGGGAACAAGCGCTGGCAAGCGGAGTGCGGCTTCGGATTGTGATCCACGGTCGCGACGGGTCGACGGGCCGGCATACGAGGAGCACGGCGATCGTCTAAGATGAAGTGTTCGTCGTCTCATCGATGACGTCGGTCAAAGAATTCTTCACTCGAGGTTGATGTCGGCGCTGCGGGGCGCGACGGGGGGCGAGATGGGTTTATTGACTGGAACCACGCGAACACGGAGCGCTTGCGTGTCGCTAGAACATGTTCTAGTCTCGTAGTTCCTGATGTCGTCTCCGACGTCGATGGTGCAGCGCATCGTGATGCGAGGGCTCTCGGGCTCGGTCGTGTGCGCGGCCACGCTGACGTGCGGGCTCGGGGAACGGACGGCGTCGGCGTCGCCGGTATTCGAGCTCGCGGGAGCCTCGACCGGGACCGGCGGATACGCGGCACGAGCCACGGGGCCGAGCTCGGCGTCGACGTACTTCAATCCCGCGCTCCTCGCGCGCGCTACGCCGGAGTTCACGATTGGTGTGCTCGTGTTGAGCGCCCAGATGAGCATGACGCTCGACGGTCGCACGCACGGAGACGTGCCCCTCGTGGTCGGTGGCCGCGGCGCGTTCGACAAATCCGGAAACCCGATTTCGAACGCCACGGTGCCGACGCAGTGGCTACAAAACGGCTGTCCCGCGTCGCAATGTGGGAATCCTCCGTTTCCGGCGCGGCCGCGTCAGGGAGCGGGCAACGGCAACGAGACCCACACCTACACCGTGATCGGGCTCGTCGATCGTCTCATCAGCGATCGACTCGTCCTCGGCCTCTACGCGCTCGTGCCCATTGGTGACTTCACGTCGGCCCAATCCTTCTACAACGACGAGCGCGAGCAGTTCTTCTCGAACAGCCTCCACCCCGAGATGTACTCCGATCGCATGACCGCGACGTCGCTCGCGCTCGGCGCGGGAGGCAAGATCACCGACCGCCTTTCGGTCGGGCTGAGCTTCACGCTGGACCTCAAGAACATCGCTCAATCGGGGACGTACGTTCGCGATCCCATCGACTACAGCAAGCTCTTCATCTCCAACGACATCCACGTCAAACCGTCCGTGTCGCCGCATTTCGGCGTCGCTTACGACCCGCTCGATTGGCTGCACCTCTCCGGAACGGTTCACAGCGAGCAGAAGTTCGAGATCGTGACGGGGATCACGGCCGTGCTGCCCGCCGGAAACGAATCGGGGACGTCACGGACGGAGGTCCACGACTTCCTTCCGTGGACGTTCGGCGCCGGGGTGGGGATCGATTTGAATCGGGGAGCGCCGAATGAGTTCACGATCGTCGGCGAGGTGAAATACGCGCTCTGGTCGGACTATCTGGATCGTCACGGCGAGAGCCCGGGTGCCAACGGCCAGAACTTCTCCGACGTGCTCTCTCCGACGTTGGGCCTTCACCACCACGCGTCGCGCTTCGACACGTTCCTCGACGTCACCTATCAACCGACGCCCGTGCCGCTTCAGACGGGTCGCGAGAACTACGTAGACAACGATCGCGTCGGCGCGATCCTCGGCGGCGAGTACCGGTTTCCGATCTCCAGTTTGCACTTCAAAGTGGGAGTCCAAGCCCAGGCGCAGCGGCTCATTCCACGCCACCAGACGAAGGACGACTCGAAGATCGTCGACGAGCTCCCCGACGACGCGGTCGATAGCCACGGGGTCGCGATTCCCGGAGCCGCCGGTCTACAGACGAACAACCCCGGATGGCCGGGCTTTGCGAGCGAAGGATGGGTCTTGGGCGGCGCCGTGACAGCGTCGCTCCTTTACTAGCGCGCGCTTCGGGAAACCGTGGCGAGCGAAGAGGAGAGATCATGGTAATTCGAGCGACGGTTGGGTTTTTGTCCTTGGTGCTCGCGTTCGTCGTGAGCACGAGCTGCAGCAGTAAGGGCGGCGGCTCGAGTGCCGAAGGCGGAGGGGTCGGCGCCGCGTGTACGTCGGACTCCGAGTGCACGGGCTATTCGCACCCGAGCTGTCTCACGGATCTGAGACCACTTCAGTCGCTCGTCGCGCCGGATGCGGGCGCCGAAGGCAACGTGTTCAAGACGCTCGACGTGCCGTTTCCCGGCGGCTACTGCAGTAACACCCTCGACAACTCGTGCCAGTCGGACGCGGACTGCGGAACCGGCGCCGGATGCTACCGGCCACTCACGGGCGTGACTCCCGACGTTCTGTCGAGTCTCGACAAGGTCGTCAAGGTGTTCAGCGTGACCGGTTTCGCGAGCAAAGGGCTCTGCCTCGCGACGTGCACGTCGGACTCGGATTGCAGAACCGATCAGGGCTACAAATGCCTCACGCCGCTCGAAGGGTTCATCAGCGTCGTGAATCCTCCCTACAAAAACACGTATTGCGCGCAGTTCGTCGACGTCACCTATCTCCTGGTCGGTGGCGGCCCCGACGGCGGGTAACGGAGGCCGCCTCGATCGGTAGGGCGGCTTTCGGAGATGCGCTTCGCTCACTTCGGGTCGGATGAATCGGCGCGCGTTTGCTCCTCTTCGAACAGCTTCATGAATCCGTCGGCCGGAAGCGACACGAAGACGCCCTCCGCTTCGGCGGTGACTTCGCCGTGCGCGAGAAGACGCCCCTTCACGTAGTGACGGCGGCCTTCCGAGCGCTCGCAGTGACCCTCGAGGCGAAGCTCGGTTCGAAATGGAGTCGGCTTCTCGTAGTTCACGGTGAGCACGCGGGTCATCGACGCTTTGTCGAGCCGCACCTGCAGGTAGCCGAAGAGCTGATCGAACGCAGCGGCCACCAATCCGCCGTGAACCAGCCCCGGCGCCCCTTCGTACGCGGGCCCGAACGTCACGAGCGCGACGGCGACGCCGTCTTCGAAGTGGAGCTTCATTGGCGGCGAATACGGATTGCACTCGCCGACCAGCGTGGCCCGATCGGTGAACACGGCGTAGTCGTCGAGGTTCCGACAATTCGGGAACCCGTCTTGAAACGTTCGCGAGGGATGAGCTTCGAGCCGTTCACACGCGGTCTCCACACCGCGAGCGAGCTCGGTGAGGAGTGCCTCCGGCGCCTCGGTGGTGACGCAAAGCGAAACGAGACGCCGCAACGCTCTCGCGAGACGCCGTTTCTCCGCCCATGCGCCCGTGACGAGACGTGCGGGGACGTCCCAGTAGTGACGCTCCATTTGCTCAAAATAGAACACGTTCCACTTTGTGAGTCAAGCGACGCGCCCCGGATGTTCCCTCTTCCGTCGTTGACGGAACGAGTGAAACATGTTTCACTTCGGGCTCTAGACGGCCGGTTGCGAGGGAGTCAGCACCATGATCTCGAAGCTTCTGAATGCGGCAGCGATCGGCATCGCGCTCACCGCGACGTCCGGCGCCCACGCGGTCTCCACGCTTCGCGTCGCGACGATCGCGCCCAAGGCGTCGTCGTGGGGGCGCGTGCTCAGTACGTGGGAGAAAGCGGTCGCCGACAAGACGCACGGCAACGTCAAACTCGACGTCTACTACAACGCCGTGGATGGCATGGAAGACTCCATGGTCGCGAAGATGAGGACGGGGCAGCTCGACGGCGCGGTGCTCTCGTCGGTCGGTCTCGCGGACATCTACAAGAACGTGCTCGTCTTGCAGCTTCCGGGTCTCCTCTCGGATTGGACGGCGCTCGACCGCGTCCGTGCCGCCGTCGCACCCGAATTGAAACAGGGCATCTCGGAAGCGGGGTTCACGCTCATGAGTTGGGCAGACGTGGGTCTCGTCCATCCGTTCAGCTTCGGGTTCGCGGTCCGCAGGCCCGCGGACATCAAGAACCAACACCCGGTCGTCTTCCGCGACGATCCGATCCTCCCGACGATGTATCAGACGATCGGCACCGTCGTGCCCACGCCGGTCAGTGTCGAAGAAGTCTTGCCCGCGCTTCGTACCGGTGCGGCCAACTTCGTACTCGCCCCCGGGCTCGCCGTGGAACAGCTCCAGTGGGCCCAACACCTCGACCACGTCACCGATTGGACGCTCGTTTGCGTGATCGGAGGAACGGTGTTTCGCACGGCGTCGCTCGACGCTCTTCCGGCGGACTCGCGGGCGACGTTCGTCGAGGTCCAAGACCGGGTCGGCGACCTGTTGACCAAGCTCGTTCGAAAGGACGACGAATCGGCGTTCGGTCGGGTGTCTCGTAAGATGCAAACGCAGGCGATCGACGCCGCCGATCGCGACGCGTGGTCCGGTCTTACGAAGGAAGCCGTGCGCCGCCTCTCGCAGTCGACGTTTCCGCGAGCGCTCGTCGAGAAAGTTGCCACGCTCGCGGGCCGACCGATTTGAGCCCGCACGATGCGATACGCCGCCCGCTCGCCTGCGGGCACTTCAGTCATTTCGATCGACGAGGGATGCCGTGACCGATCTTTGTAAAGGACGAGTCGTGATCGTGACGGGCGGAGCCCGTGGGATCGGGCGCGAGCACGCGCTCGAATTTGCGCGTCAGGGTGCTCGGGTGGTCGTCAACGACTTGGGGACCTCCGTCGCCGGCTCGGGACGCTCGAGCGAACCGGCCGAAGAAGTCGTCCGTGCGATCGTCGCGATGGGCGGCGAGGCCATCGCGAACGGCGAAGACATCGCGGACTTCGACGGCGCCGGCCGGCTCGTGCAGACCGCCGTCGAGAAATTCGGCGGCGTCGACGTGATCGTGAACAACGCCGGATTTCTCCGCGACAAGATGTTCGCGAGCGTCGCGGAAGACGAATGGGACGCGGTCATGCGCGTGCACTTGAAGGGGCATTTCTGCGTGACGCGGCACGCGGCCGCGCATTGGCGCGCGCTCGTCAAAGCCGGAACGCAAGTCGACGGTCGCATCATCAACACGAGCTCCGGCGCCGGGCTCCTCGGCGCCGTCGGGCAGAGCGTCTACTCTGCTGCGAAAGCGGGCATCTTGGCGCTCACCCTCGTGCAAGCGGTCGAGCTCGGACGCTACGGCGTCACGGTGAACGCCATCGCTCCCGCGGCGCGCACGCGAATGACCGAAGTCGTGTTCGGAGAAATGATGAGACCACCCGACGCCGGCTTCGACGCGATGAATGCGGCAAACGTGTCGCCGCTCGTCGTCTGGCTCGGCAGCGTGGAGTCGAAGGACGTCACCGGGCAGGTGTTCGAAGTGCGGGGCGGCGAGATCACCGTGTTTCAGGGATGGAGACCGGGCCCGTCCATCGACAAGGGAGAGAAGTGGCAGCCAACGGAGCTCACCCAGGTCATCCCCGACCTCGTGAAGCGCGCGCTTCCGCCGATGAAAGTGTATGGCGCCTGAAGACCGCCGAGCTCGTGGCTAGTCGAACCAATCGGGAATGCGGAGATTCGTCTCCGCTTCGGCGACCAGGTCTCGCGTGAGCGAGCGGTACGCGCTCGCGAAGTAGACGAGCGGGCGCAGCGGGACGCAATTGTCGGCGAGCGCGATCTGTCCGACCCTGCCGACGAAGATGTCGTGGTCGCCGCCATTCAGGATGGAATGGAGCGAGCAATCGAGCGCGGCGAGGCAACCGTCGAGAAGTGGCGCTCCGCTCACACCGCCGCGCGAGAACGGCAAGTCGGCGAACTTGTCGCGACCTTCGGGCCAGGGTGTCCAGGCGCCGCCGTGGACGAAACCGCCGGCGAATCGATTCGATAGCTCTTCCTGATGCTCCGAGAGCACGTTCACGGCGAAGGCGGATGCTCGGGCGAGGTGAGCGTGCATCCGATTTTCCTTCTTCACGGCGACCATGACGAGCGGCGGATCCAACGAGAGCGACGAGAACGCGCTCGCCGTCATTCCGCAATCCTCGGCGCGCGACGTGCGGACCGTGATCACCGTCACGCCGGAGCCGAAGCGCCCGAGCGCGCGGCGAAACGTGGCGCCGTCGACGCCCCCGGTCACGACACCGCCGACTCGTGATTCTCGGGCGACAGCGTCGCGCGTGCGTCCCCGGAGTAAAATTGGCGGGACCACTTCCGGAACATCCCTACCGGGCCGTCACCGTCGCACAGGATGGGTCGCTCCCATTGGATCTTGTTTTCCCAGATGGGAATGTCTTGTTCGAGTTGTCGCGTGACTTCGTTGATGAACGCGGCGCCCACGCCGCGCGTGATGTCGGCCCCGCCGACCTTCTTCACGCTGAAGTTGAAGCGAACGTCCACGTTCTCGCCGTCGATCGGCGTGACGGAGCTGACGAGCAACGTCTCGACCACGCCCTTGAAGCGCACGATGGCGAATCCGAAGCCGTACGAGAGGCTCTCCACCGAGCCGTCCACGTGTCCCCGCGGCGTCTCCGTGCCGGTGTCCGAGAAGACGCGAAGGATGTGCCCGTTCACTTCGGCGTTGCTGTCCGGCATGTTCGTCGTGCCGTGGAGATAGTGAAAGTGCGCCGAATCGACCGCGTTCTCCGCCATCTCTTGGTTGCGAGTGTGGATCGTCCAGCGACGGCGTTCGTAGCCCGTCCACTCTTCGTGTCCGTACTCGGTGATCTCGGGGAGCTCCCACAGAGGGGCGAGGCCGCCCGTGTGGTGCCAAGCGAGAATAAGGCCCGCTCTCTCGCGGACCTCCCACGCCCGAAGCTTCGCTTTCGCCGGGATCTTTTTCGCGTACGGCACCTCGACGCAGCTGCCCGCGCCGTCGAACTTCCAGGCGTGGAAGGGACAACGGATGCAAGCGCCCTCGACCTTGCCGCCATAGCCGAGGTGCGCGCCGAGGTGCGGGCAGAACGCGTCGAGGACCTTCGCTTCTCCGCTCTCGGTGCGGAAGAGCACGAGATCGCGATCGAAGTACTTGAGAGGGAGAACCTGATTTTTCGCGAGCTCGTCCGAGTACGCGACCTGAAACCAACCGTCGGGGATGGCGGGCGTGTAGAAACGATCTTTCATAGCCCCAGAATTAGAACATGTTTCACGTCACGAGTCCATGGAACATGTTCTATTCCATGCGCTCGAGGCGCGCGGAGTCACGGCGCGAGATCGAAGATCCGAACCGCGTTCTCCCGAAGGAACTTCGGCCACACGTCGTCTCGAAACGGAACCTCCGGAAGCTCCCGGAAAATTCGCTCGAGCGAGAGGCCCATCGGGAAGTAGCCCGCGTAGAGGATCTTGTCGGCGCCGCGGGTGTTCGCGTAGTCGATGATCGCCTTCGGGTAGTGTTTTGGTGCGAACGCGCTCGTCATGTACGAGAGGTTCGGATACTTGAGCATCAGCTTCACCGCGAGGTCCGTCCACGGCTCGGCGCCGTGCCGCATGACGAACTTGAGCTCGGGGAAGAACCAGCACACCTCGTCGATGTGTTCGACTTTCTGTGGCTCCATCGGAAGCCGCGGCCCCGGCACGCCGACGCAGCACGCGAACGGCAAGCCGAGCTCCACGCACTTCGCGTAGATCGGGTACCACTTCTTGTCGTTGATCGGGACTTGCGGGCAGAGCCCGCAGGGAAACGCCGTGACGGCTTTGATGTCGTGCTCGCGCTTCATGCGCTCGATCTTGCGGACTTCGTCCATGCCGCGATTCGGATTCGCATGGTACGAGCAGAAAAAGCGCTTCGGGTGCCGAGCGAGCGCGCCGAGTGCGACGTCGTTGCCGTCGTCGACCCCGAGCATGGCGCGCTCGATGCCGACCTTGTCCATTTCTCGAAGGGTATACGCGACGTAGTCGTCCTGTTTTTCCGTCTTCGGGATGTCCTTGAACAGGTACTGGGCAGGCATCGCGAACACCTTGCGGCTCTCCTCGTCGAGGAAGAGCGGCTTCATGAATTCGTACCAGCCGCTCTGATCCTCGCCGGGGATGTTCAGCATCAAGTCGATGACCCCGATGGTCTTCGGCATCGTCACGAGAGTGCGCCTCCGTCGATGCGAATCTCGGCGCCGTTCATGTATTGGCCGTCGTCCGACGCGACGAAGGCGACGGCCGCGGCGATGTGCTCGGGATCGGTGAACTCCACGAAGGGAATCGCCCCTTTCAGGAGATCCACGTCGGCGCCTTTGGGCATGCTGAATTGCCCGTGGAGCAGCGTCTTGACGCCGCCCGGACAGAGCGCGTTCACGCGGAGCCCTTGCTTCACGTATTCGACGGAGAGCGATCGCGTCATGGACAGGATGCCACCCTTGGACGCGGCGTACGCGGCCATCCACGGATGAGACCCGAGCGCCGCGGTAGAGGACATGTTCACGATGTTGCCGCGGGTCCGAAGCAGATGCGGGATGGCCGCGCGGCACATCAGGAACGTGCCGGTCAGATTCACCGCGATGATCTTGCTCCAATCGGAGAGCGTGAGCTCGTGCGTGTGGTCGGCGCGCAGGATTCCGGCGATGTTGCAGAGTACGTCGAGTTTCCCGAGTCGTTCGGCCACGTCACGCACGGTCGCGTCGACCGAAGACTCGTCGGAGATGTCGCAGGCGAAGAGCGCGACCTTGCCGCCGAATGCTTCCACTTTGGCGGCGGTCTCACCGAGGGCGTCCGTCGACAGATCGATACACGCGACGTCGGCGCCTTCGCTCGCGAGACGGATCGCGGTCGCTTGCCCGATGCCGGACGCGGCTCCGGTGACGAGGGCTACTTTTCCAGTGAAACGCTTCATACGAGCCTCATTGCGCGGCGGTCGCTACCCGCGTCTCCGGTTGGTCCGCGGAGTGTGCGACGGCGTGCCGCGCCGCGAGGTAGCCGAACGTCATGGCCGGACCGATCGTCCCGCCGGCGCCGGGATAACTCGGACCCATCACCGACGCCGAGCAGTTCCCCGTCGCGTAGAGGCCGAGGACCGGAGCGCCCTTCGCGTCGAGCACGCGCGCGTGTTCGTCCGTCACGAGGCCGCCCTTGGTGCCGAGGTCTCCGGGGAACACTTCGATGGCGTAGAACGGGGCCTCGACGATGGGGGCGAGACACGAGTTCGGTCGAATCTTGTCGTCACTGTAGTACCGATCGTAGCGGCTCTCGCCGCGATGAAAATCCGAGTCGACGCCGGCCTTCGCCTGTTCGTTGAACCGTTCGATCGCCGCTTCGAGTCCGCGTGGATCGACGCCGATCTTCTCCGCGAGCCCCGCGAGCGTTCCCGATTTCTTCAAGAACCCCGCCTTCTTCAGACGACCGCCGATGGCTGAATCGGGCTGGAGCTTCGATGGCCCGAGCGGTCCGATGGGGTAGCTGCGCCGGTAGCGTGCGTCGAAGACCAGGTAACAAGGAATGCTCGGGGTTTCGGGATCGTTCGCGTCGTACATGCCGTTCACGACGTCGACGTATGGCGCCGCTTCGTTCGTGAAGCGACGACCGGCCTTGTTGACCAGGATCGACCCGGGCATCGATTTTTCGACCACCAAGAGCCACGCGAAGTTCGGCGGGATCATCGTGACCGGCGTCCACCACGCATCGTCCATGAGCGCCACCGCGGCGCCGACGGCCTGGCCCATCCGGATGCCGTCGCCCTGGTTGTTCGCGCTTCCGGCCGTCCATATGTCGCTGGTGGGTTTTCGCTGGTAAGCCGTTCGCATGGCGAGATTTCGTTCGAATCCACCCGCGGCGAGAAGCACGCCGCGTCTGGCGGAAACGCGGAGCTTCCTGCCTTCGCGTGTGATGACGGCACCGACGACGCGACCGTCCTCGACGCACAGCTCTTCGGCTTTCGCATCGAGCCAGAGCGGGATTTCTCGGTCCATGAGCGAGTGCCGGAGACGCGCGACGAGGCTCGTGCCGAGCGTGAGGCGATTGTCCGCCCGCCCCTTCAGACGCGCCAGTACGTCGAGCCAATACTTCAGCATGATCCACAGCATCAAGACGTACGAGACGAACGAGAACTGAACCAACGTTTTCGCCTCGACGGCGGTCAACCCCATGCGGCCGAGGACCAGCCCCTGCGCCGACCGCTGCAACTCGTCCGCGTGCACGCCGAGCTTTCGCGCGCCGTAGGGGACGGGCTCGATCGTGCGAGCGCCGGGTTTTCCACCCTCCCACTCCGGGTAGTAGTCCGGGTACGTCGGACATGGAGCGAGACGGAGCCGTGACTTCGATTCCAGATAGCGAACCATCTCGGCGGCGTGGTCGACGTAGGCGGCGAGGCGCGCTTCGGGAATTTTCCCCCGAGTCACGCGGCGCAAGTACACGAGCGCCTCTTCGCGCGAATCCGACACGCCGGCTTCCGCCAAGTGGTCGTTCATCGGAACCCAGAGCGCGCCGCCGCTCATTCCCGTCGAGCCCCCGAACAATTTTCCTTTTTCGACGACCAGCGTGCTCGCTCCTCGATCGTGCGCGACGATGGCCGCCGTCATTCCCCCACCGCCGCTGCCGATGACGAGAAAGTCCGTCTCGTGGTCCCAACTCATGACGGGGACTCGCCCTGGGCGATCCGCTTCGCCCAGGCGTAGTCGGGCTTCCCTGTCGGAAAGCGGTGGACCTTGTCGACGAGCGCGAGTTGCCTCGGCGCTTTATAGCCGGCGACGTGTTTGCGGCAGTGCTCTTGGAGCTCTTCGAGCGTCGGTGCGCGGCCTCTGCGCGGCTCGACGACCGCGGCGACACGTTGCATCCATCGCTCGTCCTCGATGCCCACGACGAGCGCGTCGAACACGTCAGGGTGACTCTTCAACACTTCCTCGACTTCTTCGGGGAAGACCTTCTCTCCGCCGGTATTGATGCAGCCGGAGCCGCGGCCGAACACCGTGATGCGGCCATCCGCTTCGACGGTGGCGCGATCGCCCGGAAGAACCCAACGGACGCCGTCGATCGCGACGAAGCGAGCTCGCGTCTTTTCTTCGTCCTTGTAGTAGCCGAGCGGCACGCGACCCCCGCGCGCGAGCCAGCCGACTTGGCCGGAGCCCGGCGCGAGTGGGCGATTGTCGTCGTCGAACACCGCGTTCGTTCCGGCATCCATGTAGAAGCTCGGCCGGCCTTCGACGCCGGTTTCCGAGCCGGGCATCGCCGAGCCTTGATGGCCCGCTTCCGTCGAGCCGAAGCTGTTCAAGACCATCGTGCTCGGGAGCGCCGCTCGGAGCTGTTCTTTGACCGTCGGCGAAAGCACGGCGCCAGCGGATGCAATGACCATCAAGGTGGACGTGTCGTACGCCGCGCCCGCGCGAGTCAGCGCGTCCACGAGGGGTCTCGCCATCGCGTCGCCGACGAGCGTGATCGTCGTCGCCTTCTCTTCACCGACGAGCTCGAGCACACGCACCGCGTCGAAGCTCTTGCCGGGTTGCAGCACGACCTTGCCGCCGGAGAACAAGCAGATGAGCGCCGTCCACTGTGCCGCGCCGTGAATGAACGGCGCCGCCGGAAGCATCGTGAGCGCCATCAGGCGGCCCGCGCTCACGTTCGCGGCGAGTTCTTCGGGACGCTCGATCGGCGTTCCACCGGCTGCGCCGCCTTGAAGACCGGCGAAGAACACGTCCTCGTGTCGCCAGATCACGCCCTTCGGTAACCCCGTCGTCCCACCCGTGTAGATGATGTACCGATCGTCTCCACTCCGCGGCCCGAAGTCGCGAGACGGATTGCCGCTCGCCACGACGTCTTCGTAGTCGAAAGCCTCGCTACCGAATTGGGCCGGCGGCGCCCCTTCCTCGACGAGGATTCGCGTCGCCAGCTTGGGGCAACGCGGCGCGACGCGCTCGATCACGGCAGCGAATTCGCGCTGCGTCACGATCGCGACGAGATCGGCGTTCTCGCAGAGATAGCCGAGCTCGTCTTCGACGTACCGGTAGTTGATGTTGATCGGAACGGCGCGGAGCTTGAAAGCCGCGAGCATTCCCTCGAGGAACTCGGCACCGTTGAAGAGGTGTAAGCCCACGTGCGAACCCGGCCCCACGCCGCGCGATCGGAGAAAGCTCGCGAGCCGATTCGCTCGCACGTCGAGCTCTCGGTAAGAGAGCCGCCGGCTTCCCGATACGAGCGCGGGCCGATCGGGAATGGCGTCGACCAACGACTCGAACAGGTCCGCGATGTTGAACTGCACGACTTGCTCCGCTCGCCCCGACCGTTCGCTGCCGAAGACGCGAACCTCCGCAGGACGACCATCGAAATGAAACACGTTCTATCGAGCTTGGCGAGGGAAATCGGACGCGACCGGTGGGTGAGCGCCTCTCCTTTTACAGACCGACGCGACGTGATCGCTCACAGTAGAACATGTTTCAATTTCTTCTCTCGTGAGCTATTTTGATTCCATGAGCGAGCTCGGATTCTGGACGCACGCCCAGCGAGACCCTTCTCACCTCGCCATCGTCGAGCCGGGTGGCCGAGAAGTGACCCGGGGCGAGCTCCTCGCTGCCTCGAATCAGCTCGTGCACGGCCTTCGAGCGCTCGGCCTCTCGAAAGGGGATTGCGTCGCCGTTGCACTGCCGAACTCCGTGGAAGTGTTCGAGGTGTTCATGGCCGTGGCGCAGGCGGGCTGGACGATCGCGCCGCTCAACTGGCATCTGACCGCCAAAGAAATCGCGTACATCTTGCAAGACTCGGGCGCGAAGGCATTCATCGCCTCAGCGCGATTCGGCGCGGCGTGTCGCGAGGCCGCGGACTCCGGCGATTTCCCGGCGAGCGCGCGCTTCGCTGTCGGCGACCTCGAGGGATTTCGACCGCTCGCCGCATTGAAGCGAGACCAGCCGACGACCTTACCGGACGATCGAAGCGCCGGCGGCCCGATGACCTACACGTCCGGCACCACCGGCAAACCGAAGGGCGTCCGTCGAGCGATGGGCAACGTCTCGCCGGAAATCGTCGCGGCGTCGCAAGCCATGTTCCTCTCGCTGTTCGGGATGCTCCCCGGCAGCCAGGGCGTGCACCTCGTCGTCGCGCCGCTGTATCACACGGCCGTTTTGAACTTCGCGACCAACCACCTTCATCTGGGCCACAGCGTCGTCTTGATGGACAAGTGGACGCCGGAAGCAACGCTCGAGCTCATCGCGAAGTACAAGGTGACCAACACCCACATGGTGCCGACCATGTTCACGCGGCTCCTGAAACTTCCCGAAGCATCGAAGCAGAGCCACGACGTCTCTTCGCTGTCGCACGTGATTCATGGCGCAGCGCCTTGCCCCGTCGACGTGAAGCAAAAGATGCTCGATTGGTGGGGGCCTTGCATTTACGAGTACTACGCGGCGTCCGAGGGCGGCGGCACGCTCGCGACGCCGAAGCAATGGCTCGAGAAACCCGGCACGGTGGGACCGCCGTGGCCCATCTCGCAGATTCGGGTCCTCGACGACGACAAACGGCCGGTGAAAACCGGCGAGATCGGCACGGTGTGGATCCGCATGGGCGAATACAAATTCGAGTACCACAAGGACGAGAAGAAGACCGAAGACGCCTGGAGCGACGGCTTCTTCACGGTGGGTGACGCCGGCTACCTCGACGCTGACGGGTATTTGTATCTCTGCGACAGGAAGGCCGACATGATCATCGCCGGTGGCGTCAACATCTACCCCGCGGAGATCGAGTCGGTGCTCGTCATGCATCCGAAGGTCGTCGACGTCGCCGTGTTCGGTATCCCGAACGAAGATTGGGGTGAAGAGGTGAAGGCCGTCGTTCAGACCGCGCCCGGCGTCGTTCCCGGGCCGCTCGTCGAAGCCGAGCTTCGCGACTTTTGCGCGGACAAGCTCGCGAAGTTCAAGATCCCGCGAACCGTGGACTTCGTGGAAGAGATGCCACGCGATCCGAACGGGAAGCTCTACAAGCGACGGCTTCGCGATCCGTATTGGCAGGGTCGTGGCAAGGCGATCTAGCGCCGCACTTTCACCGAGGAGAGACCCATGAGCGACTACGACTACGTGATTGTCGGTGCCGGGTCGGCGGGCTGCATCGTCGCGAGTCGCTTGGCGCTGCAAGGCGACGCGCGCGTGCTCCTCGTCGAGGCCGGCGGCAGCGATAGAAACCGCTTTTGCGAGATCCCCGGTATGGTGAGCGTGATTCACACGATCCCCCAAGTGAAGAAGAAGTTCGACTGGGGCTACTACACGACGCCCCAAGAGCACGCGGCGAACCGGCGCATCCCGAGCGTCCGCGGCAAAGTGCTCGGCGGCTCGAGCTCGATCAACGGGATGCTCTTCGTCCGCGGCAATCGCCAGAACTTCGACGATTGGGCGGCGGACGGCTGTCCCGGCTGGAGCTTCCAGGACGTCTTACCGTCGTTCAAGCGGCTCGAAGACTGGGAGGGCGGCGCGACGAACCTTCGCGGCCAAGGCGGACCCATTGCCGTGACGAAGCAGCGCGACGTGACTCCGGCGTCGGAAGCCATGCAGGCCGCCATCGCCGACGCGTGCGGCGTGCCCGTCATCGACGACTACAACGGCGCATCGCAGGAGGGAGCGTGGCTCTTTCAGATGAGCGCCAAGGGGGGCCTCCGCCGGAGCACCTCTCAGGCGTTCTTGCGAGGGCGCGCCCAGCCGAATCTCGAGGTGCGCAGCGGTGCGACGGTTGCGCGCGTGGTCGTGGAACGCGGACGCGCCGTCGGCGTGGAGCTCCTCGGCGCCAAGGGTCCCGAGATCATCCGAGCGCGCCGCGAGGTCGTTCTGTGCGCCGGCGTGTTCGGTTCACCGCACCTCCTCATGCTGTCGGGGATCGGACCGGCCGCGCATCTTCGCGAGCACGGGATCGCCGTGCTCGCCGATCTGCCGGTCGGTCAGAACCTGCATGATCACCTGTTCGTGCCGCTGACGTTTCTCGCGCCGACCGCCGTTCACCGGGGTTCCGCGATGCATTTCTTCGGAGGGATGCTCGCCGAAGGCCTCAAGGGGGACACGTGGTTCGGGCGTACGGTGTTCGAAGCGGGGGCCTTCGTCCGATCGAAGCACGCGACGAACGGCGTTCCCGATCTCCAGATCCATACGCTGCCGTGGGCGTACCCCTCGCCGAACCAAGATCGACCCGTTCGACCCGTCGTGGATCAACGTCCCGCGCTGACGGTGATGCCGACGCTGATCTACCCGAAGAGTCGAGGTGAAGTTCGGCTCGCATCGGCGGATCCCTCGGCGCCGCCGATGATCGATCCGAAGTACCTGTCGGATCCGAGAGACACTCGGTTCCTCCTCGACGGCATCCAACTACTCCGCGACATCATGGCGAGCCGGCTCTTGAAAGACGTCGTCACCGGGGAGCTGCATCCCGGCAGTGCGCTCACCGACGGGGCGCTCGCCCGAGAACTTCCAAACCGCGTTCACACCGTCTATCACCCGGTCGGCACGTGCCGCATGGGCAGCGACGAGCGCGCGGTCGTCGACCCGGAGCTCCGCGTTCGCGGCATCGACGGGCTTCGCGTCGCGGACGCCGCCATCATGCCGAGCATCACCGGCGGCAACACGAATGCCCCGGCGATGATGATCGGCGAGCGCTGCGCCGAATTGATGCAACAGGGCGCGTGATGGTTCGCGGATCCGCACCCGATCGACCGGCCTTTCTCGATTCGCCGCTGTTGCCGAAGATCATCCTGGCGATGTCGCGGGCTCACGTGTGGCTCTATCGCGCGACGAGCGGACGCGTCGGCGGTAGGTTTCGCATCGGCCCGGCGTTCCCTCGCGGCGTTCCGGTCTGCCTCTTGACGACGCGAGGCAAGAAGACGGGGAAGCTCCGGACGGCTCCGCTGCTCTTTCTGGAAGAGGGCGAAAACGTCGTCCTCGTGGGGTCGCAAGGCGGACAGCCGCGGGATCCCCTGTGGTACGGAAACGTGCTCGTCGACCCGCGCGTGACGATCCAAATCAGGTCGCGAGCACGCCCGATGCGTGCCCGCACTGCGACGTCGGAAGAGCGCGCCGTCCTCTGGCCACGTCTCGTGGCGCTCTACCCCGACTTCGAGCGCTATCAGTCGTGGACCGATCGCATCATCCCCGTCGTCGTTTGCGAACCGGAGTGAGCCATGTACCTCGACTACACGCCGGAACAGAAAGAGCTGAAAGCGAGGCTTCGCGGCTATTTCGCCGAGCTCATGACGCCGGAGCTCGACGCCGAAGTGGCCGAGCTCGAATCGAGCGGCCCATTGTGTCAGGCGACGCTCGAGCGCATGGGTCGCGATGGGTGGCTCGGCATCGGATGGCCCCAGGAGTACGGTGGCCAAGGTCGTCCGGCGATCGAACAGTTCATCTTCTTCGACGAAGTGCAGCGCGCAGGATTTCCCATTCCGCTCCTGACGCTGAACACCGTCGGTCCGACCTTGATGAAATATGGAACCGAGCAGCAACGAGCTCGCTTCCTTCCGTTGATTCTGGCGGGAAAAGTGCACTTTTCCGTCGGGTACACCGAGCCCCAGGCCGGGACGGATCTCGCGGCGTTGAAGACGCGGGCCGTACGAAACGGCGATCACTACGTCGTCACGGGCCAGAAGGTATTCACGAGCCTCGCCGATCAGGCGGACTACGTCTGGCTCGCTTGTCGGACCGACGCCGATGCGGAAAAGCACAAGGGGATCTCGATCCTCATGGTCGATACGAAGCTCCCCGGCGTGACGATCGCCCCGATGCGCACGCTCGGCGACAATCGCACCGCGTCGACGTTCTACGAGGACGTGAAGGTCCCCGTCGATATGCTCGTCGGTCCGGAGAACGGTGGATGGAAGCTCATCACGACGCAGTTGAACCACGAGCGCATCTCGCTGTTCACCGCGGGGATCGTCGAGCGATTCCTCGAAGAGACGACGGCGTGGGCGAAGAATGCTCGGACGACCGACGGGCAGCGCGTGATCGACGTGCCATGGGTGCAAGTGAATCTCGCCCGCGTCCACGCCGGAACGGACGTGCTTCGTTTGCTCAACTGGCGTCAGTGCTGGAACGTCGAGAAAGGCGCGCTCCCACCGCACGAAGCGTCGACGGTGAAGGTGTTCGGGAGCGAGTTCTACGTCGAGTCGTCGCGACTCTTGATGGAGATCCTCGGGGAAGCCGGGACGCTCCAGCGCGGATCGCCGGGCGCTGCGCTCCGCGGGCGACTCGAGCGTTACTACCGGTCGACCCTTGTGCTCACGTTCGGCGGCGGCACGAACGAGATCCAGCGGGAGATCATCGCCATGGCCGGGCTTCGCATGCCGAGATCGCCCAGATGAACGGAGCGTCGCACATGGATTTCGGCTTTTCCGAAGAACAACTCGTCGTCGCTGACCTCGCGAAGAAAATCTTTCGCGGCCTCGCGCCGCCCGAGTCGCTCGCCGCCGTGGACGCGGCCGGCGAGGGCATTCACCGCACCGTTTGGGACGGTCTCGCCAAAGCGCAGATGCTCGGTCTCGCTTTTCCCGAGGACGTCGGCGGGGGCGCCCTCGGCATGATCGAACTCTGTCTCTTGCTCGAACAAGTGGGCGACTCTGCGTGTCCGGTTCCGGTCTTGCCCACCCTCGTCATGGCCGGCTTGCCGATCGCGCGATTCGGAACACTCGCGCAGCGCAAGACTCTGCTCGAACCGGTGCTTCGGGGAGAGTCCATCCTCACCTTTGCCCTCGTTCCGTCGGCGGATCCCGTGCAGGCGCGCCCGGACGGTGACGATTGGGTCCTTCACGGCGTGACGGATTGCGTGCCTGCGCTCCCTCTCGCATCCCACGTCCTGGTTCCCGCGCGCACCGGCGAGGGTGCCGTCGGCGTGTTCGTCGTGGACGCGCGCGCTTCGGGCGCGAGCTCCGTGCGCCAGATCGGTACCAGCGGGGAGAGCCTGGGACGCCTCTCACTCGACGGCGTTCGCGTCGCGCGCACCGACGTACTCGGAGATCCGATGAAAGGCGCCGACGTCGTCCGGTTCGCGCTTGCGCGGACGCACGTGGGTCAATGCGCGCTCGAGCTCGGCATCACCCGCCGAGCCCTCATCTTGACGGCGAAATACGCGACCGAGCGTCACCAGTTCGGTCGCCCGATCGGCACCTTTCAAGCCGTGACTCAGCGCTTGGGCGATGCCTACATCGACGTCGAAACCATCCGCCTCACGGTCTTTCGCGCCGCGTGGCTCCTCGATCAAGGACGCGACGCCGAGCACGAGATCGCGGTCGCGAAGATCGTCGCCGGGGAAGCCGGGCACCGCGTCGTCTGCGCCGCGCAGCACGTTCACGGCGGAATCGGGTTCGATCGCGACTATCCCTTGTACCGCTATTTTCTAGCATCGAAACAGAACGAGTTTTTCCTCGGATCCGCCTCGGCGCACGCGGCGCGGCTCGGACGTCTGATCGCGGCGGACGCTACCTAGGCGCGATAGAGCCCGCGTCCGGTGACCATCGGCAAATCCAGAGCGGACAAGAGGCCGGGTGGCGCCGCACAGACCGAGGGGATCGCGTTGACGAGTCGGGTGGCCGTGAGGATCACGCCGCCGATCGCGTGGTCACCGCGCTCGTCCTCGAATTCGAGCTCGCAGCTCATGTTGGGGAAGCCTTTCACTTCGACGCGGTAAGAACCGTTCCCGCGCGGCCAATCCGGCGCGAGCGCGTCGTCGAGTCGCGTCACGTGCTCGATGACGATGGCGGGGCGCCCCTCGACGATGCCGCGCACCTCGAAGCGGAGCGCCGCCATGGTGCCGCGCTCCACCGTGCGCCCACAGATGGTGAGGTCGCGTTCGGCCGGGCGCTTCTCGAAGCTCGACGTGATCGCGTCGAGCTTCACGCCGAGACCCTCGGCCAGGAGGCGCACCGAACCCCCCCACGCGAACTCGAGCGTTCCCTCGGTGAGCAACAACGGGACTTCGGCGAGCGGTTTGCCGAAGCCCATGGTCTCGAACAGAACCGTGGGTTGATTGTACGTCGCGTAGTTGATGATCTCGAGGACGCGAAGCTCGCTCCATGAACCGCACAAACCGGTCAACGTGAGTGGCAAGACGTCGTTCGCGAACCCTGGATCGATGCCGGTCGTCAGAAATGACGCGCTCCCTTCTTCGCAGGCGCGCACGAGTCGATCGCGGACGTCGGGAAAAAACGACTTGGGGTGCACGAGCGGCACGACGGAGCACGACACGACGTTCTTCCCCGATGCGAGGATCCGCATGATGTCTTCGAGCGCCTCGAACGGCCGAAGATCCGCGGTCGCCGTGTAGCACACGCAATCGGCGTCGAGCGCGAGCACGGCGTCCACGTCGTTCGTCGCGCGGATCCCCGTCGACGGAAGTCCCGCGAGCTGTCCGGCGTCGATACGGGACTTCGCGTCGCTGTGAACGCACACCCCGACGAGCTCGAGGTCCGGGTGATTCAGGATGCATCGAAGCGTGAACGCACCGACGTTGCCGGTTCCCCACTGAATGACTCGAAGCGCCATGCCCTGCTCCTTCTACAACCCGGTCGGGATCTTGATCGGCCAGTTCGATGCGACCGTTCCGCCGTCGACCTCGAGCACCTTTCCGGTGACCCAGCTCGACGCCGGCGATGCGAGATAGAGCACCGCGCACGCGATGTCTTCGGGCGTCGCGAGTCGTGCCATCGGCGTCATGGCTTCCATCTGCTTCCGAAGCTCGGCATCCATTTCCAAAATCGGCGAGAGCGCGTCCGTTACCGTCGCACCGACGGCCAGCGCGTTCACGCGGATTTTCGGCGCGAACTCGAAGGCGAGCAGCCGCGTCATGTGCGACAACGCGGCCTTGGCGGTGCCATACGCGACGAAACACGACTCCACGAAGTGCGACAGCGCGCTCGAGATGTTCACGATCGCGCCGCCTCCGGTCTTCACCATGTGCGGCACGGCCAGTCGCGTCATCAGGAACGCCGAGCTCACGTTGAAATGAAACGCGGCCTCGAAGTCCGCGACGCTCAAGTCGAGCGCCGGCGTGGGCCCCGTCCCACCCGCGCAGTTGACGACGACGTCGATGCGGCCGAATTCGGCGACGGCTCGTCGCACCACGTCCTCGATTTGCGCCGCGTCGTTGACGTCGCAGGGCACGGCGATCGCTCGGCCCCCTTGCTCGCGAATGGTCGTGGCGACTTTGTCGAGCCGCTCCGGCGTCCTCGCCGCGCACACGACGTGCGCGCCGGCCTCGGCAAGTGCAAGCGCGCTCGCACGACCGATCCCGGAGCTCGCACCCGTCACGATGGCCACCTGATCGTTCATGCGGAATCGGTCGAGAATCATCGCGTCCCTCTCCTCGTGCTTCGGGTACTCGCCGCGCGGCGGCTCTAAGGCTTGTCGCTGCCGACGATCCACATGGCGAAAAATTGGGATCCCCCGCCGTAGGCGTGGCCGAGCGCCCGCTTCGCACCGGGGATTTGATGCTCCCCGGCATCGCCGCGGACTTGAAGCGCCGCTTCGGCGAAACGAAGCATGCCGCTCGCGCCGATCGGATTCGTGCAGAGGACGCCGCCGGAAGGATTGACGGGCAAATCGCCGTCCATTGCCGTCACGCCGGCTTCGGTGAGCTTCCATCCGTCGCCTTCGTCGCAGAAGCCGAGGTTCTCGAGCCACATGGGTTCGAAGAAGGAAAACGGGACGTAGATCTCGGCGAGGTCGAGCTCTTTCCGAGGATTCACGATGCCGACCTGCGCGTACACGTCCTTTGCGCAGTCGCGCCCTGCCCGCGGGTTCACTTGATCGCGCCCGGAGAACATGACCGGTTCGCTCCGCATCGCACCACCGAGCACCCAAGCGGGGGGACGCGGCGCCTTCTTCGCAGAGGCTTCGTCCGTGAGGATCATCGCGACGGCGCCGTCCGAAGAGGGACACGTGTCGAGGTATCGAATCGGATCCCACAGCATCGGCGATTTTTGGACCATCTCCAGGCTCACGTCCTTGATCCGGAGATGCGCGTACGGATTTTTGAGACCGTTCAGCCGGTCCTTCACCGAGACGAGCTGCCCGATGTGCGACGGCGCGCCCGACCGGCGCATATACGCGCGGATGAGCGGCGCGAAGTAGCCGCCGGCGCCGGCGACGAGCTGCGGCTGAAACGGAATCCTCGGCGAAAGCGCCCACATCGCGTCGCTCTCCGACTGCTTCTCGAACGCGAGCGTGAGGACGCGCCGGTGGACCCCCCCGAAGATCAAATGCGACGCGATGAGCGCCGTCGACCCGCCCACGCTGCCGGCGGTGTGGACGCGAGAGATCGGCTTTCCAGTCGCGCCGAGCGCGTCTGCGAGAAAAAGCTCCGGCATCATCACGCCCTCGAACATATCGGGCGCGGTGCCGATGACGACGGCGTCGATGTCTTTCCACGACAGATCGGCGTCGGCGAGAGCGGCCACGGCCGCCTCGCGAAGGAGACCGGGAATCGAAACGTCTTCGCGTTTCGCTCGGTGCTTGGTCTGGCCGATCCCGACGATCGCGCAAGGCTCCATCAGGACACCTCCAGCACGCAGACGAGGTTCTGCTGCAAGCACGGCCCCGACGTCGCATGCGCGACGGCCCGCTTGCCTTCGCCGCGACTCAAACGCGACGCGGCTTCGCCGATGCGCGATAGCCCGGCGACCATCACCGGGTTTCCCGAAAGGACGCCGCCCGACGGATTCAATCGGACGCTTCTCCCGAGGCCCATCGCTTCCGTCAAGATGATCTCCTGGTGCGTGAACGGCGCGTAGAGCTCCGCGAAATCGACCGCCGCTCGATGGACGCCGGCCTTCTCCGCCGCGAGCTTCGTCGACGGCGACTCCGTGAGATCGCGGGCGCCGAGCGAATGCGGTTCCACGCGGTGATCGATCCCCCGAATCCACGCCGGGTGCGCGCACAGCTTTTTCGCACAATCTCCGGCGGCCAGGACGATCGCGCTCGCGCCGTCGGAGATGGGTGCACAATCGTGCTTCCGCAGCGGTTCGACGAGATACGGTTCTCGGAGGAGCGCCGCCGGATCGAAGTCGCCGGAGAGCTGCGCGAACGGGTTTCCCTTCGCGCTCGCGCGATTGCGAGCGGCAATTTCCGCCAGATCTCGCTCCGTGCAGCGCCCTGCGTCGAGGAGGGCGCGTGCTTGAAGCGCGGCGAGACTGATCGAGTCGGGCCCCAGCGGCGCGACGCAATACGGGTCGAGCTGTTGCACGAGCACGTCGCGGAGCGATCCGAGCGAGGATTTGCCGTAAGCGTAGACGAGCGCCGTATCGATGTGTCCCGACTGCAGGTGAACCCACGCTTCGTAGAGCGCCCACGCGCCGTCCATCTCGACGTGGGACTCGCTGATCGGCGGCCATGCGCCGACGCCGTCGAGCGCCGACACGAACGAGAAGGGACGCCCGAGCAAGAAGTCCGCGCTGCCCGAGACGGTGAATCCGACCTCGGCGATCTTCAAGCCGACCTGGCCGAGCGCGCCGCGGACGACCGGTTGTACGAGCTCGACCTCTTCGCGTTCGGTGTCTCGACGGACGCTCGGAAGCTGAGAGAACGCAACGACGGCGACGTCGCGCATCAGAGGTGCTCCTTGTACGACTCGTACGGCGCGTCGGGCTCGCCGGTCGGCTCGAACCACCGGATGCTCTCGACCGTGGGAGCGAGCTCCGCATCCGGTACCCAAACGGCGCGCACGCGGAGCCCCATCCTGACTTCGCCCGGCGTTACGCCGCGGATCAAATGGAAGATGGGAATGTCCGCGCCGTCGAGGATGACCGCGGCGGCGACGTAGGGCGGGTCGAACGGCATGTTGCCGAACGGGATGTTCACGATGCAGAACGTCGTGAGCGTTCCGACGTCGCGAACCGTGACTTCGTTCGTGCTCGGCACGCCGCACGTCGGACAAGCGCCGCGCGGCGGCACGTACACGCGACGGCACTCCGAACACCGAACCCCGATGATCTGTTTCTTTGCGAGCGCGCGGAGGTAGCGCGAATAGTGGCGACCGGCCGTCACCGTGTACTCGAGCCGCACCGGCATCCCGACGATTCGGTTGTCGCTGCTCATGACTCTTCCGGCACGAAGCACGCGATGTCCTGAATGCGACCCTCGCGGTTCTCGGCCCACTTCACGCGCACCCGCATCCCCGTTTTCATCCGCTCGCGGGACCCCGCGTCGACCGCGTGAAGGAGCGCGGTATCGGCGCCGTCGAGCTTCACCAGAGCCCACGCGAAGGGTTTCGAGAGGGGATTCCGAGGTCGAGGTTCGGATAACCAAGCCCACGTCACGACGACGCCGGCGGGTGCGACCTCGACGAATTCGCCGACCGCCTCTCCCGTCCGAGGATCGTATTCCGTCGGCGGCATGAGCACGCGCCCGTCCGCCGTGCGAACGCCTTCGACGCGCCCCTCCTTCAGACCGGCGAAAAATCGGCCGATCACCGGACCGACGCTGCGAGTGTACGTGTACTCGAGCACGTACTTGGCCGAGAGCACCTCGTCGCTCATGAGAAAAATAGAACACGTTTCACTCTGCGCGTCCAGAGGTGAAACGCGTCCGCGCGCGCCGTCAGTCCACTTCGACGAGTGAGAGCGCGCCCTTCGGGCATGCCCGCACGGCGGCCTCGACGCCGACGCGCTGGGATTCGGTCGGTTCGTCGACGAGGACGCGCATCAGATCATCGTCTCCGATTGCGAACACGCCGGGTGCGTGCGTCGCGCAAATGCCGTGCGAGTCGCAGAGCTCGCGGTCCACCACGACGTTCAGCTTCTTCACGCGAAGAACCTCCCGAGGCGCGTGCCCCAGAGAAGACGCATGATCTTTTGCAAGAAGTCGCCCTTGTCGCGCGTGTAGGGGTACCAGACCTTTTCTTCCTTCAGGCCGAAGCGATCGAGCAGGATCGGTTTTGCGAAGCAGTAGCCCTTGAGTCCCGCCTCGCCGTGGACCTGCCCGAGTCCGCTCGACTTCATTCCGCCGAACGGCGCTTCGAGCGCGCCGTAGGTGATCGAGCTGTCGTTCACGCACACCGAACCGCTCTCCATCCGGCGGGCGAGCTTCACGGCCTTGTCGTCGCTCCGCGTCCAGAGCGTCGACGACAAGCCGTACGGCGAATCGTTCGCGAGGCGGAGCGCTTCTTCTTCGTCTTTCACTCGCACGATGGGCAATACGGGACCGAAGGTCTCTTCGCGCATGACGAGCATGGCGTGCGTGACGTCGGTAAGGACCGTCGGTTCGTAAAAAAGACGACCGAGTGACGTGTTGCGCTTGCCTCCGGTGACGACGGTCGCCCCCTTGGCGCGGGCGTCTTCGACGTGGCGTTCGACGGTGTCGATCTGAGCCGCGGAGATCATCGGACCGAGATCGTATTCACCTTCGGTCCCCTGTTTGAGGGTGCGAACGTGTCCGATGACCTTCGCGATGAAGTCGTCCGCGACGGCTTCCACGACGTAGACGCGTTCCGTCGCGCAGCAGAACTGCCCGGCGTTCAGGAATGCGCCGAACACGCAGCCTTTTGCCGCGCGATCGATGTCCGCGTCGGCGCAGACGATCATCGGATCTTTGCCGCCGAGTTCGAGCGAACAAGGAATCAAGTTTCGTCCGCAGGCTTCGCCTATTTTTCGGCCGGTCGGCACGCTGCCGGTGAACATGATCTTGTTCACGCCCGCGTCCACGAGCGCCGCGCCGGTCTCTCCATCTCCCTCGAGCACGGTGAGCACGTCGGGGGGGAGGCCGGCCAAAGTGAATAGATCTCCGACGAGCCGGCCCGAAAACGGCGTGACTTCCGACGGCTTGAGCACGACGGCGTTGCCGGCCATGAGCGCCTGAACCGTCGGGTTCAACGACAGAATGAACGGGCCGTTCCACGGCGTGATGATCCCCACGACGCCGAGGGGGCGGTACGTGACGATGAGCTTCTTCGTCTTCAGGAGATGCAAGCTCGGTCGTTCGTCTCGAAGGAGCTTCTTCGCGTTCTTCGAGAAGTACGAGAGCGAGTCGCACGCGGGGAACATCTCCATCATGATGGTCTCGACGCGCGAGCGCCCGGTCTCGCTGCGAATCGTCTCGATGTAGTGCTCCTGCTTCTCGAGGAGGAGCTTCAGCGCGCGCTGCATGACCTCCGCGCGAGCGTCGAACCCGAGTGCTTCCCAGGCCGGTTGGGCACGCCGCGCGCGCGCCACGAAGGCGCGCACCTCGTTCACCGTGTTGACCCGGATCTCTCCAACCGCCGCGCCGGTAGCCGGATTCTTGATCGCGATGGAACGGCTCTCTCCGTTCCTCGGCGACCCAAGGTGGATGATGGTCATGGCGGACTCCTCGAGTCGGACACCCGAAGAGTAGCATCGCTCGACCCGGAGTGAAACATGTTTCACTTTCGCGCGCGCGCCCGATGCGGGGTCCGTGCGCCGTGCGCCGTGCGCGCTATTTCATGTTCTTCGTCGCGTCGAGCAGCAGATTCACCGCGACGTCCATCTGGTCCACGACGTCGTTCTGCGCTTGAAGACCCGCCGACCACGCGACGAGGGACGAAAACCAGATCCGCTGTAAATATGCCGCCACGAGCGTTTCGCGCGGACTCATGTCCGACGCTCCGCCGTTCGGGCCCCTCATCGCCGCGGCGATGATCCGATTCATTCGCTCTTGGTACCCGGCGACGCTCGCGGCGATCTCCGGCACGCCGGACGCCATCGCGCGAAGGACCGCTCTCGCGTATTTCGGCTTGCGGCACATCGCGCGAGTGATGATCTTGAAGAAAGAGCGCAAGCGCGCGGCTGGCGTTTCGCCTTCGGCCGGCTTCGCCTCCATTTTGCGCTCGAGCGTCTGCGCCTCACGTTCGAGCGCCGCGACGAGGATGTTCTCCTTGCTCGGGAAGCTCTTGTAGAGAGTTCCGAGCGCGATGCCGGCCTGATCGGCCACGTCGCGCTGGCGCACGTTCTCGAACCCGCCCTCTTCGGCCAAGTCGATGGCCACGTCGATGATTCGGTCCCGTCGATCCTTGAGATTCACGCGCGGTAGCTTAGTGAAACAGGTTTCACAGTCAAGCCGCCGAAGAGCTCGCCGCGAGCGCCGCTCCGCGAGCTCGCAGCACGTACTTGGTCACTTTGCCCGCGGCGTTCGTCGGCAACGACGTCACGATCTCGACCGCGCGAGGCACCTTGTAGTTCGCCATCCGCTCACGACAGAACGTCACGATCTCGTCGGGCAATGCCGTCTGCCCGGGGCGCAAAACGACGAACGCAACGCCGACTTCGCCGAGCCTCGGGTCCGGAACTCCGATGACCGCAACCTGCGCGAGCGCCGGATGCGCGAGCATCGCGTTTTCGATCTCCGCTGGATAACAGTTGAACCCGCCGACGATGAACAAGTCCTTCTTGCGATCGGTGATCTTCAAATTTCCAGAAACGTCCAGGACACCGATGTCGCCGGTGTGCAGGAACCCGTCGGCGTCGATGACCTCCGCTGTCTGGGCCGGTTCCTCGAAATAACCTTTCATGACGTTGTATCCACGCACGACGACTTCACCCGGTTCGTTCGGCGGGGCCAGCTTGCCGCTCTCGGCGACGATTCTGACTTCGACGTCGGGAATGGCACGACCGGAGGTCGTCGCGATGGTTTCGAGGTCGTCGTCGAAGCGGCACATGGTCGCGATCCCACAGGCTTCGGTGAGGCCGTATCCGGTGATCACCGTGTCGAAGCCGAGCTCCTGTCTCATCCGGCGGATCAACTCGACGGGGATCGACGCGGCGCCGGTGACGGCGAGCCGAAGACTCGAACGGTCGAACGTCGCGAGCTCCGGATGCGACAGGAGGCTGTGATAAAGCGTCGGTGGCCCGGGCAGAACGGTCACGCGATCGCGCGCGATGCGGGCAAGCACCGCGCCGACGTCGAAGACGGCGTGCGGCAAGATCGTCGCGCCGCGGAGCAAGCACGAAAGCCAGCCCGCCTTGTATCCGAAGGCGTGAAAGAACGGATTCACGACGAGATATCGGTCGCCTTCCCGAAGACCGGTCACGTCGGTCCACGAGGAGAACGCTCGGAGGTTTTGCGCGTGCGTCGTCATGACGCCTTTCGGTTTTCCCGTGGTGCCCGACGTGAAGAGGATGTCGGACAGATCGTCGGCCGCGACGCTCCGAGCGCGAGCCTCGACCTGGTCCGATCTCACGTGCTCGCCCCTCGCGAGAAACGCATCGAACGCGTCGGCTCCCGCCGCCTCGCCCCGCAGGACGACCACGCGTTCGAGGTGTGGGAGACCACCAATCGGACGTGAACCCGAGGGACCGCCATACTCGCGAGCGAGGAGCTCGAGGTAGTCGGTGCCGAGAAAGTTGCCGACGGTGCACAGGATCCGCGCGCGGCTCGTGTCGAGGACGAACCCAGCCTCCGCGGCCTTGAATCGAGTGTTCAGCGGGACGAGCGCGGCGCCCGCTCCTTGCGCGCCGACCGCCGCGACGATCCACTCGTGATAGTTGGGAGCCCAGATCGCGACGCGGTCGCCGCGTTTGACGCCCGACGCCATGAATGCGGCGGTTGCTCGAAGCGCCGCGAACGAAAGCTCACGGAAGGTGAGCGAAACCTCGCCGTCCTCGACGGCCACTCGGTTCGAGTAACGCCTCGCGGCGTCTTGGACGAGCTCGGGAATCGTCTCCGGAATCTGCATGCGTCGCGACGGACTTCGAAGCACGAGTCCGACGATGCAGCGAAGATAGCGCCTTCCGCTCGAAAGTGAAACATGTTCTACTTTGGGTCGTGATCGCGCCTCCCGTTCCACCGCCCGGGCGACAGCTCCTCGCGGGCAAGACCGTGCTCGTGACCGCCGCCGCGGGGACCGGGATCGGCTACGCGACGGCGAAGCGGTGCGTCGAAGAGGGAGCGAAGGTCGCGATCAGCGACATGCACGAGCGTCGGCTCGGGGAGGCCGCGGAATCGCTCGGCGACCTGGCGGGCGGCGAAGTGCCGGCCTTTCGCTGCGATGTCACCGTCGAGGCCGACGTCCAAGCCCTCGTCCACCAGACGGTCGAACGGTTCGGGAACGTCGACGTGCTCGTGAACAACGCGGGTCTCGGCGGGACGGCGAACGTCGTCGACATGACCGACGAACAATGGACCCGAGTCCTCGACGTCACCTTGAACGGGACGTTCCGCATGACGCGCGCGATGCTCCGGCACATGAAGGAGCGTCGCTCGGGCGCCATCGTGAACAACGCCTCGGTGCTCGGGTGGCGGGCACAAGCCGGCCAGGCGCACTACGCGGCCGCCAAGGCGGGCGTGATGGCGCTCACTCGATGCGCGGCCGTCGAAGCCGCGGAATTCGGCGTCCGCATCAACGCCGTCGCGCCGAGCCTGGCCATGCATGCGTTCCTCTCCCGGGTAACGAGTGTCGAGCTCCTCGCCGATCTCACGCGTCGCGAGGCGTTCGGCAGAGCGGCCGAGCCCTGGGAGGTCGCCAACGTGATCATCTTCTTGGCGAGCGATCTCGCGTCGTACATGACCGGCGAGGTCGTCGCCGTGAGTAGCCAGCGGGCGTAGGACGAGCACATGGATCACTCCGCTCTCGGAAAAATTGGCGAGCGCTTCGAGCTCGATGTCGAGCGCGGCAAGATTCGCGAATTCGCGCGAGCCGTGAAATCCGAGCACCCGGAGTACTTGTCGGGAGAGCACCCGGTGATCCCACCGACGTTCCTCACGGCGACGTTTCACTGGGAGCAGGACGTGACCGGAGCGAACCCGTGGAGCCTCCTTCAGGTCGACCAGAAGCGCGGTCTCCACGCCGAGCAAGAGTACCGCTTCTTCGGACCGCCGCCGCGCGCGGGCACGCGACTCACGTGCCAGTCGCGGATCGAGAGCATCTACGTGAAGGAGGGGCGTCGAGGCGGAACGCTCACGTTTGCCGTCATGGTCACGGAATTTTTCGATTCAACCGGTAAGCTCGTGGCCGAAGCGCGCCTCACCGGCGTCGAGACCGCCAAGAAACCCGAGGGCGCATGACGCGGTTCCGTTCGGCGCCGGATTGGGCGGAGCTTCGCGAAGGAAACGGACCAGCGCCGAAGCAGTTGGGCCCGCTCACGCGAACGGACTTCGTTCGGTATCAGGGCGCATCCGGTGACATGAATCCGATCCATCACGACGAGCCGTTCGCTCGCGCGGCGGGGTTTCCGAGTCCGGTGGGCGTCGGAATGTTGCCGGCAGGAGCGTTGCACACCTGGGTCGCCGAATGGCTCGGACCCGAAAACGTCCGACGGGTCACGATGCGCTGGCAAGAGCCCGTCTTCGCCGCTGACGTACTGACCTTGAAAGCCACTTTGGTAAAAAAGTACGAGGAGAACGGAGAACGTCGCGTCGACGTCGAGCTCGTCGCGACGAAAGACAACGGCGCGATCGCGGTTACCGGTTTCGCGACGTACGTCGTGAAGTGAGGGTCGATCGGCTGGCGCGTGCGACGCGTCTCCCTCCTGATATTCGCGCTCAAACCCGCGTCTCGGGCGCAGTGCGTCGCCGAGGAGCCCACTCCGAGCGTCCGGCCCGTCAGTGAAACGTGTTCTATTTTGTTCTTGTGGACACAAATGGAACATGTTCTACTGGGTACGGTGAGGCGGCTACTTGAAGGAGATCCGGCGATGAACACTTCGTCTTCGATGCGAGTTGGACTCTCGGCGCTACTGTTCGTGGCTCTTTCGGGTTGCGGCTCGAAGGGAGGCGGCAGCGGAGATTCGACCGGCAACGGCGGAGCTTCGACGTCGAGCGGCGGAGAGACGGCCACTGGCGGATCGAACGCGGGCGGAGCGTCCGGCGCGAGCGGGGGACAGTCGGCGTCCGGTGGCACCACCGGCGGCAGTAGTGGCGGAGAGACGTCGACGGGCGGTCTCACCGGTAGCGGCGGAGCCGGTCCATCGAGCGGGGGTGCGAGCCCGTCGAGTGGCGGCACGAGCGCGTCGAGCGGCGGCGCGAGCCCGTCGAGCGGTGGCGCGTCGAGCGACGCGGGAAGCGGCGGGAGCGGGACCACGTGTGCGTCGCCCGCCTGGGACGTCACGTACAGCATGGACGGGAGCACCTTCGACGTCCGCGATACGCCGCTCGGGGCGGGCGATCAGGCGAATACGGCAACGCCGCCTTACACGGCTCCGAACGAGATCGGTCCGGGGACGATGGTGATTCGATTCAAAGACTCCGGCGGAAATCCGGGGCCCGGCACCGCCCACATCATGAGCTACACGATGAACCTCGAGTTCACGGTCAACGGCGGAGGCGGGAGCGCGTCGGTCCACAACGAGCTCACCGAAGATGCCGTCGCGGGCGCTTGCGGTGCCGCCACGGGAACGTACGCCGCCCCCACGATCACCTGGAACGCGCCCGGGTTCGCGTCATTTCACACGTACGGCACCGTCACGTGCTCAGGCAATCTGTGCACGCTCGGCGGCCTTCCGGACGGCACTGCGCAGCCTCAAGACACGACCACCCCGCTGACGCTCAATCCGTTCACGTTCACGAGCGGCGTCACGAAATTCACGATGCCGGAAGTCCAAAACTCGAAGGACTCGAAGTCGAGCACGTGGATCGCGTTCACCGGTACCGAAACGGGCCGCAAGGCCGTCTGCGATTGCAATTGAACTGCTGACGAACACTCGACGGGCAGCTCGTTCGCAGACCGAAACCCGAGTCAGCTCTTCTTCACGGCGTCGAGAAACGCGGGGCGCTCGCCTCCGCCGTGGAGAAGGATTTCCGCGCCGCTCACGTAGCGGGCGCGCGGCGACGCGAGAAAGAGACAAGCGTCCGCGACGTCGCGCGGCTCACCGAGCCGGCCGAGCGGCACCGTCGCCGCGGCGGCACGGACGCCCGAGTCGTCGCCGTAATGAAGCGCGGCGAGCTCGGTCCGGATCATCCCCGCCGTGACCGCGTTCACGCGGACCTGGGGAGCCCACTCGACGGCGAGGGAGCGCGTCAAGCTGAGGAGCCCCGCCTTCGCGGCGCCGTAGGCCGCCGTTCCGGGCGACGCGCGCACGCCGCTCACGCTCGCGATATTCACGATCGCGCCGCCGCGTTCCTGGGTTTGCATCACGGCGTTCGCCTTCTGCGCGAACACGAGCGGCGCGATCAGGTTGAGATCGATGACGCTCGCGGAGAATTTCGGCGAGGCCGTCGCGGCGTCCGCAGGCGGGGCCCCTCCCGCGTTGTTCACGAGGACGTCGATCGCGCCGAAGCGCGACACCGCCGCCTCGATGACGCGATCGACGTCTTCCGGTTTGCGAACGTTCGCCGGAACGAAGATCGCTTCTCGGCCGTCCACGACCAGGGGCTCCTCGGGCGCGTTGCGGGCGCACACGATGACCGACGCTCCTGCTTCCAGAAATCCGAGCGCGATCCCCCGACCGACGCCTTTCGTGCCGCCGGTGACGATGACGGAGATGCCGGCAAACTCGAGCGGCGCCGTCACTTCTCGAACTTCGCGTCGCGTTTCTCCACGAACGCCTCGCGCGCCTCGTTCGCGACGCCGGAAAGGTTCAGCTCGAACGTGAAGCCCTGCTCGTACCGGTAGCTTCGCTTCACGTCGATGGGGTCGATGCCGTTCAGCGACTCCTTCGCGGCGCGGATCACGGTCGGGCTCTTCTTCGCGATGTCGCGAGCGACGGCGAGTGCCGCTTCCCGGAGCTCCCGCGCTGGCACGACCGACAGTACCGAGCCGAAGGCATGAAGCTCGGCGGCGGTCGCGCGTGCCCCCGTGTAGACCATGGCTCGCATCTTGTGACCGGGCACGAGACGCGCCAGATGTGTCGCCGCGCCGAGCGCTCCTCGATCCACCTCGGGGAGCCCGAACGTCGCGTCGTCGGAAGCGACGATGATGTCCGCGTTGCCGGCGAGACCGATTCCGCCTCCGAGGCAGTACCCGTGAACGGCTGCGATGACGGGCACGGCGCATTCGTACACCGCGGCGAACGCGGCGAAGCAACCCCGATTGGCGCCGATGAGCGCCTCGAATCCCGTCGACGCTTGGATCTCCTTGATGTCGACGCCTGCGTTGAAGCCGCGACCTTCGGCGCGGAGCACCACGACGCGAACGTTCGGATCCTCGCCGAGCGCACGGATCGTTTTTGCGAGGTCGAACCACCCCGCGACGGTGAGCGCATTCACCGGCGGATGGTTCATGACCACTTCCGCGATGCCGCTCTCGATGCTCGTGCTGGTGGGCATGTTTTCCGTGAGAAACGACTTGCCGAACCAAGTGAAACATGTTCTATTTCTGGTGGCAAGTCGCTTCTGCGACTCACCGGAAAACATGCTCGACAAGAGGATGTGCGAAGACGACGTCGTCGCCGAGCTCCGCGACGGGATGACCATCGGGATTGGCGGTTGGGCGTCGCGCAGAAAACCCATGAGCCTCGTTCGAGCGATAGCGCGCTCGTCGCTCAGGGGTCTCACCATCGTGTCGTACGCCGGCCCCGATCTCGGCCTGTTGTGCGCCGTGGGGAAGGTGAAGAAGGCCGTGTTCGGCTTTGCGTCGCTCGACACCATCCCGCTCGAGCCCCATTTCCGCAATGCGCGACAAGCCGGCTCGATCGCCGCGGAGGAGTACGACGAAGGCATGTTGCAATGGGGGCTCTACGCGGCCGCCAATCGCTTGCCGTTCCTTCCGACGCGGTCCGGGCTCGGCTCCGACGTCATGAGGATCAATCCGCACCTTCGCACCGTGCGGTCACCG
Organism: uncultured Polyangiaceae bacterium; assembly: GCA_964506835.1. Taxonomy (GTDB): domain Bacteria; phylum Myxococcota_A; class Polyangia; order Polyangiales; family Polyangiaceae; genus DASZVB01. Next base: position 118,645 of record CAZDNG010000003.1, read on the forward strand.
TACGAGGACGCAGAAGAGCTCGTCGCAATGCCGGCCATCGAGCTCGACGTCGCGCTCGTTCACATGAATCGCGCGGACCCTGGCGGCAACGGGCAGTTCCTCGGTCCAGATCTCTTCTTCGACGACTTGTTTTGTCTGGCGGCCAAGCGACGTTTCATGAGCTGTGAGCGCGTCGTGCCGACCTCCGAGCTCACGAAGGAAGGGTCGATTCACACGCTTCGGATCAACCGATCCATGATCGATGGCGTCGTCGAGGCGCCGCTCGGCGCTCACTTCACCGAGTGCCCTCCCGATTACTCGCGAGACGAAGCGTTTCAGCGCGAGTACGCCGCGACGGCGAAGGACCCCGCGCTGCTCGAGAAATTTCTCGATCGATACGTGCGCGTGCCGAACCACGACGCTTACCGGACGGCGGTGCTCGCGCGATGAGTAACATCCTGCGGCACGAGTACTGCGCGCTCGCGCTCGCCGACGCGTTTCGCGGCGACGGAGAAATCATGGTGAGTCCCATCGGGACGCTCCCGACGATCGCCGCTCGCCTCGCGAAGCTCGCGTTCGAGCCGGGTCTTCTTCTCACGGACGGCGTCGCCACGCTCATGGGCAACGTTCCCGCGGTCGGAACGTCGGCAGAAATCGTCGTCGAGGCGTACATGCCGTATCGCACGGTGTTCGACATGGTGTGGTCCGGGCGCCGGCACGTCGTCATGGGCGCGAGCCAGATCGATCGATACGGCAACCAGAACATCTGCGCCGTGGGCGATTGGGAGAAACCGAAGGCTCAGCTTCTCGGGATGCGCGGCGCACCGGGCAACACCATCAACCATGCAACGAGCTACTGGGTGCCGAACCATTCCGCGCGCGTCTTCGTCGAGAAGGTGGATGTCGTTTCGGGCGTCGGATACGACCGCGCCCGGGCTCTCGGCCCGCGCTCCTCGCGCTTTCACGAGATCCGCCGCGTCGTCTCGAATCTGGGCGTCTTCGATTTTCAGACCGACGATCGGCGTATGCGGCTCGCGTCGGTGCACCCGGGTGTTCGCGTCGATGACGTCGTCCAGGCCACCGGGTTCTCCCTCGTGGTTCCGAAAGACGTCCCCGAAACGCGTTCACCGACCGCGCGGGAACTCGAGCTCCTTCGTGGTTCGGTCGATCCGAGCGGACTCGGGGGGAAGGAGATCGCGGCGTGACACGATTGAACACGCGTCTCTGCGCGCTCCTCGGCGTGAAGTATCCCATCGTCCAAACGGGAATGGGCTGGGTCAGCGGCGCGCGGTTGACGGCGGCAACCAGCGAAGCGGGCGGCCTCGGAATTCTGGGCTCGGCGACGATGACCGTCGTCGAGCTCGAAGCCGCAATCAGGCGAGTGAAAGAGCGTACGAGCAAGCCCTTCGGTGTGAACCTTCGCTCCGATCAAGCGGACGTCAACGCGCGCGTCGAGCTCATGATTCGCGAAGGCGTCCGGGTCGCGAGCTTTGCACAAGCGCCGAGCAGGGAGCTCATTTCGCGCCTGAAAGACGCGGGGATCGTCACGATGCCGACCGTCGGCGCGAAGCGGCACGCAGAGAAAGTGGCGGAGTGGGGCGTCGATGCCGTCATCGCTCAAGGACATGAAGGGGGCGGGCACACGGGGCCAGTGCCGACCACGCTGCTCCTTCCGCAGGTCGTGGACGCCGTGGATATCCCGGTCGTCGGCGCCGGCGGGTTCAGCGACGGTCGCGGACTCGTTGCGGCCTTGGCGTACGGCGCATCCGGAATCGCGATGGGCACGCGCTTTCTCCTCACGCAAGAGAGCCAAGTCCCCGACGTCGTTAAGGCGCGGTACTTGAAGAGCAGCGTGACGGACACGGTCGTCACTCGGGCGATCGACGGGTACCCGCAGCGCGTCATCTCGACCGACGTCATCGAGCGGCTCGAGCGAGCGGGCCCTTCGACGCGACTCTTCCACGCGCTCCGGTACGCGCTCGCGTTTCGCAAGATTACTGGCGAAAAATTCTCGGATCTTCTCCGCGAGGGTCTCGCGATGAAGCGATCTCAAGAGCTGTCCTGGTCGCAGATCGCCATGGCGGCGAACGCGCCCATGATGACCCGCGCGTCGATGGTGGAGGGGCGAGCCGAGGTGGGCATTCTACCGACCGGCCAGGTCGTTGGTCTGATCGAGGAGCTGCCGACCGTCGCCGCCTTGCTCGAACGCATCGTTCGCGAAGCGACGGACACCCTCGACGGGCTTTCGGGAGCAACGGGGAGGGCGGCATGACGGATCGAGAAGAGGCACCGGTTCTTTACGAAACACGCGGAGCGATCGCGCTCGTGACGATGAACCGTCCGAAGTACCGGAACGCGCAGAACGCGAAGATGACGTACGCGCTCGACGAGGCGTTCACGCGCGCGATTCAGGACGATACCGTGAAAGTCATCGTGCTCGGTGGCGCCGGCGAACACTTCTCGGCGGGGCACGACATCGGTTCACCGGGTCGTGACATCCACCAATCGTTCTCTCGAGTCGCCACGAACTGGTGGGAGCACGAGGGCAAGGCGGGTCCGGAAAACCTCTTCGTCCGCGAGCAAGAGCTCTATCTCGGCATGTGCCGGCGCTGGCGCGAGATCCCGAAGCCGACGATCGCCATGGTGCAGGGCGCGTGCGTCGCCGGCGGCCTGATGCTCGCGTGGGTGTGCGATCTGATCATCGCGTCCGACGATGCGTTCTTCGCCGATCCCGTCGTCAAAATGGGGATTCCGGGCGTCGAATATTTTGCCCACGCGCACGTCATGGCGCCGCGGCTAGCCAAGGAATTTCTGTTCCTCGGCGAGAAGGTGTCCGCCGAGCGCGCTCGAGAGATGCACATGATCAACCGAGTCGTTCCACGGGCGGCGCTCGAGACGGAGACGTTCGACGTCGCGGGCCGCATCGCGAAGATGCCGCGCTTCGGTCTCGCCCTCACGAAGAAAGCCGTGAACCAGGCCGAGGATCGCATGGGCCTGCGCGACACCATGGACGCGACGTTCGCGCTGCATCATCTCGCGCACGCGCACAACGAGCTCACGAGCGAGGATCACCTGGCCGGGCAGAACGCCAAGACGATGGCGAAGGCCCTGAAATGACGCCATGGATCTGACGTTCACCGCCGCCGAAGAGGCATTTCGGCGAGAGGCTCGAAGCTGGCTCGAGGCCAACGTCCCGCGAGAGTCGCTTCCGTCGGGCGATACGCGCGAAGGGTTTCTCCGGCATCTCGAGTGGGAGAAACGACTCTTCGACGCGCGCTGGGCCGTCGTCGCGTGGCCCGAGCGTTACGGGGGCCGAGGCGCGACGCTCATGGAGTGGCTCGTCTTCGAAGAGGAGTACTGGCGCGCCGGTGCGCCGAATCGTGTGAACCAGAACGGCGTGTTCTTGCTCGCCCCCGCGCTCTTCGCATTCGGTACCGACGAACAAAAGGAACGCCTACTCCCCGACATCGCCGGTGCGCGGCATCTGTGGGCGCAAGGATGGTCGGAGCCGAACGCCGGAAGCGACCTCGCCGGAATCAAGAGCCGTGCGGAACGCGTCGCGGGCGGCTTTCGCCTCTACGGGCAGAAGACGTGGTGCACGCGCGCGGCGTTCTGCGATTCGATCTTCGGACCGTTTCGGACGGATCCCGCGGCGCCGCCCCACAAAGGTCTCACGTATTTTCTCGTGTCGCTCCATGCCGATGGCGTGACCGTGCGCGGCAATCGACGACTCGACGGCGACGAAGGATTCGCCGAGGTGTTCCTCGACGGCGCGTTCGTCGCCGATCGCGACGTCTTGGGCGAGGTGAACGGCGGGTGGAAAGTCGCGATGGCCACGACGAGCTCCGAACGCGGCTTGAGCCTCCGCAGCCCCGGACGCTTCATGGCGACGGCGTCGCGACTCGTGGACTTATTCCGTCGATGCAAGGGCCGCGCGACGCCCGCGCTCCGAGATCGTCTCGCCCGCGCGTGGATCGAGGTGGACGCTTATCGTTGGTTCACGTTTCAGTGCGCGACCCAGATGAGCGCCGGCAAACCCATCGGGCCCGAGTCGAGCTTGAGCAAGCTCTTCTGGTCGGAGATGGATCTTTCGATGCACGAGACGGCCCTCGCCATCTTGGGCGAACGAGCCGAGCTCGACGAACTCGCGAGCGACGCCGTCGACGGCGGAGCGTGGATGAAGGGCTATCAGTTCGCGCTCGCCGGGCCGATCTACGCGGGGACCAACGAGATCCAGCGCAACGTCATCGCCGAGCGCGTGCTCGGGTTGCCGAGGGAATGACGCGAGATGCACTTTGCGTTCACCGAGGATCAGGAACTCTCGCGACGGGCATTCCGCGAGCTCCTCGACAAGGCGTGTTTGCCGAGTTTTGTTCGAGCGGCCTTTGTGAACGACACCGGCACCGTGCCCGGACTTCGGGCGGCCATGTCGGAGTTCGGGATCCCGGGGCTCCTCGCGCCGGAATCTGTGGGCGGCATGGGACTCTCGGATGTCGATCTCGTGCTCTTGCTCGAGGAATCGGGGCGAGCCGCCGCTCCCGAGCCGTTGCTCGACACGGCGGCGGTCGCCGTTCCGTTGTTGTCCGCGTTGTCGAACGACCTGCGCGCTGCGGCGCTCCTCCGGCGCGCCGCGCGAGGCGACGCGCTCGTCGCGATCGCTCTCGAATCGAATCGCTACGTGGCGAACGCGGATATCACCGACGCGATCGTCGTCGAGAACCACGACGAAGCCCACGTCGTGAGCCGAGAGAGCCTCGACCTGGTCCGGCAGCCGTCCGTCGACGGGACGCGGCGCCTCTTTCGCGTCGTCTATCGTTTGGACGAAACAACGCGCGCAGCCCGTGGACCTTCGGTGACCACCGCCTTTGCCGACGCGCGAAGCCGCGGAGCCGTGGCCGCTGCCGCCGAGCTGGTCGGTCTCGGCGCGCGACTCGTCGAGATGACCCTCGAGTACGCCAAGACTCGACACCAATTCGGGCGCCCCATCGGTTCGTTTCAAGCCGTCAAGCACCAGATCACGGACGCGTACCTCGGCCTCGCGTTTGCGCGCCCCCTCGTCTACCGCGCCGCTCACTCGATGGCGCACGGCGACGACGCGCGGAGTCTGCACGCCGCTGCCGCAAAAGCGTACGCGTCCGACGCAGCGAGCCGGGCGGCACGCGTCGCGCTGCAAGTTCACGGCGCCATCGGGTACTCGTTCGAGCACGATCTGCACCTCTGGATGAAGCGTATCTGGACTCTGAGCGCGGCTTGGGGCGACGCGGCGTCGCACCGGACCCACATCGCTAGTCACCTACTGGGAGAATCACCACCATGACCGAAGCCTATATCGTCGACGCCGTCCGAACCCCTGTCGGCAAGAAAAAGGGAGGGCTCTCGAAGGCGCACCCCGCCGATATGGGCGCGCACGTGCTCAAAGCGCTCGTCGAGCGCACGAAGCTCGATCCGAGCGTCGTCGAAGACGTGATTTTCGGCTGCATCGATCAAATCGGTCCTCAAGCGGGTGATGTCGCCCGCACGTGTTGGCTCGCCGCCGGACTTCCCGACGAGGTTCCCGGCGTGACCGTCGATCGCCAATGCGGCTCGTCGCAACAGGCCGTGCACTTTGCGGCTCAAGCCGTGATGAGTGGAACGAGCGACGTCGTCATCGCGGGCGGCGTGCAAAACATGAGCATGATCCCCATTTCATCGGCGTTCACGGTCGCCGCGGCGTTCGGCGTCGCCGATCCGTTTGGATCGTCGACCGGATGGTCGGCGCGCTACGGCGCTCAGATCGTCTCGCAGTTCGCGGCCGCCGAGATGATCGCGCACAAGTGGGAGATCTCGCGTCACGAGATGGAGGAGTTCGCCCTCGAGAGTCACCAGCGGGCCGTCAAGGCGGCTGACGACGGCCGTTTCAAGAACGAGATCGTGCCCTACGGCGACGTCTCGGCCGACGAGGGACCGCGACGTGAGACGTCGCTCGCGCAAATGGAGACGCTGAAGACGCTCGCGCCCGGCGGCAAGCTGACCGCCGCGCTCTCGAGCCAGATCTCGGACGCCGCCGCTGCGCTCCTGATCGCGAGCAAAGCCGCGGTCGAAAAATACGGCCTCAAGCCGCGCGCGCGAATTCACCATCTCAGCGTTCGCGGCGACGATCCGATCTGGATGCTCACCGCGCCCATCCGAGCCACGCGTTACGCACTCGGAAAAACCGGGCTCCGGCTCGCCGACATCGACCTGGTCGAGATCAACGAAGCGTTCGCGTCGGTCGTGCTCGCCTGGCAGCGGGAGCTCGACGCGGATCTGTCGCGCGTCAACGTCAACGGCGGCGCGATCGCCCTCGGTCATCCCATCGGTGCGACGGGCGCTCGGCTCATGACCACGATGTTGAACGAGCTCGAACGCACCGGCGGACGCTACGGCCTCCAGACGATGTGCGAGGGCGGCGGACAAGCGAACGTCACCATCATCGAGCGGCTCGACTGAATCGATTTCACTGAAGACTCGAATCATCGCGACGCCGAACGAGGAGAACCGACATGCGGCTCGGATTGACCATGGGTTACTCGGGCGCGGATTTCGCGCTCGACGTCGGCATGGCGCAAGAGGCGGAACGCCTCGGCTACCACTCCGTCTGGACGGCGGAAGCCTATGGCTCCGACGCCGTCAGTCCCCTCGCGTGGATCGGCGCGCAGACCAAGACGATCCTACTCGGGACGGGGATCATGCAACTTCCCGGGCGCTCGCCGGCGTGCACGGCCATGACGGCCATGACCTTGGACGCGCTCTCCGGTGGGCGGCTGATCCTCGGGCTCGGTACTTCCGGGCCGCAGGTGGTCGAAGGGTGGCACGGCGTTCCCTTCGGCAAGCCGCTCACGTGGCTCAAAGAGTACGTCGCGATCGTGAAGCAGATCCTCGCTCGCGAGGCTCCGCTCACGTTCGAGGGCGAGCGGTATCAGATCCCGTTTCGCGGAGCGGGTTCCGTCGGACTCGGCAAGCCGCTGAAGAGCATTCTTCACGGGCGTAAGAACATTCCAATCTACACGGGTTCCATGGCTCCGGCGAGTCAGGCCTTCGCCGCGGAAATGTGCGACGGGATCCTCCTCACCTGCCTTCACCCCGGGCGCATGGACGTGATCGAAGAGCAGTTGAACCGAGGCTTCGCGAAAGCAGGCGGCAAGAAGAGCCTCGCCACCTTCGACGTCGCGCCGGCAGTCGCCGTCATCATCGGCGACGACCTCGACGCTTGCCGGCTCCCGTTGAAATTCAGCCTCGCCCTCTACATGGGTGGCATGGGCGCCAAGAGTAAGAATTTCTACAACGAGTACATCCGGAAGATTGGGTTCGAGGAAGCGGCCGAGAAAGTCCAATCGCTTTATCTCGAGGGGCACAAGAACGAAGCCATCGCCGCGGTGCCGGACGCGCTCGTCGACGCGTTGCATCTCGTGGGTTCCAAAGAGCGGATTCGAGATCGGTTCCAGCTGTGGAAGGAATCGAAGGTAGGGACGATGATCGTCGGAACGGGGCAACGAGACGCGCTGCGTTTGATGGCTGAGCTCGCCATGTGACGCATCTCAGACGCATCATATCTTTCTGTGAGGACGCCCGGAGATCTCGGCCAGGACGGGGCCCCTCCACGCGAGGGCTTGGGCGAGCGTGGGGAGGGGACCGCGCGCCGGAGGACGGCTGCCGTCCGACGCCGCGCGAGGGGAGGCATCCATTCTTCAATCGACTGAATTTGCCGGGGTTGCGGGGTAGAATAGAACGTGTTCTACTTTGGGCATCGTCGGCGACGCGGCGCGTGGGCGTGCTCCGTTCGGCGAAAACGAGAAACGACGGATGGCGTTCAAGCTGGGCAAGTGGGATCTGACCGTCGACGTGGTCTCGGCGGGCTCCGGTCTCGGCGGGCTTTCGGCCGCTATCGTCGCGCACGACGCGGGACTCAAGGTCCTGGTGCTCGAGAAAGCTCCGAAGCTCGGCGGCGTGTGCGCCTATTCGGGCGGCGAAGTCTTCGTGCCGAACAATCACCTCGAGCACGCGCTCGGCATCGTGGACTCACGTGCGCAAGGTCTCGCGTATCTTTCTTTTTTGGCCGCCGGGTACGCAAAGCCGGAGCTGCAGGCGGCGCTGCTCGATGTCGGCCCCGTCGCGGCGGAGTACTTCGAGAAGCAGGCCGGCGTTCGCTGGAAGATAGTCAGCGGTTTTCCGGACTATCACTACCCGCACGCGCCCGGCACCGTTGCGGCCGGGCGTTACTTCGAGACGGAGCTGTTCGAGGGCGCCTCGCTCGGTGAGTGGCAAGACAAGACCTACCTCTCGCCGCACATGCCGAACGGCATCACGCACGACGAGATGTTCGAGTGGGGTGGGTTCACCAACATCATGAAGTGGGATTTCGCTCTCATGGGTAAACGCATGAGAAAGGATCTCCGTAGCTTCGGCCCGGGGATGATGGGGTATTTCGTCAAAGCCGCGCTGGTCGATCGCAAGATCCCCGCGTACCTCGAAACGAAGTTGTGCGCGTTGATCGTCGAAAACGGCGAGGTCATCGGCGTGCGCGCGGAGCGAGCGGGAAAGGATTTTTTCGTTCGAGCGAAGAAGGGCGTGGTCCTCGCGATGGGCGGCTACGACTTTCGTCCGGATCTCGCGAAGTATTTCGAGCACGTCCCGGAGTGGCACTCGATGTGTTTGCCGACGCTCGAGGGCGATGCGCTCGTCGCGGGCGGCGAGATCGGCGCGGCCATCGGCGCGGTGCCTCCGACGAACCTCGGTCAATTCTACGGTTACAACGTGCCGGGCGAGACGCAGGCGGGCGCGGCGCTCTGGCGCGCATCGTGGGAAGGCGGCTTTCCGCACGCGCTCTGGGTCAACCGCGCGGGCAAGCGATTCGCCGACGAGTCGTTCTACCGCGACTATTTGCCGAAGACGCGGGAGTGGTCGGGTGCGACGCAAACGCAGCCCAACTTTCCGCCGTTCCTCGTGTTCGATCAGAACTTCCGAGACAAGTATGCGCTCGGGACGTTTCTGCCGACGATGGAGCTCCCCGAAGAAATGGTCGCGCGCGCGAACACGCTCGGCGCGCTCGCCGGGCAGCTCGGCATCGACGGTGCTGCGCTGGAAGCGACGGTCGCACGGTTCAACCGGTTCGCCGAAGCCGGCGTCGACGAAGATTTCGGACGCGGCACGTATCCGTGGGCGGCGATGATGACCGGCGATCGTTCGCAGAAAAATCCGAATCTCGGCCCGCTCGACCGCGCGCCCTTTTACGGGTTGAAACTCCACGTCGCGAGCGTCGGGGTGAACGCCGCGGGGCTGTTGACGAACGAGCACGCCCAGGTGCTTCACGTGCGCGGCGCGCCCATCTCTGGGCTTTACGCGACCGGGAACTCCGCCGCGCCGCTCGACATCGGCGCCGGCTATCAGAGCGGCCTCTCGAATCTCCGCGGCATGGTCGGCGGCTTCGTCGCCGGGCGCCATGCGTCCGCGCGCTGAGAGAAGTGTCCATGCCGGAAGTCGAAACCACCACGCGCATCCCGCTCCCCGTCGCCGAGGTGTGGGAATTCGTGAAGGACATGAACAACTGGGCGCCGTTCTTGACGGGTTATCAGTCGCACCACGCCCTCGACGAGACGGACTCGGTGTGGACGCTCAAGGGCGACGTCGGCGTGCTGGCCCGCACGGTGAAGCTGCGCGCCAAGATCACGGAATGGAGTGGGCCGGAGCGGGTCTCATTCACGCTTTCCGGCATGAACGAGCCCGTCGAGGGCGGCGGAACGCTCGTCATGGTTCGCGATGAGGGGAAGCGGACGCCTGAGCGACCGAAGAATATCGTTCGGCGATTCGTCGAAGGTCTGTTCCGTCTTTTGCATCGGCTGCGCTACGGAGCCGCACCCGAGCTTTCGGGCGGGTCGGTTCGGAGCTCCGTCGAGGGGGCGCTGCTCACGTTCACCCTGCGCATGGATGCCGGCGGTCCGACGGCGCCCCTCGTCAACGCGATGCTCGGCCCCGTGATGCTCCCCGCCGCAGAAGATCTCGCGAAGAAGATCGCCGCACATCTGGAGAAGACTCATGACAGACAGCGTCCGTGAACATCGGAATTCGTTCCCGGGGTACCCGAAGGGTTGGTTCGTCATCGCCTTCTCGGACGAGCTCGCCGTGGGAGGAGTGCTTCCCGTCGAGTATTTCGGCAGAAAAATGGTGCTTTTTCGCGGCGAAGACGGCACGGCACGCCTTCTCGATGCGTACTGCGCGCACTTGGGTGCGAGCCTCGCTGCCGGCGGAAAAGTCGTCGGCGATACCATCGAGTGTCCGTTTCACGCCTGGCGCTACGGTGGAGACGGGCGATGCGTCGCGATCCCTTACGCCACGAAGATCCCGAAGAAGGCGGCCGTCGAGGCGTGGACTTTGCGCGAACGAAATGGCCTCGTTTACATGTGGCATCACCCTTCCGGCTCGCCGCCTGAGTTCGACATTCCGGTGCTCGAGGAGTGGGCCAAGGCCGGCTGGACGCGCTGGACGATGAGCAAGCTCCGGATCAAGACGCATCCGAAAGAGATCGTCGAAAACGTCGTCGATAGGGCGCATTTCCCGAAGGTTCACAACACGCACGTCGACGTGTTCGAAAATGAATTCGACGGCGAGAAGGCGACCCAGCGGACGCGCGGCGTGGCGTACCCGGTCGGCGGCGGAAAAGACGAGTTCGAGATCACCGCGACGTATTTCGGTCCCGGGTATCAGTTTTCCTGGATGAAGGGTGTCCTCGAAGCGCGCCTCTTGAACGCACACACCCCGGTCGACTCCGAGAGTCTGGACCTCCGGTTCGGCGTGATGCTCAAATTCGTGGGTAGCGAAGAGAAGACGAAAAAATTCGCGGAAATGTACGCCGAGAATCTGCGCCTCGGTTTCCACCAGGACATCCAGATCTGGGAGAACAAGAAGTACCGCGAGGTGCCCGTGCTCTGCGACGGGGACGGCCCGATCATCAAGCTGCGGCAGTGGTATTCGCAATTTTACGGCGTCGCGCCCACACCGGCGGAGTGAGAAGGAACGATGACCGATCTCGATGATTTTCGTCGGTCGATCCGCGAATGGATCGTCGCAAGCGCACCCGAGTCCTTGTACGGAGCCCGCAAAGGGCGCTTCGACGGACACTGGGGCGGTCGTAAAGCCACGCCGGCTCCCGACGTGAAGCGTTGGTTCGACGCGGCGCTCGAACGCGGCCTCACGGCTCCCACTTGGCCCAAGGAATACGGCGGAGGCGCTTTCTCGCGCGAAGAAGCGCAAGTCTTCGACGAAGAGCTCGCCGCGTTGGTTTTGCCGCCCCCTCTCGTCGGCGTCGGACTCACGATGATCGGACCGACGCTTCTCGACTACGGCACGGAAGAGCAGAAGCGCGAGCATCTGCCGCGGATCGTGCGAGGCGAGATCCGATGGGCTCAAGGCTACTCGGAGCCCGGCGCGGGCTCGGATCTGGCGTCGCTCTCGACGCGCGCGGTGCGCGACGGCGACGACTTCATCGTTACCGGGCAGAAGACCTGGACGACCTACGCCGACAAGTCCGATTGGATCTTCGCCCTGGTGCGCACGAACACCGAGGTGAAAAAACAGCTCGGCATCACCTTCATCCTCGTCGATATGGCGACCCCTGGTGTCTCGACGCGGCCCATCGAGCTCATCAGTGGCTGGTCGCCGTTCTGCGAGACATTTTTCGACGAAGTCCGCGTTCCGGCGAACAACGTCGTCGGCGCGATCGACGCGGGTTGGACCGTCGGCAAGGCCCTCCTCGGCTACGAGCGCGCGATGATCGGCGAAGCGATGAGCGGGGAGCTCGCGTCGGCCGAGGAAGCCCTCGTCGGCCGCGCGCGCCGCGCGTTCGGGGTACGCACGGGCCCGCTTCCCGACGAGACGCTGCGCACGGAAATCGCGCGAACGGCGATGGACATCGAGTGCTTCGCGTTCGCCATCGAGCGGCTGCGGCAAAGCGTGCACGAAGGCCAGAAGCCCGGCCCCGAAAGCTCCACGCTCAAGATCGTCGGCAGCGACTTGAAGCAGCGGCGCTGGGAGCTCGGCGTCAAGGTTGCGGGCCCGGACGGCCTCGGCTGGGAGGGCCCTGCGTTCGAAGAGTCGGACCTCCGGACGACGCGCGAATGGCTCCGCTCGCGCGCGAACACCATCGAGGGCGGGAGCAGCGAGATCCAATTGAACATCATCGCGAAGCAAGTGCTCGGACTCGGTGGAGGCACGCCATGAAACTCACCTTCGACGAAACTCAGGAGCAGCTCGCCGAGACCGCGAAGAGCTTCGTCCAATCGACGACGCCCATCGATCGCATCCGACGCCTCCGCGACACGAAAGATCCGATCGGTTATTCGCCGAAGCTTTGGAAGGAAATGGCCGACCTCGGCTGGACGGGGATCTGCGTACCCGAAGAATACGGGGGCTCGGGCCTCGGGTTCGTCGAGCTGTGTGTCGTGCTCGAAGAAGCGGGTCGCCGGCTCGTTCCAGAACCGCTCGTGTCGACGCTTCTCCTCGGTGCCCAAGCATTGCTTCTCGGCGGCACCGCCGAACAAAAGGAACGCTGGCTCCCGAACGTGGTCGCGGGAGCCGCCGTGCTCACCATCGCTTATCAGGAAACCGGCAGCCGGTACGACCTACGCAAGGTCGAGACGGTCGCCGAGCGAACTTCGTCGGGTTATCGGCTCACCGGCAAGAAAGTGCACGTGCTCGACGGTCACGTTGCGAACGCGCTCGTCGTCTCCGCGCGCGGCGAGAGCGGCGTTTCGCTCTTTCTGGTCGACGCGAAAGCGTCCGGTCTGGCGTTCACGCCGACGTCGAGGATCGACTCCCGCAACGCGGCCGAGGTGCGCCTCGAATCGGTGCTGGTTCCCGCGAGCGCCCTGGTCGGCGAGGCCGGCTCCGGCGCGGAGCTCCTCACCCGCGTCGTCGATCGGGCCACCGTCGGGCTCGCCGCGGAAATGCTCGGCGGCGCGACGCAAGCCTTCGAAGACACCCTCGGTTACTTGAAGAGCCGAAAACAGTTCGGCGTCACCCTCGGCAGCTTCCAGGCGCTCCAGCACCGGGCCGCGCGCCTGTTCATCGAGCTGTCGCTCGCGCGCTCGGCGGTCGTCGCTGCGGCAAGGACAGTGGACGAATCTCCCGAGCGAGTGCCCCGTATGGCGTCGCTCGCCAAGGCGCGCGCATCCGACGTGTTCGTCCAGGTCGCGAACGAGGCCATCCAGATGCACGGCGGCATCGGCGTCACCGACGAGTTCCACCTCGGCTTCTACATCAAGCGAGCCCGCGTCGCGGAGATGACCTTCGGCGACGGCGCGTTCCACCGGAAGCGATGGGCGGAGCTCGCGGGGTATTGAGAGTCGAGGCGAGCGCCCCGATTCTCGCCGGTCGCGCTCACCCCGTCTTCTTCGCTCGGGCCATATCGAGCGCCAGATCCTCGATCATGTCTTCCTGGCCGCCGACGGTTCGGCGCCTTCCGAGCTCGACCAAGATGCTCCGCGACGATAGGCCGTACTTTTCCGCGGCGCGCTGCGCGAAGAGCAAGAACGACGAGTAGACCCCCGCGTAGCCGAGGATGAGGGCGTCGCGATCGATGCGGACGGGGTGATCCATGAGCGGTACGACGAGCTCCTCGGCGACGTCGGAGATCCCGTAGAGATCGACTCCGTGCTCGACCCCGAGGCGATTCAAGACTGCGACGAAGACTTCGAGCGGCGTGTTGCCGGCGCCCGCTCCGAGACCTGCACACGAGCCGTCGATCCTTGCCGCGCCCGCCTCGATCGCGGCGAGGGAATTCGCGATGCCCATCGCCATGTTGTGGTGACCGTGAAACCCGACGGCCGTCTCGGGACGAAGTTCCGCGCGAAGCAGCCCGACTCGTGCCGTCACGTCGTCGGGAAGCATGTAGCCGGCGGAGTCCGTGACGTAGACCGTCTCCGCCCCATAGCTTTCCATGAGCTTCGCCTGCTCGAGGAGTTTCTCGGGCGGCACCATATGCGCCATCATCAAGAAGCCGACGGTGTCGACGCCGAGCTGGCGCGACAATCCGATGTGCTGCTTCGACACGTCCGCCTCGGTGCAATGCGTCGCGACGCGGACGCAGCCGACGCCCGCGTCGACGGCCATGCGGAGCTCGTCGACCGTGCCGATACCCGGGAGGAGCAGCGCGGAAATTTTCGCGCGCTTCATTTTCGGGCACACGGCGTCGAGGTACTCCTTGTCGGAGTGAAGCGGAAATCCGTAGTTGATCGACGCGCCGCCCAGGCCGTCTCCGTGAGTGACCTCGATGAGCGGCACCCCGGCGGCGTCGAGCGCCGTCGCAATCGCGACCATTTGCCCGACCGAAATCTGGTGGCGCTTCGGATGCATTCCGTCGCGCAGGCTCATTTCGTGGAGCGTGACCTTCTTGCCCGCGAGGTTCATCGGAGGGACTCCACCATCATCTCGCCGGTGCGAAGTGCCGCGGCGGTCATGATGTCCAAGTTGCCGGCGTACTTCGGCAGATAGTCGCCGAGCCCCTCCACCTCGAGAAAGACGCTGACGCGGCGTCCGTCGAAGACGGGCCCGTTCTTCAGCTGATAGCCAGGGACGTACCGCTGTACTTCTCGGATCATCCGGGCAATCGAGTCTCGGATTGCATTTTCTTCGGGCGGATCTTCGGTGAGGCAGTGAACCGTGTCGCGCATGATGAGCGGGGGTTCGGCGGGGTTCAAAATGATGATCGCCTTGCCGCGCTTCGCGCCGCCGACCTTCTCGACGCCGCGCGCCGTCGTCCGGGTGAACTCGTCGATGTTGTTCCGGGTGCCGGGTCCGGCGGAGCGCGACGACACGGTCGCGACGATTTCCGCGTAGCTCACCGATTGTACGCGGCTCACCGCGGCGACGATCGGGATGGTCGCCTGACCGCCGCAGGTCACCATGTTGACGTTCATGGCCTTCGTGCCGAGGTGCTCCTCGAGGTTCACCGGGGGCACGCAATACGGCCCGATGGCGGCCGGCGTAAGATCGACGACGCGCACGCCGCGATCGGTGAGCTTTCTCGAGTTCTCCGCGTGCGCATACGCGCTGGTCGCGTCGAAGGCGATCCGGATGTCGTCGGCTTCCAAGTACGGCAAGAGTCCGTCGACGCCGTCGTGCGTCGTCTTCACGCCCAGCTTTCTGGCCCGTGCGAGCCCGTCGGAGGCTTCTTCGATGCCCACCAGCCACTTCGGATCGATCCACTCGCTCCGGAGCGCCTTCAGCAGCAGATCCGTTCCGATATTTCCGGAGCCCACGATCGCCGCATTGACCTTCTTCATGCGCGTCTCACTTTCAAACGAACCGCACGCGCGCGGAGCCCACGCCGGCGATGCGCACTTCCATGTGATCTCCAGCGCGTACCGGTTCGAGCGGAACGAGCGACCCGGAGAGGATGATCTCTCCGGCTTCGAGCGAAATCCCAAAGGCGCCGAGGGTGTTGGCGAGCCATGCCACGCAGCCGACCGGCGTTCCGACGGCGGCGGAGCCGGCGCCGGTGCTCAGCACCTGACCGTTCTTCCACACCACCATTCCACAAGTAACGAAGTCGACGTCGCGAGGGCTCACCGCGTCTCTGCCGAGAAGAAAGAGCCCCGAGGACGCGTTGTCCGCGATGGTGTCCTGGATCTTGATCTCCCAGTCGTGGATCCGCGAGTCGACGATCTCGAAGCAAGGTTTCACGTAAGCCGTCGCCGCGAGAACGTCCTCGTTCGTGATTCCGGGACCGGTCAGCGCCTTCTCGAGCACGAACGCAATCTCACCCTCGGCTCGCGGTTGGATGAGCCGCGTGCTGATCGGCATTTCCGCGCCGTCCGCGAAGAGCATGGCGTCGGTGAGATACCCGAAGTCGGGTTGGTGCACGCCGAGCGCGGCCTGGACGACGAGGCTCGTGACTCCGGCCTTCTTACCGACCACCCGCTCGCCGTCGGCCAGACGCCGCGCCAGGAGTCTTTCGGAGATCCGGTAAGCGGCGTCGATGTCGATGTCGGGCTCGCGCTCGGTGAGCGGCGGCACCGTCGTCCGCGTGCGGAGCGCGTTGTAGAGCTCGTCGCCGTGGCGATAAACGCTTTCACGGTTCATGCGGCGAGAAACCCCGCGGAAATTTCGTTGAACATTCGAGCATGCTCTACCATCACCCAGTGCCCGCACCGTGAGACGCGCATCACGCGCGCGTCTTTGCATTGGACCGAGAGCGTCGTTGCTCCGCTGACCGGGCAGAACTGGTCTTCGTTGCCCCAGAATGCGAGCACCGGGCACGGCAGCTCGCCGAGCCTCGGCGAAAGGAACGGGACCTTCAACGTGGTGAATACCCTCGACGGTTGCTTCGACGCGATTTGAAAACGCTCTTCGACGACCGCGTCCGTAATCTGGGTAGCGTCGAAGAGCTGCAAGCCGAGAACCTTGCGGAGACCGTCGCGGGTGATGCCCTCGGGAGCAGTGACCGCGCGGATCATCGCGCGGATCCCTTTCATCTCCATGTACCGCTCGCGCTCCTCGAGGCCGCCGGGAGCCATCAGAATCAACTTCGACACCAGGCTCGGCTCGTCGAGCGAAAGCGCGATCGCCATCGCGCCGCCGTGGGAGTTTCCGACCACCGCGCAGCGTTGAACACCGAGCGCGCCGATGAAGCGTTTCAGCGCGCCCAGAACGAACGGAAAGTCGTAGTCGACGTTCTCCGGTTTGCTCGAGTATCCAAACCCCAGCGTGTCCGGGACGATGGCGCGAAATCCATGTTTCGCGAAATACGGGAAGTTGCCCTTGAAGTTGCCGTAGCCGCTCGCGCCCGGTCCGCTGCCGTGAAGAAACAGGACGGGAAAACCTTGTCCGGCTTCGTGGTAGTGGACCCGGAGATCGTCGCCGATGTCCTGGTATTTCCCTTCGGGAACCGCCTGCTCGCTCATGGTTTTCTCTTCTCGCGGGGCGCGAACGTCATCGGCGGGTGATGCCCCCACTCGCTGATGCGATCGTGCGTCGTGGGCGTCCAGGTAGCGTCGTCGACGTCGCGACCTCCCCACCCGAACTCGAACTGAATGCCGCTCGGCGTCTTCGCGTAGAACGAAAACATGCGGTCGTTCGGGTGACGTCCGAGCGTCTGCACGATCGGCACGCCCGCGCGTAGCGCGCGATCAAAGCAGAGGCCGACGTCGTCCAGGGCGCCGACTTCGAGCATGAAGTGATGGATACGTTTCTTTTGCCCTTCGCCGATGGCGAGGCTGTGATGGCGCGTGTTCGCGTGAAAAAAAGACAGATCGACGTGGAAGCCGAAGTACTCGCACCGGATGTGGTCGCTGAGGCGAAACCCGAGCGCCGTCTCGTAAAACCGCGTGCTCTCTTCTTTACTCTTCGCCGTCACCACGACGTGACCGAGTCCTCGCTCTTCGGCGACGAACGCCGAATGAACGAGCTCCGAGTGAAACGGCTCCGTGGCCTTTTCCGGTCCGTGGAAGACCTCGGTCGGAATACCGGCGGGGTCCTCGAACTTGGCGAGCGCTGCGACACGTCGCCTTGCCGCTTCTTCCGGCGTCCCGGTGGTCACGGGGGTGCCGTACGATTCCACGCGACGAACGACGTCGGCGAGGGCCGCCGCGTCTTTCACTTCCCAGCCGATCGCCGAGACGTCGTCCGCCGGACCTGGTTCGACGAACAAGCGCGCCGCGTGGCTGTCCATTCGCAACGCGAATTCGCCGCCGGGAGAACGTCGCTGAACGCCGAGACCGAGGACGCGTGTGGCGAGATTCTCCCAAGAATCGAGCGAGCTCACCTCGAAGCAGAGGTACCCGAGGCCCAGCACGCCGGCGGTCTGCATCGACGGTTCCTTCGTCAGATAAAAAAGTCGGCGTTCTTCAGGTCGAGTTGGACCCCGCCGAAGTTCCGCCCGGGCTTCTCGGGGTTGTTCGCGTAGTGCGCCCGCGCCGCGTTCACGTCGAGCCACGCGCGGAGCAGCGGATTACCGAGGAAGATCGCTCGGCCGCCGCTCGCGGTGAAGAGCGCGTTCACGACCGCGCAGCATCGGTCCGCCGCGTTCGACGAATCGAAACGGAAGCGCACGCGGCGTTCGAGTGGAACCGGCTCGCCGCGCTCTGCGTAGCGCATCAGCTCGTCCATATTTCGGTACAAGACGAGCTTCACTTCGTCGATCGCCGCGGACGCCTCGGCGCAGAGGCGCTGCACGGTCGGATCGACGGCGACCTTCAATTGATCGCCGGCGGCGATGCGCTTCGCCGCCACCGAGGTGAACGCTGCGAGCGCCCGCTCGGCGACTCCGATCGACGTGCTCGATACGGAGCGGACGAAAATTTGCCCGAAGGGCATCCGGAACAGCGGCGACGTGTTGACCGCGTTCCCCGGACTTTTGCAACGGAAGCCGTCGATGAGCCGGTGCGTCCGATGTTCGGGAACGAACGCGCGCTCGACGACGATGTCCTTGCTGCCCGTCCCCTTGAGTCCTGCGACGTGCCAGTTGTCGTCGATGCGATAGTCGCTTCGCGGCAAGAGATACGTGCGCATGTCCGGGGGCCCGTCGGCGGGCGCGGGCGCAAAGCCGCCAAGAAACACCCATTGTCCGTGATCGCAGCCGCTCGAAAACGACCAGCGGCCGCTCACCTGGAAACCGCCGTCGACGCGTTCGATTTTTCCCGTGGGCGCGTACGAGGACGAGATGAGCGTGCGCGGCGCGGCGCCCCACACGTCGCTTTGCGCTTCTTCCGCGAAGAGCCCGAGCTGCCACGCATGAACCGCAACGACTCCGAGGACCCACGCGCTCGACGCACACCCCGTCGCGATGGTCGTCTGAACTTCGAAGAACGTGCGCGGATGGACTTCGAGGCCGCCCCAGCGCTTGGGCTGGAGCATCCGGAAGAACCCGGCGTCGTGAAAGTCGGCGATCGTCGCGTCGGGAATGCGTCGAAGCTCGTCGGTCTCGTCGTTTCGACCGGCAAGTACGGGCACGAGTGCGCGCGCGCGCCCTACGAGCTCGTCGTGCACCCCCTGGCTCGCGTCGCTCATCGGAGTCTTTCCCCGCTCATTCAAGCGTTGGAAGCGTTCAGGCGGATCGGGATTTCTTTGTATCCGTTGATGAAGTTGGAGCGCAGCCGCCGGACGTTCCCTGCGAGCTCGATGTTGGGCAAGCGCTTCAGGAGCTCCTCGAACAGGACCTTGAGCTCGAGACGCGCGAGACTCGCGCCGAGGCAGAAGTGTTGTCCCACGCCGAAGCTCAGGTGATCGTTCGGCTGCCTCGTGACGTCGAAAGCGTCGGGGTTCGAAAAGGCGTCCTCGTCGTGATTGGCCGACGGATAGAACATCACGACCTTGTCACCCTCGCGGATCTGCTTGCCCCGAAGCTCCACGTCGCGAGTCGCCGTCCGACGAAAATGATTCACCGGAGTGACCCATCGGAACATCTCCTCGATCGCCGAGGGGAGTAGCGCCGGATTGGCGAGGAGCTTCCGTCGCTGCTCGGGATGTTCCATGAGCGCGAGGAGACCGCCGGAGATGGCGTTGCGCGTCGTTTCGTTGCCGGCGACGGCGAGCATGAGGAAGAACTGATCGAACTCCATTTCCGTCAGGCGTTCGCCGTCCACCTCGGCCGTGAGAAGCACGCCGACGAGATCGTCGCCGGGCGTCCGCTTCCGGATCTCCGCGAGCGAATTGGCGTACGCCCAGAGCTCCGACGCGGCGATCACGCCGTCTTCGAACGACGTTTGAAACTCGGGGTCGTCGAAGCCGATGAGACGGTTCGACCAGTCGAACACCTTGTGGCGATCTTCCTGGGGGACGCCGAGCAAATCCGCAATGACGATCAGCGGGAGCTCGGCGGCGACTTCGCGCACGAAGTTGCACTCTTTCATGTGCGCGACGCGATCGATCGAGCGGAGCGCGGCCTCGCGGATGAACGGCTCGAGGCGCGCGATCATCCGCGGAGTGAACCCTCCCGATACGAGGCGCCTGAACTTGTTGTGCTGCGGCGGATCCATGTTCACGATGAAATTTTGAACGATGGAGAGGTGCTCTTTCGACAGATCCCAGATGTTCGTCGCGCCGCGCGACGACGAAAACGTCTTCGGTTCCTTCGAGATCATGACGACGTCGGCGTACTTCGTCACGGCCCAGAACCCGGGCCCTCCGGGCTCCGGATTGAAGTGCACGGGGTCCTCCGCTCGGAGGCGGCGGAACAGATCGTGCGGAATGCCCTTCACGTACGTATCGAGATCGTAGACGTCGATTTCGTTCGCTTGCACACCCCAACTAGAACACGTTTCACATGGAGCCGCAAGGGGACTTGAACGGCAAAGTGAAACGTGTTCTAGTCTAAAAATGTCCGAAACACCCCACGTTCTGGTCGAGCGGGACGGCCCCGTCGTCACCGTCGTGTTGAACCGTCCCGAGGCGCGGAACGCCATGGATCTCGAGACATTCGCGCGCATGGCCGACGCGTGGCAACTCATCGACGGCGATCCCGGGGTTCGCGTCGCGATCCTCACCGGCGCCGGTGGACACTTCTCGTCCGGCAGCGATCTGAAGTTCATGGCCGGCATGAAGGCCGATAGCGAATGGATGAAGCGATTCAAAGACGACCCCGAACTGCACTGGAGATCGCTCCTCCGGAGCTATCGACTCAAGAAGCCGCTGATCGCCGCGGTGGAGGGAACGTGCGTCGCCGGCGGTACGGAAATCTTGCAAGCCACGGACATCCGCATCGCAGGGTTGGGTGCAAAGTTCGGAATCTCGGAGGCGCGGTGGGGACTGTTTCCTCTCGGCGGATCCACGGTGCGCTTGCGCCGTCAGATCCCCTATTGCCGCGCCATGGACATCTTGCTCACGGGGAGACACCTCACCGCCGAGGAAGCGCTCGAGATCGGCCTCGTCGGCAGATTGGTTCCCACCGGCGAGGCGCTCACGGAGGCGAAAAAGGTGGCCGCGCAGATCGCCGAAAATGGGCCGCTCGCCGTGCAAGCCATCAAGCGATCCGTGCTCGAGACCGAGGGCCTTCCGGAAAAGGAAGCGCTCGCGAAGGAGCTCGAGATCGGCTGGCCGATCCTCTCGAGCGAGGACGCGAAGGAAGGCCCGCGTGCGTTCGCCGAAAAGCGGAAACCCAATTTCACGGGGCGCTGAATGGAAAGCCTGGATTTGTAGATAGAACGTGTTCTAATTGGGGTGGCGAGGCGGTCGAAAGATCGTCGCGCGACGTGGAACGGCAGGACAGGACAAGGAGCGCTTTCCGGTGAAGAACGAACTCTGCGAGCGGTTGGGCATCGAGTTTCCCATTTTCGCCTTCAGCCATTGTCGAGACGTCGTCGCTGCGGTGAGCCGCGCCGGGGGCCTCGGCGTGCTCGGTGCCGTCGCCTTCAGCCCGGAGCAACTCGAGACGGAACTCAAGTGGATCGACGAGCACGTGAGCGGCAAATCGTACGGCGTCGACACGGTGATTCCCGCGCAGTACGTCGGCAAATCCGAGGGCGACTTCAAGAAGGAAGACCTCGAGAAGCTCATCCCCGAGCAGCACCGACTCTTCATCGACTCGCTCTTGAAGAAGTACGGCGTGCCGGAGATCCCCGAGGGCGTCGAGGAGACCGAGAGCTTGCTCGGTTGGTCGGCGTCGAGCGGGCGTGCGCACGTGGAAGTGTCGCTCAAACACCCCATTCGGTTGATCGCGAACGCGCTCGGGCCTCCGCCGGAAGACGTCATCAAGACGGCCCATGGTCGCGGGTTACTCGTTGCCGCTTTGTGCGGAAGCGTGAAGCAAGCGATCGCCCAGAAGGACGCCGGCGTCGACATCATCATCGCCTCCGGGTACGAGGCCGGCGGACACACCGGCGAGATCGGCTCGATGGTGCTCCTCCCGCAGGTCGTCGACGCCGTTGCGCCGACTCCGGTGCTCGCCGCGGGCGGCATCGGATCGGGACGTCAAATGGCCGCCGCGATGGTCCTCGGCGCGCAAGGCGTGTGGACGGGTTCGATCTGGCTCACGACGCGTGAGTCGGACTGCGTTCCTGCGCTCGTCGACAAGATGCTCGCCGCAACGTCGAGGGACACCGTGCGCTCGAAGTGCATCAGCGGAAAACCCGCTCGGCAATTGAAGACGACCTACACCGAGGCGTGGGAAGCGCCCGATTCGCCGGGAACGCTCCCGATGCCGCTGCAATTCATGGCGACCGCGTCGGCCACCCAGCGGATCCACCGCTACGCGCAGACGAAAAAGCCGGGCTCTGCCGAGCTCCTCGGCACTCCAGTCGGCCAGGTCGTCGGACAAATGAACGAGGTCCGTTCGGCCAAGCAGGTCGTCGAAGAGCTGGTGACGGGCTACATCGATTCGGTCGAGCGCGTCGCGCGCCAGCTCGCCCAAGCCGCTGCGGAATAGCGAAGGCGTCGAAGCGCGCGAAGCGGCAGGTCCGTTACGTCCCGAGCTGCTGCTCGATCGCCGCGACCAGGATCTCCGCGTCCGGCGGCACGTCCGGCGAAAAGCGTTCGACGACTTCGCCGGCGCGGTTCACGAGGAATTTTTCGAAGTTCCAGAGGATCTCGCTGGGAGCACCCGGGTCGATACCGTAGCCGACGAGCTTCCCGCGGAAGTCGCTGCCAGGGAGTTTTTTCGCTTCCGGGCGCGCGGCGGTGAGCGCGGCATAGAGCGGATGCCGACCCTCGCCCTTCACCACGATCTTCGAGAACAGCGGGAAGGTGACCTGGTAGTTCGTGGAACAAAAGTCTTGGATTTCGGCGTTGGTGCCGGGTTCCTGCGCGCCGAATTCGTTGGCGGGAAAGCCGAGAATTTCGAACCCACGCGCGTGGTACTTGCGATAGAGGGCCTCGAGGCCCTCGTACTGCGGCGTGA
This sequence comes from uncultured Polyangiaceae bacterium, assembly GCA_964506835.1. Taxonomy (GTDB): domain Bacteria; phylum Myxococcota_A; class Polyangia; order Polyangiales; family Polyangiaceae; genus DASZVB01. Next base: position 141,464 of record CAZDNG010000003.1, read on the forward strand.
GCCCGCACTTCGACGCGACGTTGACGACGAGGCGCAACTTGCCCGCGTATGCGCCCAGCGAAGACGGCTTGCCGTCGATGGTTTGAACCGGGATGCCCTCGAGAGCCGTGGTCATGGTGGCGTAAGAGGTAGCGCTCGGGCCGATCGAGCACAAGCCGCACGCGCGACGCTCGAGCGATCCCGAGTCGCGTCACGCCGTGATGCCGACCGTGTCGCCGGCTTGTATCAAGATCGAGCCGATCGCCAGGCTGATCTCGTGGTTCACGACGCACCCGTCGTCGAGCTCGAGTGCGACGAGACCCGCATGGCGAAGCTCGCCGCGCGCGCCCGAACTGAGCAAGACGAGATGGTATCGCGCGCCGTCGGCTGCGATGAAGACGTCCTTGTCGGCGACGGTCACGTCGTCACTCATGACCTCGGTGGCGCCCTCGTCGGCGAGCGCCCCCTGGGCGAAATCGGAGACGAACTCGCCGAGACCGGCTGGGGGCGCCGCGGCACCAAAGGACGCCGTTCGGCGTACGGAACCATCGCCGAGGAGCAAATAGAAATGGCCGGTCACGGCGCGCGTGGTGGTGCACAGCCATTCGAGCGCGCGCTCGGCGCGCTGGTCGGGCCCTCCAGCGTTACGCATGGCGTCCCGAAGCGAGGTGGCGGACGCGCTCGACGCGAACGCGCGCTCGTGTGGGGAGTCTGCAGCGTGCCGTGCGCCGAGGTCCTCGGGGCGTCCGAGCGACAGCCCGTCGGCCACGAGTCGTTCGAATCGCGCTCCGAGCGGCGATCCGCGCCCGTGACGGTACTCGCGCGCCGCGAGCGCGGCGTGTTCGTCGAATGCCCGCGCGTCTCCGGCGGCGATCGCGACTCTGGCGCGCGCCTCGTGCGTCGCGCCGAGCTGGAGCCCTGCCACACCGAGCTCGGTCTGCTCGCAGAGGACCCGATCGAGTCGCGTCACGGCGTCGTTCACGTGCCCGCTCTTCGCCTCCGCGACGGCGACGGCGCGGGAGATCCCGTACGATGCGGCGCCGATGTCGAGGGCGTCGCACATCGCGAGCACGCTCGCCCCTTCTCGACGCGCGTCGTCGTTCCGGCCAAGTCCGGAGAGTGCTTCGACGTACCCGGCAGCCGCGAGGCACCACGCGGACGCGCGGGGGTACGGCGCTTCGGGGCGCGGCGCCGTGGCGAGCATGGCGCGTTCGAACGCCGCGCGCGCGGGCTCGAGATCGTCGCAGCAAAGCCGGAAGTAGCCTTCGGCGAGATCGACGTACGGGGCCCAGCCCGATGACCGCTTCGCGAGCGCGCGGATGCGGTCGCCGCATTGTTTGACCCCGGTGACGTCTCGCGCCATGCCGCACGCGACGAGCTCGACCCAGTGAAGGTGCGCGAACATCTGTCGGCCGCGCGCCTGCAACGTGACGACCTCCGCTTCCTTTCGCAGACGTTCGGCCCCTTCGGCGTCGCCTTGTTGGAGATGGATGATGCGGCGAATGTAGAGCGCGTTGACGCGCTGGACCGGATCGTCGTCGAGCAGATCGGCCCAGCGCGTCGCGGTCGCGATGCCCATGCTCGCTTCGTTCGCGCCGATGGCGTACGCGACGGCTCGACGAAACACGCCGAGTAATTTCGGGTCGGCGCCGTCGACGGTGGCGAGCCGCTCGTACACGCCGAGCCAGCGCGCTCGACCGCGTTCCCATTGGGATCGGCAAGAAGAGTCGCGTGCGGCGAGGGCGTTTTGCCAGATGATCGCCACGAGCGGCGCGATCGGCGCGAAGGGCTCGAGGAGCGCCGGAAGCGACTCGGTGATGGAGAGCTCGAGGCGGCTCGAGCCGATCGCCATCGAGATGCCGACGAAATGCGCGAGCCCCCGGATCGCTTCGTCCGGGCGATAGATCCGTTCGGCTTCGGGCGTCGCGCCGTGGCGCTCGAACGCCGTCTGCATCGCGCTCGAGAGTCGCTCGCCCGGGTCGGCGATGTCGACTCGCTCTTCCCAGAGCGTGTAGCCCGAGTCGTGCTTCAGCTGCGCGAGCCAGTCCTTCGCGACTCGAAAGTAGTACCGGTCGTCGGAACTGACGCTCAACGACGCGAGCCATCGCCGGAGGTGGTTCGCTTCGAGCGGGCTCCTGCCGACCCGCTCGGCGGCGGTGAGCGCGCGTTCGAACGTCGCGGCGACGTCCATCGCGCCGAGATCGGTGAGCTCGTGGAGGTTCGTCGCCTCGGGCAGTCCGGGCAAGATCGGGGCGAGCTCGTCGAGCGCCCGAACCTCTAGACCGCCGAGGAGCGCGTGGCGCACGACGCCGAGCGGGAGTTTGCCTTCGTAGACCGTGACCAGCGCGCGATGTCGCGCCGCCTGTTCGGGGGTCGGTAACGCCTCGCCGAGCAGCGTGCTCCACGCCGAGCGAGACGGCGAGTACGTGCGGCCGTCGCTCGTCACGATACGGTGCGAGACGAGCTCGGTGATCGCGGCGTCGAGCGCCGCGGCGTTCATGTCGGGTCGCAGCTTCGCGTAGTCGTCGCGCGTGAACGCTTTGTGGGACGCGAGCGTTTGCGTTTCGACGAGCCAGCGCGCGAGCGGAGGCAGGGCCGCGATACGATCGTGGAGCGCCGCCTCCGCGTCGCGAGGAAGATCGGCGACGTCGAGCCGAGTGGGCAGGGTCCAGATGCCGCGCTCGTAGCGAAGCACGCCTCTGTTCACCAGATGCTCGACGAGGTCCATGGTGGCGCGCGGATTTCCCTCGGCGAGGGCGAAGATGCCGTCGCTGACCGTGCCGATGTTGGCGACGTCACCGAGGACCGACTCGAGGAGACGTTCGCAGTCGCTTCGCGACAGCGGCTCCAGAGAAACCGTCGAGGCGTGCGCGCACAAGACGTCGAATGCGAGGCGATCGACCGGATCCGCGCCGCTCTCTGCGGTGACCACGACGAACAGTCGCCGGGAGCCGGCGTTCGTCGCCAGCGCGGCGAGTAGCGCGGCCGAGGGTTCGTCGACGCGATGCACGTCGTCGACCGCCACGATGAGGGGATGCGTTTCGGAGACGCGGAGGATCCATCGGGCGAGCGCGGTTTGAAGCTGGTAGCGTGCCGTGCCGGGCGCACGGATCGACCGAAGACGAAGCATCGGCGCTTCGGAGGTCTCCGCGCCCGCGTCGGCTTCGAGCAGGACGTTCTCGACGCCTTCGGCGACCGCCGCCTGGACCGCCGCGGCCGGCAGATCTTCCAGGAGCTGCTCGGCGAGACGCTCTGCGGTTCCGAACGCTCCTTCGGCGACCACGCTGCCGCTCGCGCGCAGAACACTCCCGCCGAGCGTTTGCGCAAGCAGTGCGGCGGCGTCGAGGATGCGGGTTCGTCCGGCACCGGGAGCCGAGGTGAGCACCACGCTGCGCCCCGCGCCGCCGATCGCTCGTCGCAATTCGTCTCCGAGCCGTTCGAGGGTGTCGTCGCGCCCGACCATCACGGGTGTCGACAGGTACGCTCGCGGCACTTGTGGCGGCTCTGCTCCGTCGAGCGCAGCGATCGCCGCGAGGCGGTGCATGACTTCGAACGCCGTCCGCGGACGCGTTGCAGGGTCGATCCCGACGAGCTCGAGAACCAGGTGGTCCAGCGCTTCGGGGATGCCCGTCGCGTAAGCGGAAGGCGGAGGCGGCTTCGTCTTCCAGGCGACCATCACGTGGGCGAGTTGACTCGCGGGGTAGGGCAGACGCCCGCTGAGCGCGAAGTAGAGCGTCGCTCCGAGGGAAAACAGGTCCGTGCGCGCATCGAGATTGGCGCGATGCACGACCTCGGGCGCGACGAATTGTGGCGTGCCGACGATCAGCCCTCCGGCGCCCATCGGCGCCATCGCGCCGAAATCGATCAGCTTTGCTCGACCGCTGTGCGTACAGCGGATGTTACGAGGGCTCACGTCGCGGTGAACGAAGCGGCGCGAGTGAAGGAGCGCGAGCGACGAGCAAATGTCGTAAGCGACGGCCGAGGCGGCGACCCAATCGAGCGGCGCGCGTTCGCGGAGATCTCCGCCGTCGAGGAGCTCCATCGTGTAGTACGCCCCGGCGTCGTCGATGCCGAAGTCGTACACTTCGATGATGCTCGGGTGCGACAGTTGCGCGAGCGTCTGAAACTCGCGCTCGAACAGCGACACGGTCGCGCGGTAATGCCTGTCGCTCGGTCCGACGAGCAGCTGCTTCAGCGCCACGTCGCGGCGGGTCGCGGAATCCGTCGCTCGGTACACGACCGCCGCGCCGCCTTTGCCGAGCTCCTCGAGCAGCGAATAGCGTCCCCGAACCACGTCGCCCGGTCGATGGCGCACTTCCGACCGCGCCGAGTCGCGGACGGACCTCGGCGCGCCCGACTGCGGACCGAACCCTTCCATGATCCTTCACGATAGCCCAGGTCGGCGGTCACCGCGAGGCAGAGGTGAACCCGTATCTTTTTACGCCTCGCTAGTAGCCCTTTCGGATCTTGAGGAACCAGTAGGCCCCACCCGGCTCGAGCTCGACCTCGACGCGCGCGGACTCGGGGAGGGGTTTGACCAAGTCGAGCATCTCGTCTCGCGTTCGGTAAACGAGCGGCCAGTCGAACGCGAACTCGGGACAGAAGAAGTGTTCGTTGGGGCCTTGCGCGTTTCCGACGAGCAGGAGGCCGCCGGGCTTCAGGCAGCCGTACAGAGCGTCGAGGAGCCGCTGGGCGATCCTCGGCGGCAGGTAGTCGAAGAGACCCGTGGAATACACGAAGTGTTGTGCGTCGAAGCGCGAGAGGAGCGCGGGATTCTTCAGGAGCTGCGAGAAGGACAGATTGAAGCACTCCGCCGCCCCGCGCGAGGCCGTGCGCGAGAGTTGTCGCTGAATGGTGTCGAACGCGACCTGAAGCGCCCTTTCTTCCTGATCGATCAGACGAAACCTCATCGACCCTGCCCATCCGGATTCGCTCTCGACGAATTCCGAAACTTCGCGCGCCGGTCCGCATCCGAGACTCGTCACCTTGAATTCGCACTCGGCGTCCGTCGCTCGGAGTCGCGCGAATTCGTCGCGAAGATGGCGCGCGACGTAGTTCTTTCGGGTGCGCACTCCCACCGAGAGCGGGTGGTTCGCGACGAGCTTGTGGATCAGCTTGGCGTACGCCGTCTCCCCTTCGAAGTCGTCGCCGTACGAATAGAGCATCACTTGATAGTCGCCGGGGTACCCGAGGGGCTTCACGTACGACCGGTAGACGATGGGGGCCGGAACGAGGAGCGGCGTCAGCATCGTCTCCGTGTACGCTTTGGCGGCTTCCAGGGTTTTCTTGTCGTCGAAGCAGCTCAGTGCTGCGCGCGACGCGCGAGCACGTAAGTCGTCGTACCCCTCCGAGAACGCCGGATACGTTCGCTCGGCCAGGGCCCGCACCGCCTCCTCTCCCGACGCGCGAGCCCCGGCTTCGCGCGGTTCGAGACAACGCCGGTAGTATTGGACGAAGTACGCCGTCTCCGCGACGACGTCGCGCACCGCGGCTGGAACGCGTGCGCCCTCGGCGGCCGGCTTCACCGACACCTGATGAGCGAAGTGCAGGTCCGCGTCGAGCTTGCTGACGGCGTCGAGGTCGAGAAAGCCCTTCGTGAGACCGAGTCCGACGCGGACGCCGGCCGGTCCGTTCTCTCTTCGCACGACTCGCGCGCGGACGCACTGCGCTTCGCGTCCGTGAAGCATCAAGCTCGCGTCGAGCTCCGCGCCGACCGGCCACGAAAACCCGTCCGGAGGCGACAACAGTGCCGCTCCGTTCGTCGATAGGTCCGCTACGGGATACTCCGCGGCGCCGATTCGAATTCTCGCGTTCGCCAGCGGCGACAGCCATTGCCGTGCGCGATAGCGTCGAGGTCGATAGTAAGACGAGCTGTCGAGTGCACCTTGAAGATCGGAGTAGTGATCCACCATTTTCCTGGGTTTCTCTCGCGAAAGAGGGTCGAACGCGGTGGACGAATGCGAAACGCATGCCCATCCGCGAAACGGTCTCCCGCGCGCGTATGTCGCGCTGATGCGCTCCACGGCCCTGCGCTTTTGCTGCTCGAACGCGTTTCGGAAACGAAAAGGCAACTCGCGCGTCGTGTGAAGCCGCATGCACGCGACGGGGAGCCCGGCGCACCGGCGTGCACATTCCTCACTACCGCGCGAGGTCTAAGGAGCGCGACCGTTGCGCGAGCACGCGGACACGGGGTTCACGTCGCCGATCGCGCCACGTCCGAGGCCAATGACGTCCGGCGCGATGACGTCCGCGAACGACCGTCTACGGAGCCCGCTTGTCCACATTCGCGCTCCGAGGCGAAATCTTCGTGCGTTTGCGTGCAGAGTCACCTGGTCATCAAGTAGTCCGCCAATGAACCGCTGAGTCGGACGCACGCCGGAGCCCTTGATCCCGCCGTGCACCGGCGCGCCACGGCGATAGATGTGATATTTAGCCGGCACCGAGGGCGGGCGGCCGCCGTCGGTTCAGCGGAGTTCGAGTTGCTGCGTGCGACGGGAGATTGCGACAATGAATGCAGTACGGCGAGTGAACGTGTTGTTCGGGCTAGCGATGATCGGAGTCGTGGGTTGCGGTGATGGCGGCTCGAGTGGCGACGGCACCGAGAAACCCACTGGGTCCTCGACGACGCCAGGCTCGACGACGACCGGTACCGGCACGAGCGGGCCCATTGCCGGCGCGAAGTACGACTCGAACGGCATCCTGCAGCCGCCGGACGCGGCGACGGGCCTTCAGATCGTCACGCCGACCTTCACGCTGAACCCCGGCGACGAAGTCTTCAAGTGCTTCCACACGACGGTACCGAAGAATACCGAAGTCGACGTGCACCGGTTCGTGTCGCAGATGACGCCGGGCAGTCATCACTTCATCCTGTACCAAGAGAGTGGAACGGACGCCGCGGCGGCGACCAACACACTCGATGACGTCGGCTGCACGGGGGGCCTCACCTCGCAATGGGTGTATGCGTCCTCGTCGACGGACAACTCGTTGCCAATGCCTGACGGCGTCGCGATCCCGCTCGGGGCGAATCAACCCGTCCTGTTCGACATGCACTACATCAATACCGGCACGAGCCCGCTCTCGGTGCACGTGTCGCTCAATATGGAGCTCGCTCAAGGGACGTTCCAGAAGGCGGGCGCGCTCGTCAGCTTCAACACGTCGATCAACGTGCCGCCGAACGGCACGCAGACGGTGTCCGGGAGCTGCTCGGCGCCGGCCGGTGCTCAGTTCTTCGTGGCGAGCACCCACACTCACAAGCACGCGACCTTGGCCACCGTCGACAAGATGGTCGACGGCCAGATCACCCAGGAGCTCGTACACACCACCGACTGGGAGCACCCCGACGTGGCCACGTTCGAGACCCCACCGTATTTGACGTTCGGAGCGAACGAGCAGATTTACTACAGCTGCTCGTATCAGAACGACACGTCGACGGCGATTACCGTGGGCGTGTCCGCGATCAAAAACGAGATGTGCATGGCCGTCATGTACTTCTTCCCGGCGCCGAACAACACGACACCCTGCGGCAGTTTCGGCGCGCCCTGAGAAGGGCTACGGCAAATCCGGCGGAGCGCGCGGCTCCGCCGGGTGAACGTCGAGCGCGCGCGGGTCCGCGACTGCGCTGGATCAGGGACTAGTGACTCAACTTGTTGATCATGTCTCCGGTGCACTGCACGACTTCCGCGAACGTCGCCACGGATTGAAGAAAGTCCGAGTTCTGCGTCGCGACTTGCACGAGCTGGGCGAATGCCGCGTCGTTCAAGTTGACCTGGCCGCTGACCAACGCTTGTTCGAGGGCGTTGCACGCCCCCGCGCCCATTTTCTCGGCGCATTTGTCCTCGCCCCATGTCTTCACGACGCAAATGCCGACCGCGACCAGGAGCACTTGCGCGGGGTCGACGGCTGCCGGCGGCGCCGGCGGCTCGCGCGCCCCGAAGATTTGCCCCACGTTCACCGACCCGAGAGCGTGCCCTTCCGCGCTGAGCGCGCCCTGGTCGGTGGAGAAGAGCTGCGACACGTCGATGCAGCCGCCTTGCACGTCGGGCCCGCACGCCGGGAACACCGCGTTGCCCGCATCGTCGGTCTGCGAGTTGAGCGTGCCGAGCCGATAACCGAGCGAGACCGGGACGCCGGCCACGGGCGGCTCGTCGCCGCACTCGTGAACGGCAACGTCGCTGGCGCGGCTATCGTCGTACGTGTGGTGGTCCAGTTCCTCGGGGTTCTCGAGCAAGCGATAGCTCCCCCACGCTATGCCGCCTGCGCCGACTCCCCAGAGCACGCCGCCGACCGCCTTCGCCTGTGTCCGGGTGACGCACGAGTCGTCGTTCGCGTCGCACTTCGACGGATCCTTGTGCGCCGAGATCCACGACGCGGTGCCGAGCGCGGCCAGCGCGGCTCCGCCGGCGATGAGTCCGATCGCGCCGCCCGTCGACGGCTTCGAATAGGTCGTCACAGTGACCGGAGTGACGTCGTAGGTCTGGCACGCGGGGTGACTCAGCTGAACGGTGAACGAGCTCGTGCTCGCGCCGTTCAACTGCGCGACGAACGGACCCGGAGTCGTCGGTCGATCCTCCTGCGTCGTCTCTCCTCGAACGGGCACCGTGTACGTGGTCGATACGCACGCAAAGGTACCGAAGGACGACAGGCAAGCGAGGGCGGTCGCGCGACGAATCGATCTCGTGAACATCATCGGGAAGTGCGCGGACGATACCGCGACGCAACGCGATCGCGGTGGACGCCATTGCTACGATCGACGTGTCGCCGACGACCACGACGCCGCGGGCGCCCCCCAAAAGAAGCCTCAACCCAGACGGTAGAGCGACGCCATCGACGCGATGCTCTTCGCTTCGTCCATGAAACCGAGGTTCTCGTGGATCGTGTTCTTCCGCTCCCAGCGCGAGCCGCGGCGCGTGAGGAGCGAGAAACAGTCGCTGAGATGCGGGCCGCCCCACGTGATGAGCTCTTGGCCGACGCACGCGAGGTCCGTCGTGGCGCACCGCGATTCGAGTCGTGACGCCGACATCGTCGTCGCTCGCCAGTGAGCATTTTCGAACGGGAGCGCGCCAGTCTTCGGATCGAGGAAGGCGCCGAGATTGGAGTGATGGATGAATGCGATGCCGTCGGGCGCGAGCTTCTTTCCGAGCTCACTCACGTAGTCGTCGAGGACGTCGCCCTCGGCGTGAACCAGGGAATCGTAACTGAACGCGAAATCGACGGTGCCGTCCTTCACCATGTCGAGCGAACGGCCGTCGTTGACGTGGTATTCGAGGTGCGACGAGGCACGGAAGCGCTCCCGACAAGCGTCGATGCATCGTTGATTCAAGTCGACCACGACGAGGCGTTCGGAAAATCGCGCGAGGAACTGCGTGCACCGGCCGAAGCCCGGTGCGATCTCGAGCACCGACTTCGCCGGAAGGAAGCCGTGCAGTCGCGGAAAGAGCATTCCCCACCAGAGAAAGCTGGTGCCGCCCCACACGGACGACCATTCGTCACCTTGCCCGGACCATTCGTATTGCGTCCAGACGTTCCGATTTTCGGCGATGGTCGGCATTGGCGCCCGGAAGCTTCGCCGAAGGCACCCTGGCGATCAAGCCGAAGGCTGCGGCTGGGCAGCCCACTTCCGATGTGAAATAACGGAAGAAACGAGAACGGATGTCACAGCCTCCCTTGATCGTCGTTGGCATGCACCGATCCGGCACCTCGCTCGCTGCGTCGCTTCTCGCGAGCGCCGGGATGAGCGCGGGAGACCGGCTCATGGAGGGGAATTGGTCGAACCCTCGCGGTCACTTCGAAGACCTGGACTTCGTCGAGCTTCACATGGCGGCGCTCGAGCGGCTCTCGCTTCATCGCGATGGGTGGTCTTTGTCCGAAGTGCGCGCGCTGCCGGACGACCTCGCCGGCCACGCTTGCTGGCTCGTCGACCAAAAGGGAAAACCGGGGAGACCGTGGTGCTTCAAGGATCCCAGAGCGACCCTGTTCGTCCGCATGTGGCTCGGGCTCGTGCCGGCGGCGAAGTTCCTCGTGGTCTTTCGCCCACCCTGGGAGGTCGTCGACTCGCTCTACCGGCGTGGAGACTCGGTGTTCGACGCCGACCCCGCGCTCGCGATGAACGTGTGGATGCATTACAACCGAAGCTTGCTTTCCGTCGCCGCGGAAGCGCCCGATCGTTTCTTTCTGACGAGCGTCGAAGCGATTGCCGCCGAGCCCACGCGCTGGGTCGCGGCAGTGAGGGAATGGCTCGGCACTCCGCTCGGAGCGCCCGACCCTGCGATCTGCGAGCCTCACCTATTGCACGGGCGTTTCGCTCGCGCCGAGGCCGATCTCGTCGCGCGCCATTTCCCCGACGCGCTTCGCTTGCTCGCCGACCTCCAAAAGCGAGGGTGGCGGCCGGATGGATGGGCGCCGGCTCCGGTCCCCTTCGATCCGTCCGATCCCGAGGAGGCTCGCGCCGTTGCGCTTCGAAGCTGGCAAGAGAAAGGCGCGCTCGCGTTCCGTTGTGAACGGCTCGGCGCGGAGCTCGAACAACTCCGCGCGGAAAGGCGAATGCGAGAGCGAGAAGAGTGACAGTGATCCGAATGCCGGGTAGGCTTTCCCGTGCTTTTCCTGGCCGAAATCGTCGAGCACCGGTCATGGTCCCTGTTCGACGTCGAGGTGAATGATGGCGGCGCTTCGCTGCAACGTTGAGCTCAGTCTCGTACTCGAAGGAGTCGGCATTCTCGTCGCCGGATGGGCGTTCGAGTCGCGGGCCGCCCTGTACGACGTGGCGTTGCTCGTCGAGAGCGAGCCTCCCATCGAAATCGGCGAATCGTGGGTCCGGGTCGCGCGCCCCGACGTCGTCGAGTTGTTCTCCGTCAGCGCGAGTGACGAGGTCCTCGCGCGAAATCGAGACAGCGGGTTTTTCGCCCTGGCTGCGCCCGGCGGCGCCATCGACGCGCGTTCACGTGCTCGTCTCTTGTTCACGCCGATGGATCAAGGCCCGTCCGTCGAGGCGACGCTCTCGCTCGAGCCTTCGACCGGGCCATTCGAGCCCAACGTCGCGAACTACCTCCGACACAATCTCCACGCGCTCCTCCGGTTGTTCAAGATGCACGGCGTGGTCGCGCGTCCCTCCGTTCAATCGCTGCTCGCGTTCGTCGGTTCGGAGCCCCGCGAGCTCGAGCGGATGCTGGGATTCGATCCTTCGGCGAACGCCGTCGAGCTCGGAATCGATCTCGCCGCCGCAAACCTCGACGAAGGCCTGGTGGTGATCGGCTGGGTGTCGTTGGAGGCGGAGCGTGTGTCGGCCGCGCACCTGGGCAACGGCGGAGCCGAGAACATCGACGTTCTGCCGTTCGCATCCTTTCTGTCGTCGCACGCCGTTGCGGGCCGCCCCGCGAACACGACGTCGTTCGTCATCGGCGTTCCCTCCGCGGCGCTCGCGATCGTTCCACGCCGATTGACGTTGCGCTTCGAGCTCACCGACGGCACTTCGGTTTCCACGTCATTTTCGGCGGTCTTCGGTGGCCGCGTGCTCGTCGAAACCGCGTCGAGCATCGAGGGCGAGGCGTGGCTTGCCCTGGCCGAGGTCATCGAGGAGCACTGGACCCCGCGCCGCGCGTGGGGCGAGGAGTCGATCCGAAAATCGGTGTCTTCGGTGGCGAAGCAAGCACGCGGCAAGGCGTCCGCGATGTTCGAAGCGGTCTCGAAGAGCGTTGCCGGCGCGATCGACTACGTGTTCGCGATTCCGAACCGCGGCCTTCTCGTCGTCGGGTGGATGATCGACTTCGAAGAACGCGTGCGCTCGCTCGTTGCGCATTGGAGCGGGGGTCGCTCGGGCGACATTCTTCCCGAGGCCTTCCGCTTATCGCGCCCCGATCTGGTGAAGGCGTACGCGCCCTGGTCCGAGGGGTGGTCATCGGATCGCGTGGGCTTCGCTTGTTTCGCGCCTGCTCCCGGCCTGCGCAGCGATGTGCTCGAGTCGTCTTTGTATTTCACCTTTCAATGCGAGTCGAAGGTCCGGTGGCGGCTCCGTCCGCTCCAGCTCCGAACGACGAACGGCGATCCGACGCCGAGCATTCGCGAGATCCTCAAGCTGATCCCACCCGAAGACGCGAACGTTCTGTTCAAGCACCTCGGGCCCGCGATCGAAGGCCTCTGGGCAAGTCGTTCCCCCCGGCGCGAACAGGAAGCAGTCTTCGAGATCGGCACGCCTCCCGAGCGCCCGACGGTGTCGGTCGTCGTTCCCATCTACGGCAGGTACGATCTCATCGAGTACCAGCTCGCCCTCTTCGCGGACGATCCGGATTTCCAGGGCGCCGAGCTGATCTACGTCGTCGACGATCCGCGAATCGCGCAGCTTGCCCTCCGTCTCTGCCGCGAGCTCTTTCCGCTCTATCGCGTCCCGTGCCGCGTCGTCGTTTGCCGTAGAAACAACGGCTTCGCCGCTGCGAACAACGTGGGCGCGGCGACCGCGCGCGGCAGATTGTTGCTGCTTCTCAACTCCGACGTCATGCCCATCCGGAGCGGGTGGTTGTCGGAGCTCACCCGGATCTACGACGCGCTCCGTCAACCGGGCGCACTCGGCGCCACGTTGCTCTTCCCCGACGGTTCGGTTCAACACGCCGGAATGACGTTCAGTCAAATTCCGACGTACCCCGGTCTCTGGCTCAATTCGCACCCGAAAAAGGGTCACCCGAACGAGCCGAATACGCGAAAGGGTCCGGTGGCCGCGCCGGCCGTGACGGCCGCGTGTCTCATGGTCGATCGACAGCTCTACCTGAGCGTCGGCGGGCTCGACGAGGACTACATCTTGGGCGACTTCGAAGATTCGGATTTCTGTCTCAAGCTTCGCGCTGCGGGACGGCAAGTTTGGTACTCGCCCGCGGTCGAGCTGTATCATCTCGAGCGCCAGTCGCAGACGCTCATCGGCACACACGACTGGCGCCACGGGCTCACGCTCTACAACGCCTGGCGCCAGACCGAAAAATGGGGCGGCGCGATCGGCAAGCTCCTTCAGGAAGGGTCATCGTGGAAGAGCGACACCGCGTCCTAGTCATCAGCCACGGTCACCCGGAGATCAATCCGGGCGGCGGAGAGCGTGCCGCGTACGATCTCTTTCGCGAGCTCCGGAGCCGTCCCGGCGTGCACGCCATGTTCCTCGCGCGCCACGACGGCGGCGGGCAAAACGCCGCGGTATTCAGCCAATTTTCGCCGGACGGTTCGGAAGTGCTCATGAACTCGGCGTGCGAGTTCTTCCGCTTCTCGCAGCGCGACGTTCAGCTCGTGTGCAGAGACTTCAGAGGCCTCCTCGAATGGTATCGACCGACGGTCGTGCATCTACACCACTATGTGCACCTCGGCCTGGAGGTGATCCGCGAGATCAAGAACTACTCGCCCTCCGTTCCGATCGTCCTCACCCTGCACGAGTATCTGGGGATCTGTAACAACAACGGACAGATGATCCGCACGCGCGGCGACGAGCTCTGCCGTCGCGCGACGCCCGGCGCGTGCCACCGTTGTTTTCCCGAGGTCTCGCCGCAGAATTTTTTTCTGAGAGAGCTGTTCATCAAGAGTTTTTTCTCGCTCGTCGACACGTTCGTCTCGCCGAGCCAGTTTCTGATCGATCGGTACGTCGCCTGGGGCTTGCCACGCGAAAAGTTCGTGTTGATCGAGAACGGCCAGCCCGCCCTGGAGCCCGCGCCGGCTCGCCCGCTCGGACAAGGTGGCACCCGCGGTCGCTTCGCGTTCTTCGGGCAAATCCAGCGATACAAGGGGCTTCAGGTCTTGCTCGAGGCGATGACCCTGTTGCCGAAGGCGCTTCGCGGCGGCCTCGACGGCATCTCGCTCGACGTGCACGGCGCGCACCTCGCGTGGCAATCCGCCGAATACCAGAGCGCGGTGCACAAGAAGCTCGAACGGACGCGCCAGTACGTACGGATGCACGGCGGCTACGATCACGCCGACGTCTCGTCGCTCATGAGTGGAGTCGACTGGGTCGTCGTTCCCTCGATCTGGTGGGAAAATTCACCCCTGGTGATTCAGGAAGCGTTCGCTCACGGTCGCCCCGTGATCTGCAGCGACATCGGCGGCATGATCGAGAAGGTGCGGCACGGCGAAAATGGTCTTCATTTCCGGGTCGGCAACGCGCAGCACCTCGCCGAGCGCCTCGTCGAGGCCGCGACGACGCCTGCGCTGTGGGATCGGCTGCGCGCGGGGATCCGCGCCGGGGCCCGCATCCGCGACACCGTCGACAAGCACCTCGAAATCTACGACGGCTTTTCGCCGTACCACCAGGTTCCAGTGACCCCGAGCCTTCGCGTGGTTTAGCGCGCGGCGGCAACGGATCGCAGTCGTTACACGAACCCGCGCGCGGCCGCGCGCCGCCCCGTCAGCTCATGAGCTGGTACGCACCGCCGCGGTCGAGCGCGCGCTGGTAGGCGGGGCGCGCGTGAATGCGCTTCAGGAAATCGACCAGGCGCGGTCGACCGCTCGACACCATGCCGCGTGCCTCTCCGGCCTCGACGGGGAAGCTCATTTGAATGTCGGCCGCGGTGAACTCGGGGCCTACGAACCAGGCGTTCTTTTCGAGCTCCGCCTCCATGAAGTCGAAGTGGAGCTTGAGTTGAGGATCGATGAAGAGCTCGTTCATTCGCCCGGCGACCGCGCCGGTGATCGGGCGGATCAACGCCGGCACCGGCGGCTTCGAGAGCCGTCCAATGACGAGCTTGAGCAAGAGCGGGGGCATCGCCGACCCCTCCGCGTAGTGCATCCAGTACGT
>CAZDNG010000003.1:156294-198477 GCA_964506835.1 uncultured Polyangiaceae bacterium
CGACTCGGCGAGCGTCTTGCCGTCGTCGGTGATGATCGGCGATTTGCCGAGAGGGTGAATGCGGCGGAGCTCCTTCGGGGCCAGCATCGTGGCCGGGTCGCGTTGATAGCGGACGATCTCGTACGGAACCTCCAGCTCTTCCAGAAGCCAGAGCACCCGTTGCGATCGCGAGTTGTTGAGGTGGTGGAGAGTGAGCATGAGCGTCCGTTCTGCCGAGCATACACCGGGCGAGTGCCGGCCCGGGAGGCCCCGTCGCTCACGTCGGCCGCAGGGAACGCACGACGGCCCTCGTAATCTTGTCGAGGCGATAGGGCCGCACGTCGGCGGTCGTCGTGCACTTGCCGTAGATCATCGTCGCGTTGCGTTCGAGGAGCACGCGAGCGACGATCACCGTGGTCGTCGATTCGACGAAGTTCGACGAGACGTAGGTGACGTCGAGCGGGCATTGCTCGAACCATGCTTGCTCGACCGCGCGGCGCACCTCGACCGTCACCGGAGGCGCGGGCACGCCGGTGAACTCGAGCCGGCTCACGTGGTCGAGGAGCTCGCGCTGCGCCGAGCCGGAGAGCGCGCCGCGGACCTTGTCGATCGCGCCCTCGAGCGTCTCTTCGAACGGAAGGAGCCGCAGGCGCTTCGCGTACGCGCCGAGCACGACGAGCACGGCGGCTTCGCGCGCCGAGAGGTTCACCGGGGGAAGGGTGTACGCGCGGTCGAGCGCGATGCCGCCGCCGCGGCCGCGCTCGGCGAACACGGGCAGCGACGCTTCGCGGAGGGTGTCGAGGTCGCGATGGATGGTGCGGATGCTGACGCCGAATCGGTCGGCCAGCGCCTCGGCGGTCACGCCCGTTTTTCGGCCGCGGAGGTGTTCGGCGAGGGCAAAGAGGCGGCTCTGTCGGCGCATTGTCGAGCTCCGAATCAAATATGCCATAATGCTGTCATCCGGTGGGAGCAATGTTCGTGGCGTGAGTGAGCGGGCCAGGCGCCCGCGAATCCCCGAAAGGACCGACCCATGACGAATTCCCCCGCGCCCCGCCCGACCCTCGTTCTCTGTGAGCTCCGCGATTCCGGCGTGCCCCGCGTCGAGAGCTACTCGCCGTTCTGTCTCAAGGCCCACCGAGCGCTGCAACTCTGCGGCTTGCCGTACGAGCGACGGCACGGGTCGCGTCCGTCCGATTTCGGGCATCTCAACCCGGCCGAGCAGGTTCCGGTGTTGCTCGTCGGTGACGAAGCGGTCGCCGACTCGACGCGGATCGTGTCGCGGCTCGAAGCACTGTCGGGCGGCGCGCTGTCGCGCGGGCTCGACGCGCGCGCGAGCGCGGAGGCGTTTCTCTGGGAGGAGTTCGCCGACAGTGCGCTCTACGGGTTCGTGGTCGCGTCGCGCTGGGCCGACGACGACAACTGGACGCGTACCAAGCGGGCGTACTTTGCATCGATGCCGGCCTTGGTTCGCGCGGTCCTACCGGGTCGCTTGAGGGCCCGCGTCGTCGAGGGGCTCCGGGCGCGCGACGTGATCCGACCGAACCTCGACAGGTGCTGGGAGAATTTCGAGCACGTTCTCGATCGGCTCGAAGTTCGCGCGCCGGACCGTGGTTACTGGCTCGGTGATGCGCCGTCGCGCGCAGACGTCGCCATTTTCGCGCAGCTCTTCAGCTTTCGCACGCCGCTCACGCCCAGGCAGGCCGAACGCGTCGCGCTGCGCTCGCGGCTCTCGACGTGGCTCGATCGCGTCGACGACGCGTGCCTACACGCGGCCATCCGGACGCCGGCGCGCGACGCCGAAACCGACGGCGTCATTCCCGCGATGCTCTTCGCGACCCTCGGTTAGCGATCGTTTCGCGGGCGGCGGCGACGCACGGCGAACGCCGTGTCTGCGACGGCCGCAACGGACAAGGTGCCCCCAAGAAAAACGCCCGCGACGGATCTGCCGCGGGCGCTCGGTGGCTCGGCGCCGCCGCTCGGGTTCGAGCGGCGGTCAGCGGCGAGCACGGCTCCGGCTCAGCTCGTTCGACCTTGAACGGCCTCGATACGCGCGAGGAGAAGGTCGCGATGAAGCTTCAACGCGCGCGGCATCTTCGGCCCGAGCTTCTCGAAGAACTCGCCGTACGAGAGGATTTCCTTCTTCCACTCGTCGAGGTCGATGTTCGTCGCCTCGTCGACCTTCTCCGACGCGATGTCGAGACCCGAGAGATCGAGATCGCCGGCCTTCGGAACCCAGCCGAAGAGCGTCTCTTGGCCGCCGACACGGAGGCGGGCGCGATCGACGACCCACTTGAGCACACGCATGTTCTCGCCGAAGCCCGGCCAGAGGAATTTGCCTTCCTTGCTCTTTCTGAACCAGTTCACCAAAAACACCTTCGGCGGATTGGTGATCTTCGATTGCATCGCAAGCCAGTGCTCGAAGTACTCGGCCATGTTGTAGCCGCAGAATGGCAGCATCGCGAACGGGTCACGGCGCACGACGCCGACCTCGCCGGCCGCGGCCGCGGTCGTCTCCGAGCCTAGGGTCGCGCCGAAGAACACCCCGTTCAGCCAGTTGAAGGCCTGCATCACGAGCGGCACGGTCGTCGCGCGACGGCCGCCGAAGATGATCGCGCTGATCGGCACGCCGTCGACGTCGTCGTAGAATTTCGAGAGCGCGGGATTGTTCGTCGCCGGCGCGGTGAAGCGGGCGTTCGGATGCGCCGCTTTTTCCTTCGACGCCGGCGTCCAGGGCTGGCCCTTCCAGTCGATGAGCTCGGGCGGCGTCGGGCCGTCCTTGCCCTCCCACCACACGTCGCCGTCCGGCGTGCGCGCGACGTTCGTGAAGATCGTGTCGCGCATGACCGTCTTCATCGCGTTCGGGTTGGACTCGTAGCTCGTGCCCGGCGCGACGCCGAAGTAGCCGAACTCCGGGTTCACCGCGTATAGCCGTCCGTCTTCGCCGACGCGCATCCATGCAATGTCGTCACCGACGGTCCAGATCTTCCAGCCCTTGAAGCGCTTGGGCGGAATCATCATCGCAAAGTTCGTCTTGCCGCAGGCGCTCGGGAACGCCGCGGCGACGTACGTCATTTCGCCTTCGGGGCTCTCGACGCCGAGGATGAGCATGTGCTCGGCGAGCCAGCCTTCCTTTTTGCCGAGGTAGCTCCCGACGCGGAGGGCGAGGCACTTCTTTCCGAGGAGCACGTTGCCGCCGTAACCCGACCCCACGCTCCAGATCGTGTTGTCTTGCGGGAAGTGACAGATGAAGCGGCGCTCGGGGTTGCAATCGAGCGTCGAGTGGAGACCGCGATTGAAGTCGTCGCTCTGTCCGAGCATGTCGAGGGCGGCTTTGCCCATGCGGGTCATCGTCCGCATGTTGAGGACGACGTAGATGCTGTCGGTGAGCTCGATGCCGACCTTGGAGAGCTTCGAACCGATCGGACCCATCACGTACGGCACGACGTACATCGTGCGACCCTTCATCGACCCGTCGAACAACTTCCCGAGCTTCGCGTACGCCTCGGTCGGGTCCATCCAGTTGTTGGTCGCGCCGGCCTCGTCCTTGGTCGGCGTGCAGATGAAGGTGAGCTGCTCGACGCGCGCGACGTCGTTCGGGTTCGAGCGGTGCAGGTAGCAACCGGGCAGTTTCTCTTGATTGAGCGGCTCGAGGATCTTCTCTTTGACCGCCTGTTCGGTGAGCGCCTTTTTCTCTTCGAGCGAGCCGTCGCACCACACGATGTGGTCGGGTTTCGTCAGCTTCGCCATCTCGCTCACCCACTCGAGGAGATGGGGGTTCGTCGTGAGTGCCTTTCCGCTCGAATCTGCCGGTCGTGACGTCATGCGCGCACTCCTACCGCGGGTTTGGCTCCGGCGCATCCGGTTCAGGTGCTTCTTTTCTTTCGCGCCTCCGCGGTCCAGCCCATGGTTTCCGTCATTGCGGTCGGGTGGCTCGGCCCGCATCCGACGAACCGGTTTAACCACATCCGTCGACGCGTGACATTGCGACCGCGTGTCACTCGGCGCAGCTGAATTGCAGCGCCGCTATCCCGACCGCAATGACGGTCAAGACTGACACCCACGCGAACTCGCGCCCGACAGGCACGGTGCGTCAACCGCATACGTAAGCGGATCTAATCGGGTGAGCAGCAGACCGCGCCGAAAAAAAGCCGAGAACCGGAACCGCCGTCGTCATCGGCCGGGAAACGAGAACGGCCTCCGAGCAATCCCGTTCTTCGAGTCGATCGTCATCTCGCGCGGCCCGACGATCTTTATCGTCCGAAGATCGTCATTCGTCGTCGACCGGATCGTTCTCCGCGAGGATACCGTAGAGCTGCCGGCGAACGTCGGCGAGCAGCCGTTCGGCGCGGTCGATCTGCGCGGGCGTGCCGGCGTGAACCACCTGCGCCGCCGCGATGGCGATGTTCCGCACCAAGCTGAACAGAGAGATCCATTCTTCTCCCGCGGGCTCACCAACGTTTTCCCACGGCGTGCCGACCTCGTCCCGATGCTCCGCGACGTACGTGCGCCCCTTGTCGCTCAGCCGGAACGTGCGTCCGCCGCTGGTCGCTTCGACCTCGACGAGCCCTTCGTCTTCGAGCTGTTGCAACGCGGGATAGATCGAACCCGAGCTCGGTCGCCACGACCCGCCGCTCCGCTGCTCGAGCTCCTGCATGATCTGGTAGCCGTTCCGCGGTTGCTCGGCGAGCAGCGCCAGAATGCCCGCCCGCACGTCGCCGCGCCGCGCTCGCGTCGGCCGCTGAAAGAAGTTCCAGGGGAAACCGCCGCCACCAAAGGGCGGCATGCCGCCCGGCCCTCCCGGAGGCACCCCGGGGAACCCTGGGCCTCCGAAGGGCCCGCCTCTGCCGCCTCGGCCGCGACCGCCGCCGAATCGCGCCGCGAACTCTTCACCCCAAAAACCCCAATGATTTCGAAAGTCCATGAATGACGCCTCCCTGTCGCTATCATGTTGCGACATGTTAAAGATATAGCGTTAGTGAGGATCGTCAAGGTCGGCCTTTTTCGATTTTTGGGGCGCCTTTCAAAGCGTGCCGCGTCGCCGTGGGGACACGGCCGCCAGCATCGAGCCAAGAACCCCCGTTTCCTTTCGCTCTCCTTCTACCCCTCGCTCCAGCTCTCAACTCTAGCTCTAGCCCTAGCCCTAGCCCCTAGCTCTCCCTCTACGCGGTGTACGTTGGGCTCGTGAACGACGCAGACTGGATGCGCGTCGCGCTCGACGAAGCGCGGCTCGCGGCATTGCACGCCGACGTGCCGGTTGGTGCCATCGTCGTGGGCCCCCACGGGAACGCGCTCGCGCGCGGACACAATCGTCGCGAAGTCGACCGGGATCCCACCGCGCACGCCGAGCTCCTCGCCGTGCGTGCCGCGGCAGCGTCGCTCGGCACCTGGCACCTCGACGGCTGCACCGTGTTCGTCACGCTCGAACCCTGCGCGATGTGCGCCGGCGCGCTCGTCAACGCGCGCGTGTCGCGCCTCGTGTTCGGCGCCTCCGACGCGAAAGCCGGCGCGGTCGTGTCGCTCTTCGAAATCGGAACCGACGCGCGCTTGAACCACCGCTTCACCGTGGAACGCGGCGTCCTCGCCGACGAAGGTGCGGCCCTCCTTCAAGCCTTCTTCAAGGAACTCCGCGCGCGCGGCGAAAAGTGACCACGAGAGAAAGAAGTGGACGAGTCAAACGTGTACCTTGCAGGGGAATTTCGATGCCCTCCCCATGCCGGGGGCGTCGCAATTCCCATCGCTCTGATGGACTCGTCCGACTAAGGCGCCGTCGGTTCGTAGTCGGGGCCGACGTCGGCGTCGCCGTCGCCGTCGTGAGGATCCACGTCGCCGGGCGGCGCGATTTCGTCGCCCTGTGCCGGCGCGCCGAATTGCACCGTTTCCCCGAGCCCGACTTCGAGCTCGTGGTCGTCGATACGACGCACCTTGTGCGCGATCTGCATCAGATGTTGAAGGTACGCGCCCCACGCGGGGTGGATCGCGCCGTCGCGCCCGAAGTGTTGATGCTTCGGGTTCGGCAAGATCGACCCGAGATACAGCGCTTGCGCGAGCGAGAGATCGCGCGCGTCCGAATGAAAATAGTACGCCGCCGCCGGTCCGATGCCGTACACGCCCGGAGAAAATTCGATGACGTTGAGGTAGAGCTCGAGGATCTGCTCCTTCGTGAGCGATTGCTCGAGCAAGAGCGTGAGCACCGCTTCTTGGAGCTTTCGAGACAGCGTCTTTTCACGACCGAGGTACAGGTTCTTCGCGAGCTGCATCGACACGGTGCTCGCGCCTCGGACGAATTTGCCCGCACGCAGGTTGTCGCGGATCGAGTCGTGGATCGCCTTCTCGTCGAACCCGCCGTGGGAAAAGAACCGCGAATCCTCGCAGACGAGGATCGCCGTGGGCATGAACGGCGAGATGTCTCGAAGCGCCACCCACGTCGAAGTGCCGGGGCCGCTCTCGATGGTCGTGGGCTCGTCGTTCTTGTCGAGCACCGAACGCACCCACGGTTTCTCGAATCGCGCCGGGGACAGCCCTTCCGGCACTTCCGTCACCCGGCAGCCGTTCGCGATCTTCCAATCGACGCGCGTGTCGGCGGGTCGTCGAGTGTCGAAGCCGAGCTCGCCGGAAAAGGCGAACGTGCCGGACGCTTCGAGGCCCCGGAGCAGGGGCACGAGTGCCGGCGGCGTCGAACCGAGGATGTCCGCGCAGGCGGCGAGCGGCGCCTCGACGTGGAACCCGCCGCGTGAATAGTCCTCGCCGCGTTCGAGCGTCCCGCTCGTCTCGAGCATCACGCGGCCGAGCGTCGCGGTCACGTTGCGGAGATCGATCCGGCTCCCGTCGAGCTCGAGGCCGAGCTCACCCGAGAGTCCGATTTGAATGTCGCGGACCGGTTCCGGCGCGAGCTTTCGCTGAAACACCGCGACGTCGACGAAGCGCGAGCGTCCGGAGACCGACAGGGAACGGCCGTCCGCCGCGAGCTGCGCTTTCCCCGTCGCTTCGACCTCGGCGCGGTCGACGTCTTCGAGCCCGAGGTCACCTTCCTTCACGCCGAGCAGGCCCAAGCTGATCGGGCCCCCGTCGAGTCCGACGTCGACCGGGCCGTCGCCGATCGGCAAATCGAGCTGGAGGCGGAGCGGCGTGGCCACCCGTTCCGTTCCCGGCGCGAACGACACGTGCACCCGCGCGTCGTCGCGCGCGACGACCAGGTCGGCGGGACCGAGGTTCAGCGCGTCCGCGCCGCTCTGAACGCGCACGTGCGCTTTCTGGAGAACGGCGTTCGCGCCGGAGCGGAGCACCGACGCCAGCGTCTCCGCGCCACGCCGGAGCTCGGCGCGCCATCGCGGACCGCGGTTCCGCGGCGTCTCAGGCGCGTTCGCCGTGGGCGCTCCGCCCGGTGCGGCGCCGTCGCTCGACGAGGCGAGCAGGGCCCCCACTTCGTCGAGGTCCACGGTGGCGTCCAGGCTCGTCGCCGAGACGTGGTCTAGCGCACGATGCTTCGAGACGCGCGACAGCTCCACTTCGGGTCGGGCGACTTCGACGGTCGTGCCGTTCATGGCAAAGCGAGCGAGATCGGCGCCCAGCGCCTCGTGCGAATCCGGCGAACGACGATATCGCGCGCCCCACACGTGGCCGTCGTTCCCGGGGGTCTTCGGGTCGTCCCACACGACGTCGAGGCCATCGACGACGACGGGCACGCGCTCGGCCGCGGCGTGCCCGTCGCTCGTCGGACGAGCGGGACGAAATGATTCGAGCTCGTTCTCGAGTTCCCGGAGCGATCCCGCGAGACGGACGCGACCGCCATGCACCTCGACGCGCCGCACGCCGAACGTGAACGACGGCACGACGACGATTTCGTCGAAGCTCGCGGTCACTCCGGGCAACGACGCCGACGAGAGCGACGCTTCGCCGAATCGCACCACGCCCCAGCCGATTCGTGCGCGTTTGGCGTCGAAGTCGAGCCCCTGTGCGCGCGCTCGCGACGCGGCCAGCGAGCAGAGGAGCGGCCGCGTGCCCCACACCACGGTCACGACGCCGAGCGTTGCGGATAGCGCCGTGACCGCCACGACGCGCATCGTCCAGGAGTCGCCGCGAGCGTCGAACCAGTCGACGATCGCTCCGAGCGCGCCCGTCGAGGGCGGCCCCGAGCTTCGCTCTCGACCGACGCGTCCGCGCACGATGAAAAGAGATACCGGAGCGGCACCGGGCCCGCAAACCGAGTCGGACCGCGCGCCGAACCGGACCTAATAAATCGTGGTGGCGAGCTCGGCGCTCTCGTCGTCGTCGAGGTCCGTCGCGACCGCGCACCCCACGCCGCGTCGCTCGAGCGCGGCGATCGAGTAGCCGTGACGATCTCCGACGTGCACCGGCTGGTTGTGCACCACGCGGGGCTCGAGAACGGCGCGGAGCCGCACTTGCCGGGTGTCGTAGATGTAAACGGTGACCGGGTGATTCGAGAGTCGGTAGCGGAAGATCACCGCGTGATAATTCTTCACCGGGATCACGCTGCCGCCCTCCCAGGAAGCGCCGTACTGCTTCATTTCCGGCAGATGAACCGGCATGCCCGCTTCAGGCTCGAGTCGCGGTACGAGCGACGAGTCGGTGATCTGCGGTGCGGGCGGCGCCGCGTGATAGCTGACGAGCGCTTCGAGCGCCTGCTCGGGATCCAGCATGCTCGCCGCAGTGACCGGGGGGCGCGGAGCTTCCGCGCTCGCGACGGGCGCGAGCCCGTTGTTGCCGAGCCGGTTGTTCACCCAGGTCACGAACGAAAACGTCGTCGCTGCCGCGAGCGTGAGCGGCACGACGGAGCTCCATCGGAAGCGACGGCTCGCCGCCGGTGGCGGCAGCGATTGCGTCTGGAGCAGGCGCTCGCGTTCGCTGCGAAGCGCGCCCGCGAGCCGCGCCTCGAACCCCGCGGACGGAGTCGCATCGAGGGCGACGGCGTGGCGCATGCTCGTCTTCAGCGCGGTGCTGAAACGGCTTCGCTCGAGACAGTCTTCACACGAGACGAGGTGCTCCTCGACCGTGAGCGTTTGTTCGGCGGGGAGCTCGCCGTCGAGGAACGCCTCGAGCAGTGCGGCAACTTGCCGACAGCTCATCGTGCGCTCCTCTTTTGGCGGTACGATTCGAGCTCGACCGGAGCCGGCATCGGCGGCGCTTTCGTGTCCGGAGTCGACTCGCTCGCCGCCGGAACGAGGCCCATCATGCGAGCTTGCTCGAGCAAGCTCGTCTTCAAGAGCCGTCGGCCGCGGTGGAGCCGCGACATCACCGTGCCGATGGGGCAACCGACGAGGTCGGCGATTTCGCGGTAAGACAGCTCTTCGACGTCGGCCAAAACGACGACGAGCCGGAACTCTTCCGGGATCGCGTCGAGCGCCGCGGAGATTTCGCGCTCGAGAACCGGCCTCATTGCCTGACCCTCGGGGTCTCGCATGCCGCGCAAGGTCGCGGCGCCAATCCATCCGTCCGCGAGCGGGTCCGCTTCGGGCCCGTCCATCACCGAGCGCTCGAGGCCACTCCGGCGATAGCGGTTGATGAACGTATTTTTCAGGATCTTGAGGAGCCAGGCCTTCAGATTGGTTCCGGTCTCGTATTGCTCTTTGGCGCGGAGCGCCTTCACGAGCGTGTCCTGAACCAGGTCTTCGGCTTCGGGGCGGCTTCGGGCCAGCCGGCACGCGACCGCCAGCAGGTTCGGCGCGTGAGTCAAAATCGCTCGCTCGAACTCTTCGAGCTCGGCTCTTTTTTCGGACCGGCTCATGGATGGTGCCTCACCTCCCGGAACCCGGTTCTCTCGCAAACTATTCCTTGTGAGGCTCTTCGAGCTTCTTCTCGATGGCGGAGAGGCGGTCCGACAGCTTTTTCAGCTCGGACTGGAGCTCCCGGATCGTCGAAAAGTTGGGCAACACCGCGCGAATACGCTCGTCGATGGTGTGCTGCCACTGCTCGAGCGTGGCGCGCAGGCCTTTTTGCTGAGTTTCGTTGCCGGTCAAATCCTCCTCCTCTGGAGTAGGTGCCGTTTCTAGGCCTTCGGCCGATTCTTCGCCGCCGTGGTCTTTCGACATGAGGCGTCGAATCGGGTTCAAGTGGGTCAGGATTTTCTCACTGCGCTGTCGGATGAGCGCCTTGAGCGTCGCGAGCGGGATACCGCGGGGGCGCGCCTTCAGTTCTTCCGAAATGATGAGCGCCAGCGTGACGTCGGTTTTGTCTTCCTTCGTCGCGTTGTCGATGATCTGCACGTCTTCGTTGGCGCGGATCATTTCCGCGATCTGGAGCAACGTGACGTAGCGGCTGTCCTTGGTGTCGTAGAGCTTGCGATTCGAGTAGCGCTTAATGACTCGTCGTTCCGGAGTCGGGGTTCCCTCGGGTTCACCAGCTACCATGCTCGCTTTTCCGTTCTCTCGGCCGTGTCGCGGTTCTTTCGTGCCGGAGGCGTCGCCGACGCCGACACGTTTCGTTCTGCTACCGCCGCAACACAATTGAAGCAGCCTTGCTGCAGGGCGTCAAGAAGACGTCCGTCCGGCGGGGTATCGATTCGTGACGAGTCCCCGCGTTTTTCGCCCGTCCGAGAGCACTTCGCTATCGTTCGGGCGCATGCAACGGAACGGTTGGGCGGCCGCTTTGGCGCTGGTCCTCGCGAGCGGCTGCCGGACCAGCGACGTCCCGGATTTGCTCACGGTGTACCGGATCGACCCCCACCGGGCCTCGGCGGGCGACCGGGTCGTGATCACCGGCGATGGCTTCCCCGAGGCGCGCCCGGCCAGAGTCACGTTTCACGGCGACCTGTATCGACCGGGCGCAGCGCCCGAGCACGACGTGCGCATCGCGCTCAATGCCGAGCCTCTGACGCGCAACGCGGTCGTCATTCCATTCGACGCGGCGCTCGAGCGGCGATTCGCAAAGCACGGCACCGACGCGCCGCACGTGACGTTTCGCGGCGACCTGCGCGTCAGCTTCGAGCCCGCAGCGCGCGGTCGAACCGAGGTAGCGGGTGTCGCTCACGACGTCGCGTTCGACGTGCTCGGAACCGAGGACGCGCCGCTCGAGACGGATCGCGAGCTCGAAGGGACGCGCTCGCTCGCATTTCTCGGCATCACGGGGAGCATCGACGCCGAAGCGCGGGGCCTGCGGATCCTCGCGCTCGATCCCGAAGGCAAGGCCGCCCTCGGGGGTCTTCGCGCGGGCGATTTGGTTCAGCGCTTCGACGGAGTGACGGTGCTTTCGCTCGGTGACGTGCGCGCGCGGCCCGGTGAAAAACTCGCCGACGTCGCGGTCGAGCGCGATGGACGGCCGCTTCCTACTTTGCAGATCCCCGTCGACGGCTTGTCCCCGTTCGGCGCCGAAGAGCTCGAGGGCGCCGCGACGTTGCTCGTGCTCGCCGTCCTCGCCGTCGTGCTCCCAACGACCCCCGCGGGCACACTCGGGAAATGGTTCCTCCGCCTCGCCGAGGCGCGTTCGAGCGGCAAAATAGGCCTTTCGCGCGGCCCCCTCCCGCGAATCTTCGAGGCGGTCGTCCCCGGCGGCGAGGCGCGGACGTTGCTCGTCGCGTCGATCGCGGTGCTCGTCGGCATCGTCGGCGCGTTCACCTGGCTCGCCACCGGTCGCTCGATTCTTTCGCCGGAAGCGGACCTCGTCGCTCTCCTGCTCGTGGGCACGGTTCCACTCGTCGCGGCGCGCTTCGTCGCCGGCGGCGCGTCCCTTCATCGCCGCTTCTCGATGCGTCGCGCGCTGGTCGCCAGTGCGCGCACTTTGTCGCTTCTCGTTCCGATGGCAATCGCGGTGTTCGGCGCCGTCCTCGCCAGTGGTCGATTCGTCGTCGCCGAGCTCGTCGCGGACCAAGGCGGCGTGCCGTGGCGCTGGGCCGCGGCGCGAAACCCCGGGCTCGCGCTGCTCGCGTTCTTGCTCGTGGCGAGCGCCGTTCCCGAAACTGGCGACCCATCGGCATTCCGAAGCGCCGAGGGAATGCCGCGCGCGCCGGGGAGTCCGCCGCTCCGGCGGCAGATCCTCCGCCTCGTCGAGCGGAGTTCGCTCTGGGTGGTCGCGGGGCTCGCCGTGACGCTCTTCGCCGGGGGCTTTCGGGTTCCGGGGCTCACGGCGATGGTCCAAGAGCAGAGCCGTCCGTGGGCCGCGCTCGGCGTCGCCGTCTTTCTGACGAAGGTCGCGGTGCTCGTCGTCGTCGTCGGCGGCGTGCGGCGGGTCACGGCGCGGGTGTGGGTCGAACACGTCGCGCCGCTCTGGGTCCGGTGGATGCTTCCGCTCTCCGTGCTCTCGCTCGCCGTCGCCGCGGCCTGGGCGACGCTGCTCGACGGGCTCTCGTCGAATGCGCCGGGGGCCATTGCCGCCTACACGACGCTCGGCCTCGGTGTGCTCGCGGTAAGCGGCTTCATTGGGGTGCTCGCCCAGCGCCGTCCCGGTTCATCCAGCGTCAATCCCTGGCTTTGAGGGTGCCCCCTCTAGAAGTCGGACCTTCCCCTACAGCGCCCGAGGCATCGGCGGATTCGACTCAAGGATCCCTGCCCGCGTCCGTCTCTTTCGCATGAAGGCCCTTGGGGCCGCAGGAGACCGAACGACGATGACCTTTCGGCAAGCAGCCGCGGCCCAGCAAGCACCGACGACGCGCGAAGAGGCGACGTTCGTCGCCAAGGGGCCCGCCAACGACAATCGGCGGATCTTTCCGCGCTACTCGGTCGAGCTCCACGTGACCTGCGAGAGCGACCACAACTTTTACGGCGGCTTCGCCGAGAACCTTTCGGCGGGCGGCGTCTTCATCGCCACGCACACTCTCTCGCCGGTCGGCGAGAAAATGGATTTTTCGATCACGCTTCCCGGGGCCGTCGAACCCATTCGCGGGATCGGCGAGGTGCGCTGGGTGCGCGTCTACTCCGAACGGAGCGACTCGCCGCCAGGGCTCGGGCTTCGCTTCGTGCGACTCGCGGCCGGCGCGGCGATGATGATCGAGCGGTTTCTGACCGATCGCGAACCGCTCTTCTACGACGACGAGTGAGCGCGGTACTCGCGCTCTTCGGGGCCGAGGGCGACGATGGCGTCGCGCGCGCGGTCGGCGAGCGCGCGGTAAACGCGCGGCGAGGGGCGCTGCGCGAGGAGATCGCCGAAATCGACGGGATGCCCGAACACGATGTGAATCGGCGTTCCCGTGCCGTCGAAGTTGCTCGACACTTGCTTGGGCAAATCGTTCACGAGGCCGTTCACGAATACAGGAATGACGGTCGCCCCCGAGTTGAAGATGATGCGCCCGACCCCGGGTTGCGCGGGCAAGAGCGTATAGGGATCGCTGTCCAGGTTGCGGCGTCCCTCGGGATGGATGCCGAGAAATGCGCCGCCGCGTTTCACGAGCCGCGCGGCTTCGTCGAGGCCGGCGAGGTTCACGGCGGCTCGCGAGCGATCGCGAAAAATCGGCGGATACATCGCGAAAAAGCTCATCACGCCGTTCACGAAGCTGCCGAGTGGGTGGTCGTAAAAGAACTCCGCGCGCACCGGGAAGATCAAACGGTGAGGCAGGCCGTGCTTCACGAGATAACCGGTGACGACGTAGAGGTCGAAAAAGCTCCGGTGATTCGCGGCGCAAATGTAGCTCACGTTCGGATCGAAGGGCGGCAGCCGATCGAGCCCATGGACGTGCAAGAGATTCCTCGTCGCGAGCGTGATCCACTCGGAGCCGATGTGCCGCTGGCACCAGCGAATCGCTGCATCGACGGCGCCGGGCTCGAAGGTGCGGCGGATCGCTCGGATATTGAATCGCTCGAGCGCCGTGAGCCGGTCCCCACCGGCCCGGATGAGATCGGGCGAGTCCATTCCGCTCAGAGGACGCACGGTATCACCGAGCTTGGTTATCGCAGCGCCGGATCGTTGAACAAGATGTCGATGTATCCGGGCGGCGGCAGCTTTCCTTCGAGCGCGCGGGCGAGGCCGTCGGCGAGTGCCCTTCGCGCAATGGCCGCGGCGTCGCTCTCGGGGCCGTCGTCGGCGATGAGGACGTTCAACGTGAGGTGCGGCTCGAGGTCGCGCTCCGCGTTGAACGTCGAATGCAGCCGATAACCCTCCGCGTTCGCGACTCCGGCGAGCACGCTCTCGATCGCGTCGGTGACGTCCTTCGGCGGTGGGCCGTCCATTTTGGCGATGAGTCGCTCTTCGTCCTCGCCGGGCGGAATGTCGCCGACGTAGCCCACGAGCGGAATCGCCCGCCCTTGCGCGATGCTCGCCACCTCGTTTCGCCCGAGCACGAGCTCCGTCGAGTCGAACGCGTTCACGAGCAAGCCGGCGACCCGCACTTCGTCGATGAGCGCCACCGCGAGCTCGATCACGACTCGGGCCGGCAAGGTGCAGTACTCGAGCGGCCCGTCGTCCGTCTTCCACTGCACGCGATCCGTCGCGCGCTCGACGAGGTCCGGGCGCGTGAAGACGGGCATGAACCCGCTCCGATCGGCATCGAACAAGAGGTGCGGCGTCAGCGAGAGCTCTTCGCCCACTTCCTGCTCCTCCCCGACGGCCGCGTCGGCCATCTGCTTGGCGAGCGGCACGATGAGACGTCCGTTGTCGAGCGCGTAGATCAGCGCCGCGACGTCGCGACGAAAACCGCGTCGTGCGTGCACGAACACGTCGGTCAAGTCCGCGCCGGATTCGGCGTCCAATAGTTCTTGCGTCCTGTCCGGCATTCGCGAAACTGGGATGTTAGAGCCCTTCGGGCCGGTGTTCATGAGCCTTTTTGACCGCTTCGAGCCGCTCGTCCAACTCTTTCGCGCCCGTACCCGTCGATCCTGGGTCACCGACGAGCGCGCCCACGTCGAGTTCGGCGCCCTTTCGGAGAGCGAGCTCGCCGCGTTCGACCGCGCGCTCCGCGCCGCCATCGCCGGAGACGGCAGAGTCCGCGCCGTCGAGGTCAACGCCTACACGCGCCGCGTCGTGTTCTCGATCGAGCGGGGCTCGTGCGATCTCTCGGAGCTCGTCGGCTGGGTGGCCGTGGCCGAATCGCGTGCGGGCGTCGCCCCGGCCCGCTTCGAGGGAACGCCGGAGCATCTCGCGGACATCGAGCCCGCGCTTCGCCGGATGGTGGGGCTCGGCGCCGACGTCAGCGCGTTTTTCATGGGCCTCGGGCTCTCGGTGTCCCCGTTTCCCGCCATGCCGTTCGCGGGAACCGCCGCGTCGCTCCTTTCCTTGGTCGAGAGCGTCGGAAAGCTTCGCGCCGGGCTCGAAGAACGGATCGGCGCCGAGCGCGCCGAGGTCGCCCTCGACCTCGCGACCGCGTTCTTTTCCGCGTTCGCCCAGAGGCCGCTCACCTCGTTCGTCGACGCGATCCACAAGGCGGCGCTCCTCCGCGAAGCGCAGGTCGAGCGCGGCGCCTGGAACCGACTCGAAGCGAGGCTCACCGCGGGCCTCGTCGACGGCGTGGTCGGCCCGAAATCGGCCGAACCGCGCCCGGTGCCGCTGCCGCGCGGACCGATCGAGGAATACGCCGATCGCGCCGTGTTCGTCTCGCTCGCCGGCTTCGCCGTCAGCTTCGCGACGACGCGGAGCCTTCAACGGGCCCTCGCGACGGTCTACGGCGCGATGCCTCGGCCGGCGCGCATGGGACGCGACCTCTTCGGCGCCGAAGTCGCGAAGATCCTGACCGGGCGCGACACCCTCGTGCTCGACAAAGACGCGCTTCGGCGTCTGGATCGCATCGATTGCCTGGTGCTCGACGGAGGTCTCGCCTCGGCGAAGGCGTTCGCGCTCGGCGACGTCACCGTCGAGTCCGACGCCGACGAGATGGAAGTGCACGCGCTGCTCGGCGCGCTCTTCGACGCGGACGCGCCGCTCGAACGACGCGTGTCGGGCTCCTGGCAGCTGGGTCCCCTGCGCCTCGCGCGCGGCGCGGTGGGGACGGGTCTCGAAGAGCGGGCGCGCAGCCTTTCGAAGCGCGGCGAGCTCGTCCTCGCGCTCGAGAAGTCGGATCACGTCAAAGCGATCGTCGCGGTGCGGATCACGGCGACGACCGGCCTCGAGCAGATCGTGTCCGCCGCGCACGACGCCGGCATGCGGGTCATCGTCGCGTCGAACGACGAGACCATTCTTCAAGCCGTGAGCGCCGACGACGTGATTTCCGGCGCGGAGGGCATCGTCGCCGGAGTTCGGCGCTTGCAGCGCGAGGGACGCGGCGTGTGTCTGGTCGGTACCAGCGACTGCCCGGCCCTCTCGATCGCCGACGTCGGCGTCGGGCTCGCGCGCGCCGGAAAACCCGCGCCATGGGGCGCCCATTTCATCTGCCCCGACGACCTCAGTGAGATCCGGTTGCTCTTGCAAGCGGCGCTGCGCGCTCGCGAAGTGTCGAAGCAGAGCGTCAACGTCGCACTCGGAGCCGCGGCGTTCGGCGCGCTCGTCTCGGCGGGCGGGCTCTTGCCGATGACGGCCCGTCGCGTCGTGTTCGTCGTGAACGCGGCGACCCTGGTGTCGATGGCCAACGGCGTGCGCGGCTCGTTCGCGCTCCGGCGGCTCGCGCTGCCGCCGTCGCGCGACCCCACGCCCTGGCACGCGCTCGACGCCGATGGCGTACTCGCGCGGCTACGGAGCACGCGCACCGGCCTGTCGCTCCGCGACGCCGACGAGCGACGTCCGCCCTATCGGTCCACGCCGTCGCTCGTCCGCGAGCTCGGCGAAGCCATCACCGACGAGCTCTTCAGCCCGCTCGCGCCGCTCCTCGCGGCCGGCGCGGGTCTGTCCGCCGCGGTCGGCTCGGTGATGGACGCCGCGATGGTCGGCGGCGTGATGGGGTTCAACGCGGTCGTCGGGGGTCTCCAGCGGTTCGTCACCGAACGCAAGCTCCGGCTCTTGGCGCGAACCGACAAACGGCGCGCGATCGTGCTCCGCGACGGCAAAGCGAGCGGCGCGAACGCGACGTCGCTGGTCCGCGGAGACGTCGTGCTCCTCGAAGCGGGCGACGTGGTGCCCGCCGATTGCCGGGTTCTCGAAGCGACGTCGCTCGAGGTCGACGCGTCGAGCCTCACCGGCGAGTCGCTGCCGGTGAAAAAATTCTCGATCCCATCGTTCGAATCCTACGTCGCCGATCGAAGCTCGATGCTCTACGAAGGCACGACCGTCGTCGGCGGCAGCGCGACCGCCGTCGTCGTCGCGACGGGCGAGCACACCGAGGCCCTCCGCGGCGCGGCCGGTACGAAGGGCGCTCGCGGTCCGGCGGGTGTCGAGCGGCGCTTGCGTTCCTTGATGGCGCTCACCGGGCCGGTCGCGCTTTTCGCCGGCGTGGGCGTCGTCGGCGGGGGGTTACTCCGCGGGCGAAAGCTCGACGAGTTGATCGGCTCCGCGGTGAGCCTGGCCGTCGCGTCGGTGCCCGAAGGGTTGCCACTGCTCGCGACCGCGGCGCAGCTCGCCGCATCGGAACGGCTCTCGCGACGTCGCGCGATGGTTCGCAATGCGCGCTCGCTCGAAGTCTTCGGGCGCGTCGACGTCGTGTGTCTCGACAAAACCGGCACCATTACCGAAGGCGTGCTCGCGCTGTCCATCGTTTCCGACGGGGGCGCGGACGGCGCGCTCGCCGCGCTCACGTCGAATCAACGCGGCGTGCTCGCCGCGGCGCTCCGCGCGACGATCCAGAACCACGACGGCGCGTCGCGCGGCGACCCCACCGACGCCGCGCTCCTCCGCGGAGCGGAGTCTGCCGCCATCGGTCCGAACTTCGGCGCGCCGCACTGGGAACGAATCGGCGAGCTGTCGCTTTCACTCGGGCGCACGTATCACGCCGTTCTCGGGCGCAGCAGCGAAGGGACGCGGCTCGCCGTCAAGGGCGCTCCCGAGGTCCTGCTTCTCCACTGCACGAGCCGTCGCTCCGGCGATCGCGTCGAGACCCTCGACGACGGCGGGCGGCTCGCGCTGGTGCGCACCGCGACGCGTCTCGCCGCGCGCGGACTCCGGGTGCTTGCGGTCGCCGAACGGGCCGTCGCGAGCGACGCCGCCCTCGATCCGGAACAAGTCGTCGATCTGACGTTCCGCGGTTTCATCGCGTTCAGCGATCCGGTCCGGCCGTCGGCGCAAGCGGCCGTCGACGGGATGCGGCGCGCCGGCGTTCGTACGGTGATGATCACCGGCGACCACCCGAGTACCGCCGAAGCCATCGCGAACGAGCTCGGGTTACTCGAGGGGCGCTCGGTGCTCACCGGCGCGGAGCTCGCGAGCCTCGGCGACGACGAGCTCATCGCGAAGGTCGAAAGCATCGCCGTCTTTGCGCGTGTCACCCCGTCGCAAAAAGTGCGCGTGGTTCGGGCGCTCCAGCGCGCGGGCAAGGTCGTGGCGATGGCCGGCGACGGCGCCAACGACGCGGCCGCGATCCGGCTCGCCGACGCGGGCATCGCGGTCGGCGAAGCGAGCACTCAGGCCGCGCGCGTCGCGGCGGATCTCGTCGTGCTCGACGGCCGCGTGGAAACCATCGTCGACGCCATCGTCGAAGGGCGCGCGATGTGGGCGTCCGTTCGCGACGCCGTGTCCATCCTCGTCGGCGGTAACCTCGGCGAGATCGGGTTCACGCTCCTCGCCGGTCTCCTCGACGGCCGCCCGCCCTTGTCGCCGCGGCAGCTCCTCCTCGTGAATCTCTTCACCGACGTGGCGCCCGCGATGGCCATCGCGTTGAAGCCGCCCGAGCCTCGGACCTTCGAGTCGCTCGCGAGCGAAACGCCGGAGTCGACCCTGGGCGCGCCGCTCGATCGCGAGATCGCGACGCGAGCGCTCGTGACCGCGCTCGGCGCCGGCGGCGCATGGACGATCGGTCGCTTCATCGGGTCGCGCGACAAGGCGCGTAGCATCGGGCTCGCGACCCTGGTCGGCACGCAGCTCGGCCAGACGCTTGCGGCGGGCGGCACGAGCCGTCCGGTCCTCATCACGAGCATCGCGTCGTCGGGCGCGCTCTTCCTCTTGATGCAGACCCCGGGCGTCAGCCACTTCTTCGGCTGTCGTCCGCTCGGTCCGATTTCTTGGGCAACCGTCATCGGCGCGTCCATCGCGGCGACGAAGCTGTCGTCGTCGATCGAGCGCGTCATCGCCGACCGTTTGCCCGAAGCGGCAAAGTTCGTCGAACCGATCTCGCGTACGCTGCTCCCGAGCGCGTGACGGCTTATCGAACGCCGCGTCGGAGGTCGGTGAGTTCTTATCGAACGTCACTCGTCGCGGGCTCCAAATTTGGCCGACAATCGCGTGAGCCATTAACGCGAAGGTATGTCGCGACACGCTCTCGCCCTGGCTTCCGTCACGCTCCTCGCTTCCGCCTGCGCCGCGCATGCACCGCCCGAGCCGCGCGTCGCGACGAACCCTCATTCGACGAAAACCGACGGCCACGCGCTCGCGTCGGCAAAGCGCGCGACGCCCGGGCCGACCGACGCCGATACCAGCGCCCGCAAGCTCGGTGATTTCCGCGTGTTCGAGTACGGCGGCTCCTTCACCAAAAAGCCGGTGACCGTCACCGAGCAAGTCGTCGCGAAGTGGGACGACGTGCTCGTGCTCGACCTCGTGCTCGAAGAGGACTCGCACCAGACGGCGCTTCGCGTACGAACGAAGAACGACGAGGTCGTCAAGGTGTCGCGCGTCGGCGATCACGGCGAAGAGCCGGGCACGCTCGCCGACTACGACGCGTTCGTCAAGAAGACGCAGGTCGTTCCCGAGTCGAACGACGCGCTCGTCGGAACCGAGCACACGTCGTGTCTCGTCGGCGAAGAGCAAGTCGACTGCGACGTTTCGACGTATCGAGTCACCATGGGCGGGAAGCAGGCGAAGCTCACCGTCACTCACAGCCGCAAAGTTCCCGGCTGCGACGTGGGCGGCAAGATCGTCGCCGACGACGGGACGGTCTTGTATTCGGCGCGCCTCGTCGAGCGCGGCAACGAGCCGCCGGTCGTCGCCGCGTTCGCGAAGCTCGACGCCGATCGTCCGCTCGAGCCCTGAACGGGCACACCTCAGCGCGGCTTCCTCGCCGTCGCGGCGTGAGCGCTCGGGGGTCTCGCACATGGCGCGCGCGACTGAACCTTGCCCGGCATTCCGTATTGGGGGGCACGCTGCTCGGTGCGGCGCGACGGAGTGGGGACGCGTTTCCGACTCCTCGCCGCGACGGTTCACGGCGCGCCGCGGGTCTTTCGCACTATTCGCCCGCCGCGGCGTGCTTCGGCGTCGTCACGTCGACGACGAGCTGCTGGCGCTCGCGCGTCAGCTCGAGCCCGACGCGGAACCGACCCGGCGCTTTCGGCTTTTGCTCGAAATCCTTGCCGTCGAGGCTCGTCTTGAGTCGATTCGGTCCCATCATGACGAAGCAATGTCGCTTCGCGACGAGCTCGAGCGGCGGTGTCGCGGGCGACAGGTCGAACGCGTCGTCCGTGAAGTGGAGCGCGACGGGCAAGCGATCGCCCGGCGCGAATTCGACGACGACGGATTGTCCCGCACGAGCGGACGGACCGCGCGCGATCTCCGCGTAGCGGACACGGAGCGGTTCCGGCGCGTGCGCCGCGCAGCCGAACGACGCCGTGAGCGCCGGGGGGATCATCCAGAGGGCGTATTTCATGATTTATCCTTGGTACTACATGCATAGTAATTGAAGGCGAAGCGGTGCGACGGTTCTCTGCCTCGGGCGACGAGCTTCGCGGGTCGAGGCGACGTTTCTAGTCCGCGGTCGTCAAGTCCAGAGCGTGGCCATCCCGGTGGTCGGACGAGGGTGTCCGTGGTGGTAGGGACGCGGCTGCGGGACCCTGGCCGACTTTCGACGGCACGGAGGCGGACGCGTGCGGCGCGAGAACGGCGTGGTTCCCGAGGAACATGCCTCGTAGCAAAGAGACCGACACGGCAACGACGGTGACTGCCGTCACGACCCGCCAGGCGGGTGAAGGACGCGCCGTGGGGCCGCGCACTTCGAGCAGGCGGGTGGCGCGAGCGATCAGCGAGCTCCGGTTCCGTCCGGCGTTGAGGCTCGCGAGGGGCGCCGTGTGGAGGGTGCTCGCCACGGTGACCAGTGACGACGCCAGGGCCGTCGGGTCGACGCCGCCGTGCACGGCGTGCTCGTCGGCGCGGAGCTCGAGTTCGAGCCGCACGCGGCGGACGAGCCAACGGCACGCCGGCAAAAACCAGAGGAGGTCGGACAGAGCGACCACCGCGGACACCGTCACGACGTCGAAGTGGGCGATGTGGCCGAGCTCATGTTCGATGACCGCGCGGCGTTCGTCGTCCGAGAGTCGATCTCGAGTCGCCGAAGAGAGCACGACGTACGGGCGCAAAAGACCCGCGGCGAACGGGGGACCGACGTACGAAGGGCTCACCCAGATCGGAACGACACGGCGACCGACCCGTCGAGTTTCGAGCAGCGTCGCGTCCGCGCGCCACCGAGACGACTCTCTCGAGAACCTCCACGCGCCGGCGACTCGGCGTCCGAGGAATATCGCCGCGAAAAACACGACGAGCGCGACGGCGATCGCGGGAGCGTGCGGAGAGACTTTGAGAACCAGCGCCGTGTCGAGCAAGTCGGCGGCGCTCAGCGAGTACCAGCGCCCGCGATAGAGCGATTCGAGCCGGCCCGAAAAGAACGGCCCGAAGTGATCCGCTGCGACGCCGATCGTGAACGCGCCGAGCTCGTGTCGTGCGCCCGTGAGGCGGACCCAGAAGAACGAATTTCGCGGAATGCCCGCGGCGGAGTCCACCATGACCTTCACGAAGGGAAGAAGAAGGAGCGCGAGCCGAGTGCGCCCCGGTGGGAGACGAAGCAGCCGGACGATCGCGACGACCACGCCGAGCGGGAGTACGAACGACGTGACCGCGTTCGCGAACAGGTTGAACGCCCCGTGCGCCAGCGCGGTCACGGCGCTAGCTCCTCGAGGCGCACGCCCGCCTGGCGCGCCAGGCTGACGCGGCGCCTCCGTGAACGCCCACCCAGGCCGCCCACCTCGCTCATTTCGCGCGCTCTTTCAGCTTCGAGTCGACCAGACGGCGCAGGGCGCGAAGATCCTCGATGGACAGCTCGTCTTCGTCGAGCAACGTCAGAAGTGGCTTGAGCCGCGCCGTCTTGAACAACGCTCGATGGATGCGGGACACGATGCCCGCTTTCATCGTGGAGGCGTTCTTGCCGAGGCCATAGAGAAAGCGCCGCCCGTCCTTCTTCCGGATCAAGAGCCCCTTTTCATGAAGCCGCGACAGCACGGTCATCACCGTCGTGTACGCGAGCTCCGTGCCGCTCGAGTGAAGCCGCGCTTGGACGTCGGTCACGCTCAGCGATTCGCTCGGCGAAAATGAACCGAGGATCTGCATCTCGAGCGGACCGAGTTCGGGAGCGCCGGGCACGCGATCCATTTACTACGAACATAGTAGTTCGCAAGTCGAGAAATGCGTGCCGCGCGAGCCGGCGCTCAAGACTCGACGGGCGTTCGGTTGGCGAGCAGGATGTCCCACCAGCCGAACGTGACGGCGAGGACGTGATCGAGCTGCCACGTGCCGGAGTCGATGGATTCGCCCATTTTGCGACCGAGGGGACGCTGGGTTTCGTCGGGGAGACAATACGCGGCAAGCTCCGACGCTTGAAGCAAGTGAAGCACCCCTTCGCTGAAGCCGGCGCCGGCGTACGCGAGAGCGGACGGCATCCGGAGCGCGGCGAGATCTTGAAGGGTGTACGGGATCTTCTCGTCGGCGGTGCCGGAGACGTCTTGGTACTTGCACTCGAGCGCGAGCGCCTTCTTCTCGGTCGGGATGAACAGGAACAGATCGACGCGGCGTTGCTTGCCGATGATCGACGTGCCGACGTTCACCTCTTCGAATACCTGCATCCCGCGATCCCAGTACGCGGACACGAGATAGCTCGCGATGCGCTTTCGATATTCGTGGCCCGTCACTCGGCCCCGCCGACGACCTCGCCGAGGCGTCGCCCGGTGGTCTCGAGCGCGACTTTCGAGACGTCGGTTCCCATGAATCGCCGACCGAGCGACACCGCGGCGACCCCGGCGGATCCGGAACCCATGAACGGATCGATCACGAGCTCTGCCGGACCCGTACTCTGCCGGATCAATACCTCGGACACCGCGACCGGCTTTTCGGCAGGGTAGCCGCCGTGCACGCGCGAGTGCTCGAGCACGTCGGGGATCGACAGATCCGCGATGCGCCGCTTCCCCTTCTCGAAGAAGAGGATGAGCTCGTAGCGAGACCGGTAGTGATATCCCATGCCAATTTTTTGTTTATCCCACACGAGCGGTTTCCAGAATTTGAAGCCGGCCTTCTCGGCGAGTGGCTTCGCGACGAACATCGTCTCGGGGTCGCAGAAGAGATAGAAGTGACGGTGCTTCTTGAGGACGCGGAACACTTCGCCGAAAAAATCCGGGAAGCGCGCGTTCGGAAAAATCTGGAACCAGTCGTTGCTCGACGATTTGCTCCGCTTGAGGCGCGTCGTCGTGCCGACGGCGCGGTGCTTCTCGAGCGACTCGTACGGCGGATCGGTGACGACCAGATCGACGCTCGCGTCGGGCAAGGTGCGGAGCCACTCCACGGCGTCGCCTTCGAATAGGGAGTAGGGCGCCGTGCTCGGCGCGGGGGCTCGCGGGTTCGGCGAGAGCGAAAGCTCGAAGCGCGGAGCCGCGACGGCACTCGAAGCGTCGGTCACGTCGTCGGATATATCACTGAGCGGCCGTGCAGTCTCCGCCGCCGTGCGCGTGGCTGTCATTGTCTGTCACGGCACGTCGCAGCACCACCTCAGTACTCCGCGATACCATTGGCGTTCCTTCCGCGCGCACCGCGGTTCGCCGGGGGGCCGCGACCGGTTCACGCGGGTCGCTTCGAGACGAGACGTGAGCGGTCGCGATCGGTCCCCACTCCGGCGACGATCGGCGTGCTGCGTGAACCCCCCAAAAAGTCAGCGTCGCGTCCGGGCCGGCGAGGCTGTCCCGCCGTGCACCTCTAACGGTTCAAACCGTCGTGATCCAGTGCGCGAAGCGGGGATCTTTTCCGGTCGCGGCGCGGAGGTATGCGTTGCGGAAGAGCGCGCCGTAGGTGCCTTGGCCAGTGGTGTACTCGACGCCGTCGATTTCGCGCGCCGGCGTTACTTCGGCGGCGGTGCCGGTGAGGAACACTTCGTCGGCGCGGAGTAGCTCTTCGCGCGTGAACGAACGGATCTCGACGGGAATGTCCAGCGTCTCGGCGAGCTTCAGGATGCAATCGCGCGTGATGCCCGGGACGATCGAGCTCATCTCGTCGTTCGTGTAGAGCTTTTTCTGGCGCACGAAGAAGATGTTTTCGCCGGTGGCGCTGGCGACGGTGCCGTCGTGGTTCAGGAGGATCGCGTCGTCGAAGCCGCGATCGAGCGCCTCGTGGGCGGCGAGTACGCTGTTCGCGTAATGGCCGCTCGCCTTCGCCATCGTCGGGAGCATGGTGTGATGAAACTTGCGCCACGACGAAACGGTGACGCGAATGCCGTTGCGAAGCGCGTTCTCGCCGAGAAATGATCCGAGCTCACGGCCGGCGATGAAGACGCGCACGGGGCATTCGGTCTTCGGTTTCAGATCGATCGGTCCGTACCCGAAGTAGGCGAGCGGTCTGAGGTAGCCGTTCTCGATGCCGTTCTTGCGTGTCACTTCGAGCGCGCCGGCTTCGAGGTCCTCCGCGGAAAACGGCAAGGTCATGCCGTAGAGGCTGGCGGAGCCGATGAGCCGATCGATGTGATCGCGCAGGCGAAAAATCGCGGGGCCGTTCGTCGTCGGATAGACGCGAATGCCCTCGAAGACGGCCGTGCCGTAGTGCAGCGCGTTGGCGTAGTAGTGCACGCCAAAGGTGCTCGCCTCTTTCATCGCGCCGTCGGACCACAAGAACCGCGCGAGTTTTTGGCCTTTCGGACGAGGCGCGGGGAGCACCTCGTCCATCGGCATCCGAGCAAAGCTCGGCCATTCCTCGAGCGCGGATTCGTGCGGGTCGGCCATGCGTCTCTAGTTAGCCGTCGGGACGTTCCTTCACGGCTCGGTGATCTTTCATCCACGGCATCATCGCTCGGAGCTTACGCCCGACGTCTTCGATCGGATGTTCGGTGCCCTTCTTCTCGAGCGCCTTGAAGTTCGGTTTGCCGGCCTTGTGCTCGGCCATCCACTCGTCGGCGAATTTGCCGGTCGTGATCTCGTTCAGCATCGTGCGCATCACCTTCTTCGTCTCTTCGGTGACGACGCGCGGGCCGCGGGTGAGATCGCCGTACTCGGCCGTGTTGCTCACCGAGTAGCGCATGTTGCCGATGCCGCCCTCGTAGATGAGGTCGATGATGAGCTTCAGCTCGTGGCAGCACTCGAAATACGCCATCTCCGGCGCGTATCCGGCCTCGACCAAGGTCTCGAAGCCTGCGGTGATGAGCGCGGTGAGGCCGCCGCAGAGCACGGCTTGTTCGCCGAAGAGATCCGTCTCGGTCTCTTCGCGGAACGACGTTTCGAGCACGCCGGCGCGACCGCCGCCGATCGCCGAAGCGTACGCGAGCGCGAGATCGCGCGTGGCGCCCGTCGGATCCTGGTGCACGGCGATGAGCATGGGAACGCCGCGTCCGTTCGCGTATTCGCGACGCACCGTGTGCCCCGGCGCCTTCGGCGCGACCAAGAAGACGCCCACGTCCTTCGGCGGCACGATCTTCTTGAAGTGGAGCCCGAACCCGTGCGCGACGGCGAAGTACTTGCCCGGTTTGAGCCCCGGCGCAATTTCCTTCGCGTAGATGTCCGGCGCGAGCTCGTCCGGGACGAGCGTCATGATCACGTCGGCCCACGCGGACGCTTCCAGCGGTTCGGTGACTTTGAGTCCTTCCGCTTCCGCGCGTGCTCGCGACTTCGAATCTTTTTGCAACCCGACCACCACCTGGACGCCGCTGTCCTTGAGATTCAGCGCGTGGGCATGGCCTTGGCTTCCGTACCCGATGATCGCGACCTTCTTTTCGCGGATCAGCGCGGGCTTTGCGTCCGCATCGTAAAACGCCTTCATATCGATTCCTTCTTCTTCTCTCACCCTGCCGATCGAGCGCCGGTCAAAGCTGACCTGCTCGGCGCGCTCTCGGCGAAACTTGGGGGACTCTCGATACCACCGGCGAGGCCGGAGCCCTAGCGGCAGTCGCTCAGGCCGCGCTCTCGGCGGCGGCGTCCGTCTCGGCCGCCGGTTTCGAGAGGGCGATGGGCGCCGAGCGGACCATGTCGCGGATGCCGAGGGGCCGCAGGCGCTCGAGAAAGCTGTCGATTTCGTCGGGGGTCGACGTGAGCTCGACCGTGAAC
The DNA here is from genome assembly GCA_964506835.1 of uncultured Polyangiaceae bacterium. Taxonomy (GTDB): domain Bacteria; phylum Myxococcota_A; class Polyangia; order Polyangiales; family Polyangiaceae; genus DASZVB01. The sequence goes on from CAZDNG010000003.1 coordinate 182,496, forward strand.
CCACTCGTGTAGTGTGCGAGGACGCGCGCGCTCGTGAGCCGGAGGATCCGCTCGAGCTCCTCCTCGGCCTTCGCGGAGGCGGCGCGGACGTTCACCACGCAGAGCTCGCGCTCGAAATGGTGGGCGCCGACCAGGTGATTCACTTTCCGGACGCGGAGCAGCTTGTTCACCTGCTTGATGATCTGCTCGATGACGTCGGCGTCGCCGCGAGTGACGAGCACGACGCGCGACATCTCCGGCTCGAGGGTGCGGTTCACCGCGAGCGAGTCGATGTTGAAGCCGCGGCCGGCGAACAGACCGACGATGCGCGCGAGCTCGCCGAAGCGGTCTTCGACGAGGATGGAAAGCACGTGACGATTCGTTTCGGACATCAGGCAAGCTCCCGGGGTTCCGGCGCTTCGGTGGGCACGTCGGGCTCCATGACGATCTCGTAGTGGGCTTTGCCCGCCGGGATCATCGGGTACACGTTCGCTTCCTTGCTGACGATGAGGTCCATCACGACGGTGCCCGGCGTGTTCAGGCCCTGCTCGAGCACGGCGCGGAGCTCACTCGGCTTTTCCGCACGCAACCCGGTCGCGCCGTATGCTTCCGCGATCTTCACGAAATCCGGGAAGTACTTCATGCCGACCTCGGAGTAGCGCCGTGAATAGAACAGCTCCTGCCATTGCCGGACCATGCCGAGGAAGTTGTTGTTCAAGAGGATGACTTTGACGTCGAGGTTCTCGTGCACGCAGGTCGCGAGCTCCTGGATGCACATCTGGAACGAACCGTCGCCGGAGACGCAGAGCACCTTCTCGCCGGGGTGACCCATCGCCGCGCCCATCGCCGCAGGGAGGCCGTAGCCCATGGTGCCCAGGCCGCCCGAAGTGAGCCACTTCCGGCTGCTGTCGGCCGGGTAGTACTGCGCGGCCCACATCTGGTGCTGACCGACGTCGGTCGAACAGATGTATTTCCCCTTCGTGAGATCGGCGAGCTCGACGAGCACGCGCTGCGGCATGATCACGTCGGTGCGGTCGTGGAACTTGAGCGGGAAATCGCGCTGCATGCCGCGGAGGCGTGACCACCATTCGGTGCGTTCGGGCCGCGGGGTGTCGCCGAGCGCTTCGATGAGCTGACGGGTCACGGTCTTCGCGTCGCCGACGATCGGCAAGTCGACCTTGACGCTCTTGTTCACGCTCGACGGATCGATGTCGACGTGAATTTTCTTCGCGCGGGTCGCGAAGGCGTCGAGGCGTCCCGTGACGCGATCGTCGAATCGCGCGCCGATGTTGATGATCAGCTCGGCCTCGGCCATCGCCATGTTGGCCGTGTACGTGCCGTGCATGCCGAGCATGCCGAGATACTGCGGATGACCGGGCGGGAAGCTGCCGAGGCCCATCAAGGTCGGCGTGACCGGCAGATTCAGACGCTCCGCGAGCTCGAGGATCTCGTCCGATGCACCGGAGTTCACGACGCCGCCGCCGATGTACAGGACGGCCTTGTCGGTCCTGGTGATCAGGTCGACTGCCTTCTTCACCTGCAGCGGATGACCGCGGACCGTCGGCTTGTACGACGGAATGTCGACCGAGTCGGGCCACACGAACGGAAACTGGTTCCAGGTGACGTCCTTCGGAATGTCGACGAGCACCGGACCGGGGCGTCCGGTGCGCGCGACGTAGAAGGCTTCCTTGATCGTCGCGGCGAGGTCTTTGACGTCCTTGACGAGGTAATTGTACTTCGTGCACGGCCGCGTGATGCCGACGATGTCCGCTTCCTGGAACGCGTCGTTGCCGATGAGGTTCGTCGCGACCTGGCCGGTGATGGCGACGATCGGCGTCGAGTCCATCATCGCGTTCGCGAGGCCCGTCACGAGGTTCGTCGCGCCGGGGCCGCTCGTCGCCATGCAAACGCCGACCTTGCCGGTCGAGCGGGCGTAGCCTTCCGCCGCGTGCGCCGCGCCTTGTTCATGGCGCACGAGGATGTGACGGATGCGATCGCTCGCTTTGTGGAGCTCGTCGTAGACGTGGAGAATCGCGCCTCCGGGGTAGCCGAACAACAGGTCGACGCCCTCCTTGATGAGGCTCTCCACGACGATCTGCGCGCCGCGCATCGTTTCACCGACGGGCGCGACCGGCGGCTCTACCCGCACCGCTTGAGTGCTCTTTGGGCCCTCGTTCGGGGCCGAGCCAGCCTGTGTTCCACTCAATCGGATTCGAGCGCTCGACATACGTAGTCTCCCATTTGGCTAGTTTTGACGGAGCCGCCGAGGTCTGCGGTGCGGTGTCCGTCGTTCAAGACTCTTTCGATGGCGCGATCGACCCGTTCGGCTTCCTGGGGCAAGCCGAGCGAGGAGCGGAGCATCATCGCGACCGACGCGATGGTGCCGAGGGGGTTCGCGATGCCCTTGCCGGCGATGTCCGGCGCCGAGCCGTGGATCGGCTCGTACAGGCCCGGTCCGTCGCCGAGGCTCGCGCTCGGCAAGAGCCCGATCGAGCCGGCGAGCACGGCCGCCTCGTCGGTGAGAATGTCGCCGAAGAGGTTCGAGGTCACGACCACGTCGAAGCGGGTCGGCTTCTTGATGAGGTCCATCGCGCACGAATCGACGTACTGATGCTCGAGCTTCACGTCGGGATAGTCGGCTCCGACTTCCTTCGCGACGCGGCGCCAGAGCTGCGACGCTTCGAGCACGTTGGCCTTGTCCACCGACGTGACGAGCTTCCGCCTGCCGCGGGCCATTTCGAACGCGAGCTTCACGACGCGCCGCACTTCTTCTTCCGTGTAGCTCATCGTGTTGAACGCGCGCTTGCCGTCGGGGTCGAAGCCGCGCGGCTCGCCGAAGTACACGTCCGAGAGCAGCTCGCGCACGACGACGAGGTCGGTCCCGCGCACGATTTCTTCCTTCAAGGGCGACGCACCAATGAGCGCCTCGACAGCGCGAACGGGACGGAGATTCGCGTACACGCCGAGCATCTTGCGGAGATCGAGGAGCCCCTTTTCCGGCCGCCTGTCGCCGGGAACGCCGTCGTATTTCGGCAAGCCCACCGCGCCGAGGAGCACCGCGTCCACGCCGCTGAGCGCGGCTCGGGTTTCATCGGGGAGCGCCGGCTTTCCGGCGTCGAGCGCGACGCCGCCGAGCGGCATCTCCACGAGCTCGAGCTTCTTGCCGGCGTGCTTCACGCACGACTCGAGCACGCGCGCGCCTTCGCGGCACACCTCGGGTCCGATGCCGTCTCCCGGCAATGAGACGATGCGAAACGAGTTCTTCTGAGTCACGGGCGCCCCTCCTCTTGGGTGCGTCGAGAAACGAGCTCGGGGGCTCGTCCGGTGACCTCTTCCGATTGCGGAGGCAACACGAGCGGGGTCACCGATAGGTACTTGTTGATGGCGGACAGATAAGCTTCGACGCTCGCCTCGACGATGTCGGTGTTCACGGCGCGGCCGGTGAACTCCGTGCCGCCGATCGCGACGCGGAGGGCGACCTCGCCGAGTGCGTCGCGGCCTTCGCCGACCGCGCGGATTTCGAAGTTCACGACACGGCCGGGGTAGCCGGTGATCTGGTCGATCGCGACGCACGATGCTTCGACCGGGCCGTTGCCGAGCGCCGCCGACGCGTACATGCGGCCGTCGCGCTTGAGCTGCACCGTGGCCGATGCGGGTTTCACCGAGCCGGTCATCGCTTGAACGAGGTTCAATTCGTACGGCGGCGACGCGGGGGGGCGATTGTCGAGCGCGAGCGCGATGAGCGCGTCGTCGTCGAGCGCTTGCCCGTTCTCACAAGCCTTCAAGAAGCGGTCGTAGACGTGGTTCAGCGACGCGCCGGTCGTCGGGTAGCCGAGCTCGCCGAGCCGCGCAGCGAGTGCGCGACGGCCCGAGTGGCGTCCGAGCACGATTTGCGTCGGAGGCGCGCCAACCGACTCGGGCGTCATGATCTCGTACGTGCGCCGGTCTTTCAGCATGCCCTGTTGATGCACGCCTGATTCGTGGGCGAACGCGTTCCGTCCGACCACGGCTTTGTTCCGCTGAACGGCGCACCCGGTGAGCGCCGACAGGATCTGACTCGTCTCGTAGATGTGCTGGGTATGAATGCCGGTCTCGTAGGGGAGCACGTCGTTCCGCACGCGGAGGGCCATCACCAGCTCTTCCATCGACGCGTTGCCCGCGCGTTCGCCGATGCCGTTGATCGTACACTCGACCTGGCGCGCGCCGCCTTCGATGGCTGCGAGCGAGTTCGCGACGGCGAGCCCCAGATCGTTGTGACAGTGCGTGGAGAGCGTCACCTTGTCGATGCCGCGAATCTTCGCGCGCAAAAGCTCGAAGCGGGCCTTGTACTCGAAGGGCACCGTGTACCCGACGGTGTCGGGAATGTTGATGACCTTCACGCCTTCGTCGACGACGCCTTGCACGATCTTGAGGAGAAAATCCTCGCGGGTGCGCGTCGCGTCCTCGGGGCTGAACTCCACTTCGGGGAAGAGCTTCACGGCGAGGCGCGCCGAGCGAATCACGAGGTCGAGGGCCTGCTCTTCGTTGAGCCCCGTCTTCGCGTCGAGGTGGAGCTGGCTCGTGCCGAAGAAGATGTGCAAGCGTGGGTTCTGCGCCGGCTCGAGCGCCTTCGCGCACGCTTCGATATCGGTGTCGACGCAGCGCGCGAGCGCGGCGATGGTCGGTCGCCGCACTTCGCGGCAAATCGAACGCACCCCTTCCAGATCTTCGGCGCTCGCGGCGGGAAAGCCGGCTTCGATGACGTCCACGCCGAGCTTGTCGAGCTGGCGAGCGAGCACCAGCTTCTGGGCTGCCGTCATTCCGTAGCCCGGCGACTGCTCACCGTCTCTCAGCGTCGTGTCGAAGATCCGAATACGCTGCATGTGTTCTCTCGAGCGACGGCTCTCCCTTCGATCTCCGCGGGCGATCGGGACGAGCCCGGTTTCACGTTACTCGCGGGCGCTACGTCGGGAGGCGCGGAGCGGCGCGGGCAACACCGAGCGGTTTCTCTACCTGGGCAGGATCCGCTCGGGTTTCAATGGCCAAGCGCACAGCGCGCGGGCGCATCTCTATGCTAGCGACGTGCGAGTCGCGCAAGCAAGTCTCGCGGTTTGACCAGTTCGTTCTGGTGAACGGACGATCAGTATCTTCGTCGCGTCGCGCCATCGACCATGCCCTTCCCGCCGCCGCTTTCGTCTCCACCGTCGCTCGCGGTTACGGATGCCGCCGCCGTGACGGCGCGGCTCGAGTGGAATCTCGAGGCGGGCGGCGCGACGTGCCTCGACGGACCGTCCCTCGCGCGCGCGGTCGAGAGTCGCTGGAAACGGCGCGTTTTCGAGCCGACCGGCGCTGCGGACATCGTGGTGCGGGGACGGATCGGGCCGGCGCCCAACGCTGCTTGGTCCGCGCGCATCGAGCTCTTCGACGCGAACGGGGCGGCGCTCGGCTCTCGCGAATTGACCACTCGAGCGGTCGAATGCTCGGCGCTCGACGACTCGGTCGCCCTCGCGGTCGGATTGATGCTCGACGTGACCCGGCACCGCGTCGCGGAAGAACGGGCTCAGAACGGCATCGCCGCGCCGGATCGGCCGCTCGACGGCGGCGCCATCGACATTCCGGAAGCGACGGCGCCGGCGCGCGAGCGGATGCACGTCGAACCGAGTGCAACGCTCGAAGCCGCCCTCGGCGTGCTGCCCGAGCTTGCTCCGGGGTTCCGCCCGGCGCTCGCGCTCGACTTCGCGCAGTGGTTTCGGCTCGAGGTGGCCGCGAATTTCTACGGAAGCGAAACGGCGGCGGGCGCGCCGAAGGGGGCGACGGTCTCGCTCTGGACGATCGAGCTTCGACAGTGCCCGTTCTTCGAATCGGCCCCCTCGTCGACGGCCTTCGGTTGGGACGCTTGTCTCGTCGAGCAAGTCGGGCAGGTCCGGGCACGCGGGTTCGGCTTCGACACCGACGCGAACCCACGGGAAGTGTTTGCCTCCGCGGGTGCAAGCGGGGGTCTCCGGTTTCGCCTCGCCGGGCCGCTCGAGCTCGTCGCCGGCGCCTCCGTCGAGCTTCCGTTCGTCCGGTATCGCTTCGTCTATTCGACCGCAGCGGACGGCACGCTGCCCGTCTACCGCGGCGCGCCGCTCGGCGGGCGTGCCTGGCTCGGCATCGGCGCACGATTTTGAGGTTTTTCGCCGCTCCCCGCGGAAGCGTCGATAATTTCATCCGGCTCCGCCCCCCAATGGTCGAGATCGCGGCGCGGGCTTGGTCGATGCTCATTCCCTCGAAGTCCGCATGAACCCTCCGCGACCGACCACGCGCCAGGTCTTCGATGCCCACGCCGCTTACGCCCTCCGAGTGCTCCGCTATCTCGGCGTACGCGAAGCGGACTTGCACGACGTGTGTCAGGAAGTGTTCATCACCGTGCACCGCAAGCTCGATGCGTTCGAAGGACGTTCCGAGGTGCGCACTTGGCTCTACGCGATCTGTCGAAACGCGGCGTCGGACTATCGCCGCCGGGCGCACGTGCGCCGCGAAGTGCCCGCGGAAGAACCGGAACGCGGCGCACCCGAGCTCGCGAGCCTCGAACCCGTTTCGCGATTGGAGGCCCGGTCGCGACTCCAGCTCGCGCTCGACGCACTCGACGAACGCGCGCGCGAGCTGTTCGTCCTGTACGAGATCGAGGGATTGACCATGCCGGAGATCGCCGAGGTCCTCGAATGCCCGGTGCAAACGCTCTATTCGCGACTGCACGCGGCCCGTAAGGCGGTCTTGTCCGCGCTCGGTCGCGACGAGGAGGGCGCATGAGCACGCCGACCGATCCCGCGCGCTGGACGGACGACGCGTCGCTCGCCCCCGACGACGTGCGAGAGCTCGTGAACCTCTGCCGCGCCGATCACGGCACGCCAGAGCAAGTCGAGCGGCTCCGTGCTGCGCTCGGTCCCGTGCTCTGGCCGATCGCGCCGGGCGGCGCCGGCGCCGGGAAAGCGCCGGTCGCGTCCGGAACGACGGCCGTCGCGCTCGGCAAAGCGGCGGCCCTCATCGCCCTCGCGGGCGCCGGGGCCGCGGGCGTTTGGTTCGGCGCGGCGCATCGCTCGACGCGCACCGAACCGGCGCCGTCCGCGAGCGCGGTGCGTTCGACGGTCGTTCCATCGGGGCCATCGTCCGAGCCGCCCGTTGAAGTAGCTCCGGCCGTCGCCGCGCCACCCACTTCGGAGGCGCCGCGCGCGGTCGACGCCGGGCTCGCGTCGGCGCACTCGAACCACGGTTCCCCGAGCGCCGCCTCGGAAGCGACGAACGAAGCCTGGTGGCTCGACCAGGCGCAAGCCGAGCTCGCGTCGGAGCCCGGGCGGGCGCTCGCCGCGACCGCCGAGCATCGCCGCCGATTTCCGCACGGCGCGCTCGTGCAAGAACGCGAAGTGCTCGCCATCGAAGCGCTCCAGCGACTCGGCCGGCAAGCGGAGGCCCGCGCGCGCGCCGCTCGCTTTGTCTCGAGCTTCCCCGACTCGGCCTATCGAGAAAAAGTACGCTCCGTCATTGGAAATCCATGACGCGCGTTTTGGGTTGGGGGGTGCTCTTCACGGCGGTGCTCATCTCGGTGGGGGCGTGTTCCGAAGACGCGTTCGTCGGATTCGAGCACCCCGCGGCGAGTGCCGGCGGAAAGACGAGTGACGGCTCGTCCGATGCTTCGACGCCGCTCGACGCTCGCGCGTCGGCCTGTCAGATCGCGAAGTGCGGGAGTCATGTCTACGCTTGCGGCGATTGCGTGGACAACGACGGCGACGGCCTCGTCGATTCCGAAGATCCGGATTGCGTCGGCCCCTGCCAGAACTCGGAAGACACGTTCTTCGGTTCGATCCCCGGCCAGAATCATCAACCGTGCGCTGAAGATTGTTACTTCGACAGTAACTCGGGGGTCGGCAACGACGACTGCGTCTGGTCGCACACATGCGACCCACTCGAAGTCGCGCCGAGCTACTCGCCGGAAGGAGCGACGTGCGCCTACGACGCGACCGCGATGCTCAAAAAGGGGCTCGACTGCGCGACGGCACTGACGACTCAATCGGCGGCGTGCACGAGCGTCTGCGGGCCGCTCACGCCGAACGGCTGTGACTGCTTCGGCTGTTGCGCCGTGCCGGGTACGAACACCGCGGTATGGCTCGGTTCGACCGACGACCAGGGCGCGCCTTCGTGCGATCATTCGCACCTCGACGATCCGACCCGCTGTAAGCCGTGTACGTTGGTCCAAGGCTGCTCGAACCCCTGCGACACGTGCGAGCTTTGCTTCGGCAAGCGCACCTTGCCCGCGAGCTGCGCGGGTTCGACCGCGTGCTCACCGCCGAGCTGCCCCGCGGGCGTCACGCCCTGCGGCGCGAGTTGCCTCCCCGACTGTCCGACGGGAGAGGCGTGCGTTACCGGATGCTGCGTTGCGGTACCGGGCTGAGCGCCGTCGCCACGTCGGGTTCCGACGAACTCGGGAAAAAAAAGGACGGCACTCATAATTTCCCACGCGGCCGTCCTCTAACCGACGCGATCCGTTCCACGGCTATCGGGCGGCTTTCTGGCGCTTTCCGACGAGACCTCGCGGAACGGGCGCGACGAAAGGGATTCATGGCTCCGAACCGCGTGTGGCTCTTCCTGTGCGTCGTCGCGATGGCGATGGCTGAAACTGGCTGCGGTGGCTCCGATTCGGCGGGGTTCCGACCGCATCCAAAGGGTTCGGACGCCGGTCCGGACGCCGCGAGCGGCGCCGGCGGCGCGGTCGTCGGCAGCGGTGGCGCATCCAGCGCGGGCGGCGGTTCGGCAAAAACGGACGGAGGAGGCGGCGGTCCCGTCGCCACGCCGACGACGTGCACGAAGTACGCCGATATGTGCGCGAACGACGGCGACTGCTGTTCGAAGCTCTGCGATCCATCGACGCACCGCTGCGCGTCGAATCTTTCGTCATGCGGCGCGAGCGGCGCGGCGTGCGGCGTGTCCACGGACTGTTGCACGCTGAGTTGTTCGGGCGGCCACTGCTCGACCGCCGCGTGCGTCTCGGACGGCGCTGCGTGCACGTCGAGCGCGAGCTGTTGCAGCGGCCAATGCGACGCGACCGGAAAGTGCGCGGCGCTCAACACGACCTGCGAGACATCGGGGAACGCCTGCACGGCCGACAAGGACTGTTGTTCTCAGCTCTGTGCGGCGGGCACGTGCCAGCGCGCGTCGTCGTTCTGCGTCCAGAACGGCGACGTCTGCGCGGCGGCCAACGACTGCTGCTCGGGCATTTGCACGATCGGCGCCGGCAAGACGCTCGGGACGTGCGCGTTGCCGCCGACAGGGCCGTCGTTCTGTAGCGGAGGCGTCGACGGAACGGCGTGCGGCAGCTGCAACGAGTGCTGCAGCCGCTTGTGCGCGCCTTATGGTCCCTCGGGAGTCAACGTGTGTCAGCCCGCGAGTGGCTGTCACGTCGACGGCGATCTCTGCCGTCAGACCAGCGATTGTTGTGGGGCCCCCGGCACGGGACTACCCGGCGACGGCAACGTCGTTTGCGACAAAGCCGCCGGCGCGGCCGTCGGGATCTGCCGCAACCCGATGAGCTGCGACCCCGAAGGCGACGTGTGCCATTTCAAGAACTACGCATGCAGTAACTCCTCTGCGAGAAACGACTGCTGTGGCGGCGTCGGCAACTCCGGCGTCTGCCAGCTGGACGCGCTCGGCGTTCCCCGATGCTACGGGCTCGGCACGGAGTGCCGTCACTCCGGGGACACCTGCGCGTCGGCCGCGGACTGCTGCGGCGGTCTGCCGTGCGTTCCCGACGCGAGCGGCAGCCTCCGATGCTTCACTCCGCCCGACGGCGGCGCCCGCTGCGTCGAATCCGGCGGTGGCTGCACCATCAACGGCGATTGCTGTCGCGGTTCGAGCTGCGTGACCACGATCGGGTCCACGCAAGGCACGTGCACGGTTCCGCCCCCGCCGCCCGGCTCGGGCGGTGCAAGCGGCGCGGGTGGAACGTCGGGTGCCGGCGGAACCTCGAGCGGTGGGAGGTCCGCCTCCGGCGGAACGGCGGGAACCGGCGGGACGCTCGCGTGTTCGTTGTACGGTCAGAGTTGCACGGTGAGCACGGACTGCTGCGGCGGCGTGCCCTGTTTCCAAGGGATTTGCGTGCAACCCATCAATTGACGGCCGCGACGGACGGCCGCCAGAAAAGCGGCTTGCGCAGATGATTAACCTTAGTTAACATTTGCCGCATGTCGACCAAGGCTCCGGCGCGCGTGCGCTCCGCTCCGACGATCGCCGAAGCGCACGCGGCGATCGAGGTCCTGGCGCGTCTCGCCGAGCTCTACCAAGAACGGCGCGAACAACTCGCCGAGAGCGTCGACCTCACCGATCAGCAGTGGGGCGTCCTCGAGGAGATCGCGACGGAGCATTTCATGCCGAGCCTCTTCGCGCGGCGGAGGGACAGCTCGGCCGCCGCGGTCTCGAAGATCTTGCGACAGCTCACCGACAAGGGGCTCGTCGTCGCAGCGATCGCCAAGGACGACGCTCGGCAGCGCAAGTACTCGCTGACCGCGAAGGCCATCCGCGTGATGGAGCGACTGCGTGCAGGCCGCGAACACGCGATTCGCGAAGTGTGGTTCGAGCTCGACGCGCAGGGCATGCGCGGATTCACGGATTTCGGAGGCCGCTTGATCGAGCGGCTCGAACGCTACGCGGCCAGCGGCGCGAGCGAGAAGGACAAGGAGTAGGATCATGGGCAAGACGCTTTACGAGAAGGTGTTCGATCGTCACACGGTGACGAAGCTGCCGTCGGGGAACTACCAGCTCCTGATGGGGCTCCATTTGATCCATGAGGTGACGTCGCCTCAGGCGTTCAGCATGCTCGCCGATCGCGGGCTCGAGGTCCTGTTCCCCGAGCGTACGTTCGCCACGGTCGATCACATCATTCCGACGACGTCGCAGCTCCGTCCGTTCTCCGACTCGCTCGCCGAGGAAATGATGGTTTTCCTCGAGCGGAACGTGAAAAAGCACGGCATCCGCTTCTTCACGACCGAAAAAGGGGAGCAGGGCATCGTTCACGTCGTGGGGCCGGAGATGGGTCTGACTCAGCCGGGAATGACGATCTGCTGCGGCGATTCGCACACCTCGACACACGGCGCGTTCGGCGCGCTCGCGTTCGGCATCGGCACCTCGCAGGTGCGCGACGTGCTCGCGACGCAGACGCTCGCGATGGACAAGCTCAAGGTGCGGCGCATCGAGGTGAGCGGACGCTTGCGCCCCGGCGTGTACGCGAAAGACGTGGTGCTCCACATCATCGGCAAGCTCGGGGTGAACGGCGGCGTCGGTTACGCGTACGAGTACGGCGGCGACGTGTTCGACCGGATGACGATGGACGAGCGCATGACCGTCTGCAACATGAGCATCGAAGGCGGCGCGCGCGCCGGCTACGTGAACCCTGATCAAACGACGTACGACTACTTGAAGGGTCGGAAGTACGCGCCGTCGGGCGAGGCGTGGGAGCGCGCAGTGGCCGACTGGCAATCGCTCCGCAGCGACCCCGACGCGCGCTACGACGACGTCGTGAAGATCCGCGGCGAGGACATCGAGCCGGTGGTTACCTGGGGCATCACGCCGGGGCAATCGGTCGGCGTGAACGGCAAAGTGCCGACGCCCGACGACGTCTCGGCCGCCGAGCGCGAGACGGTAAAAGAGGCGTATCAGTACATGTCGATCGAGCCCGGTCAGCAAATCCGCGGCACGAAGGTCGACGTCGCGTTCATCGGCTCGTGTACCAACGGGCGCTTGAGCGACTTCGAAGAAGTGGTGCGGCTGATTCAGGGCAAGGGGTTCAAGGTGAACCAGCGGGTCCGCGCGATGGTCGTCCCCGGGTCGCAGAGCGTGCGCCGGCAGATGATCGAACGCGGCTACGATCGCATCTTCACCGACGCGGGGTTCGAGTTCCGTGAAGCGGGCTGCTCGATGTGCCTCGCGATGAACCCCGACAAGCTGAAAGGACGTGAAGTGTGCGCCTCTTCTTCGAATCGCAACTTCAAGGGACGGCAAGGTTCGCCGAGCGGCCGCACCTTGCTCATGAGCCCCGCCATGGTCGCCGCGGCGGCCATCACCGGCGAGGTCACCGACGCTCGCGAACTGTTCGGAATGCAGTGAGGAACGGAGCCATCTCATGACCGACGCCAAGCGAATCGTGATCAGCGGCCGCGGCATTCCACTCCGCGGCAACGACATCGACACCGACCGAATCATCCCCGCGCGCTTCCTGAAGACCGTCGTGTTCGACGGGCTCGGCGAGCACGCTTTCGAGGACGACCGAAAGGCGCTCCGCGACGCTGGGAAAACGCACCCCTTCGACGACTCGCGATTCTCGGACGCCGAGGTGCTGGTCGTGAACAAGAACTTCGGATGCGGTTCGTCGCGCGAGCACGCGCCGCAAGCGATCCTTCGCTGGAACAAAGGAATCCGCGCGGTGGTGGGCGAGAGCTTCGCCGAAATTTTCCACGGCAACTGCGTCGCCCTCGGGATCCCTTGCGCGGTCGTCGACGAAAAGACCGCGGAGGCGCTCGCCGCGCGCATCGAGGCCGACCCGACGGCGACGGTTCGCGTCGACCTCGCCGCGAAGACGGTGTCGATCGGCGGAGACAGCTACGCGTTTTCCATGCCCGACGGCCCGCGGCAGCAATTCATGGAAGGCACCTGGGATTCGACGGCGGAGCTTCTTGCGGCGAAGGAAGCCGTGCGGAAGATCGCTTCGACAATCCCGTACTTCCGCAACTATGCCTGAACGTACGAGCGGGGGATGAACTTGCGCCCTCGCGCGGGCGCGACGCCCGCACTGCGAAAGAGGTACTCTCCCCTATAGAGATGGGCGCTACGCGGGAGGCGGGCGGTAGCGCCGGACCAACGTCCGGCGTGGCCGAGCGATCGACGGACGACGCTTTGCTTCGTGACGCGCACCGCGTTGCGAAGATGGCGAGCTTCTTCGTCGGTGCGTCGTCGAAAGCCATCGAATGGGACGAGGGGCTCGTCGATTTGCTGGGGAGCGATCTCCCCGCGGCGCCGAGTCTCGATTGGTTCCTGTCGCGCGTCCATCCGAGCGATCGCTCGAAGGTGAGCGAGTTCTTGTGGCGCGTCTACGACGACGACGCGAGTACGTCGGAGTTTCGCCTCGCGCCGACGCGCGACGGTTACGTGCGGCACGTGCGCCTCGGAGCCGAGCTCCGTAGTGAAAAAAACGGCGCGCCGCTCGGCTTCTTCGCGACGATGGTCGACGTCACCGAGTACGCGCAGGCCAAGGACGCGCTCCGCGAGAGCGAGGCGCGCTGGCGCTCGGTCGCGCTGAACCCCTTCGATTTCGTCATTCTCGTCGATCGGGCCGGCGTGTTCCTCTGGGTGAACCACACCGCGCCGGGGATCCGTAAGGAAGATCTGATCGGTCGCGCGTCGCTCTTCGACTTCATCGCCAAGGATCAACACGACGGCGTACGCGCGGCGCTTTCGCGCACCTTCGAGCAGGGCGTTCCGTCGTACTTCGAGGTGTACTCGCCGTCTCAGCAAGCGTGGTTTTCATCCGCCGTGGGGCCGATCGTGAGGGACGGCCGGACTACCGTGGCGTCGGTGCTCTCGCGCAACATCACCGAAGCCAAGCGTGCCGAGTCCGAACTCTCGCGGCGCGAACGTATGCTCGCCGACGCGCAACGCATCGCCGGCGTCGGCAGCTTTTACTGGGAAAAGTCCACGGGAAAGCTCGAGTGGTCGGCGGAGATGTATCGCATCTGCGGCGTGGACCCCGCGACGCCTCCGACGATCGCGCTCCACGATTCGCGCGTTCACCCCGAAGACCGAGCTCGCGTGATCGCGGCGCGGGAACGCGCGCTCGAGACCGGCGTCGTCGAGCCGTACGAGTATCGGCTGATCCGCGCGTCGGACGGCGCCACGCGCCACGTCCTGGCGATGGGGGAAGCGTTGCCGGCGGCGGGCGAGGACGAGCGCGGCTTTCTCGGCACCACGCTGGACGTGACGGCGCGTCGCGAACTCGAGGCGGATCTCGTCCAGAGCCGGAAGCTCGAGGCGGTCGGGCGGCTCGCGGGAGGCATCGCGCACGACTTCAACAATGTGCTCACGGCGATCATCGGCAACGTCGAGCTCGTTGCGCGAGAAACGCGCGAAGACTCCACCGCGTCCGTCTGCCTGCGGGCGATCCGCGCCGCTTCGGAGCGCGCGTCCAACCTCACCCGGCAACTTCTTTCGTTCGCCCGGCGTCAGATCGTGTTCCCGCGCGTCGTGGAACCGAATCCGTTGATCGAAGCGGTCGCCGAGTTGCTCCGCCCGCTCCTCGGCGAAGAGATCCGTCTCGAGCTGTCGCTGGCCGGCGACGCATGGCCCATCCGGATCGACGTCGGGCAGTTCGAGCAACTCCTCGTCAACCTCGCCGTGAATGCCCGCGACGCGATGCCGAGCGGCGGTCGCCTCACGGTTCAGACCGACAACGTCGCGGTCGATCTCGCGCGTGGGCCCTTCGAGCTGCCCTGCGGCGACTACGTGCGCGTCCAAGTGACGGACACCGGACACGGCATTCCGACGGAGCTGCAGGCGCACGTGTTCGAGCCCTTCTTCACGACCAAGCCCGCCGGCCGCGGTACCGGACTCGGACTCGCGACGTGCCACGGCATCGTGAAGCAGAGCGGTGGCCACATCGAGCTTGCGAGTGCCGCAGGGCGAGGCACGCGGGTCATCGTGTTTCTTCCGCGCGCGAGCGGAAGTCGCGAAGTGGAGCGCGAACCTCGTTCGTTCGGGACGATCCCACGCGGCGACGAAACGGTGCTCGTCGTCGAGGACGACCCCATGGTTCGCTCGCTCGCGGTGCTCCGCTTGTCCGATCTCGGCTACCGTGTGCTCGACGCCGGAACCGGCGACGAAGCGATGTTCTTGCTTCGGTCGCACGCGGGACGCATCGACGTTCTCTTCACCGACGTGGCGCTCCCCGACGTGCGCGGCCCGGACATCGCCGCGACGCTCCACGAGACACGACCCGAGACGCGGGTCCTCTACACGTCGGGATACGCCGAAGACGCGGCGCTCACGGGCGTCGCGGGGCGCGCCGAGGCTCGCTTCTTGTGCAAGCCGTACACGGCCGCGTCGCTCGGCGCGGCGGTACGGAATGCGATCGACGATCACACGAGCTGAAGGACGGCCCAGATCACACCGATGAAGGCGCCGAGCGTCCGCCCCATCGGCGCGAACACCGCCGTGAGGAGCGGGCGAAGGAGCCCATTTCGTCGGGCGAGCTTCGGAACCAGGACGTCTTCGCGAGCGCGGAGCCGATCTTCGTGCGACGGGGGTCGAAACCGCGCTTCGAGGCCACCGGTGATCTTTCCCAGCGATAGAAAGGGAATCGCGAGCGTGAGCGGCGCGGTGGTGAACGCGGCCAGTGCGGCGATGGCGCCGCCTCCGGCGATGACCGTCGCGAGCGCGGCGACCACGGCCGAGGGGAGCGCCACCCCGGCGAGCAAGCGTGCGATCGCCGGAGCAGTCGAGAAGGCGTGCGCCTTCGGTCCGAACGCGGCGAGCGCAAGGAGCCCGAGACTCGCGAACGGTAACCCGAAATCGTGCAAGGTCCGCGCGGTCTTCGCCGGCGCTCGATCGAGCGCGTCGAGGTCGATCGGTTCTCGCAGGTAGCGCGCCATTCCCGGCACGTGCGCGGCTCCGACGACGGCGACGATGCGCGGGCCGTCGGTCTCGCGGATGCGCGCGATCAGATAGCGATCGCGTTCGTCGATGAGCGGGAGCTGGAGCGCCGGCATCTGGCGCGCGAACGTGGTCATGACGTCGCCGATCGTCTCACGGCTCTTCAGCGCCTCGACGTCGACCTCGTCCAGATCCGCCGCGGCGAACGGCAGCATCACGAGGACCGCACCGATACGGACGCGATCGACCAATCCGAGGCTCTCGTAGCAGCGGAGGAGCGTCGTTCGAATGTTGCGATCGGCGAGGACGACCTTCGCGCCGCGCTCGAGCGCCGCCTCGGCCGCCGCGGCCATCTCCG
>CAZDNG010000003.1:198577-243930 GCA_964506835.1 uncultured Polyangiaceae bacterium
CCGCGGCCATCTCCGCGCCCGGCTTGACGCCGAGCCGGTCGCCGAGCTGTTTCTGAAAGCCGGCGAACAGGAGGCTCGCGACGAACAACCCGGCGCGGTCCTGGTCGACGACCTCGGCGACGTCGAACGACGACACGTGCGTCTCGTCCATCAGCGCCTCGTACCGCGAAGCGTCGAGCTCCACGCACACTGCGTCGGGTGCGACTTGGCGGATCACGTGTCGCACTTCCTCGACGCTTCGCTTCGACACGTGCGCCGTCCCGACGAGCAAGATCTCTCGCCCCTCGTACTCCAGGAGAGTGACGTTGTCGGAGTGAAGCGCGGGGCGCGGGACGTCAGTCGAGTCGGGCATACGCGGACAACCTATCATCGACCTCGGCGCCGTGCGGTCTTCCACGTGCGCGGTTCGGTCGCCCGCGAGGGCCGAGTCGGCTAGATTCTGGAGCGGTGCTCTCGAAGAGAAGCCGCGTCGACGGGACCCCCAATGCGCTCGCCCGAGCCCTTCGAGCTCGAGCGTCCGGTCGCTCGTTCGTGGATCTCACGGTGTCGAACCCGACGCGGCTCGGCATTCCGTACGACGAGGACGCCATTTCGGCGGCGCTCGCCGCCCCCGGTTCCCGCGTCTACGAGCCGGACCCCCTCGGGCTCGAGGCCGCGCGCGAGACCATTTCCAGGCTCTGGAAGAATCGGGAAATCGACGTCGACCCGTCGCGCGTCGTCCTCGCGTCGAGCACGAGCGAGGCTTACGGCTTCCTCTTCAAGCTGCTCTGCGACCCGGGAGACGACGTCCTGGTTCCGCGTCCGAGCTACCCCTTGTTCGAACACCTGGCGCGCTACGAGGGCGTCGGGCTCGTGCCGTACGCGCTCGAGTACGACGGCGCATGGCACGTCGATCTCGCGAATCTGTCGAAGCATCGCACGCCGCGCACGCGCGCGATCATCACCGTGAACCCGAACAACCCGACGGGCTCGTTCTTGAAACGGTCGGAGCTCGCCGCGATCGCCCGGCTCGGCTTGCCGATCGTCTCCGACGAAGTCTTCGGCGCGTACGGCTTCGCCGACGACGCCGAGCGTGTCGATTCCGCCCTTCGAGCTGCCGACGCGCTGGTGTTCGCGCTCGACGGTCTGTCGAAGCTCGCCGCGTTGCCACAAATGAAGCTCGCGTGGATCACGGTCGGCGGCCCCGAATCCGAGGTGGGCGCCGCGATGTCGGCGCTCGAGCTCATCGCCGATAGCTATTTGTCGCCGAGCGCACCCGTGCAGCACGCGCTTCCGACCTTGCTCGCGAGTGGCGAGCGTTCTCGACGCGCGCTCCGCGCTCGAATCGAGTCGAATCTGGCGTCGCTCCGGGGGCAGCTCGCCCGGAGCGCGGCCACGGTGCTCGACGTCGAAGGCGGCTGGTACGCCGTCGTGCGGCTTCCGGACGTGAAGAGCGAGGAGGCTTGGGTGCTCGGCTTGCTCGACGACTGCGACGTCCTCGTCCAACCGGGGTTCTTCTACGACTTTGCGACCGAGCCGTTCGCGGTGCTCAGTCTCATCACGTCCGAGACCGAGTTCGCCTCGGGCGTGGGACGGATCGCGACTTACGTCGAAGCGTCGGTTTGACGGCGATTTCTGCGCATTCGGCGTGCGCCGAGGAGGCCGACCATGACGACGAGGGATCCGACGGAAGGCGCGGCCGGCGACGTGCCGACGTGGCATCCGCAGCCGCTCTTCGGCTCGACCTTCTCCTGGTTCTCGGTGTCGTCGGTCTTCGGTCCGCCCTTCCAGTAGTCGGGGTCGTCGGTCGTCAGCTCTTTCTTCGCCGGCGCGTCGCCCTGATCGGCGGATTTGTCGTCCTTCTTCGCTTTCTTTTCGCCGGAGAACACCATGGCGCGTCGATCGATGACCTCGTTGTCGCCGTCGAACTCGACGTGCGCGACCGAGCCGATCGTCGCGTCGCTGCGGCCGTCCTTGATGGTCACGTCGTACTCGCCCGCTTCATAGCCGAGCGCGCGGGTCAGCTTGAACGAGAACTTGGTCCGCTTCTGGATCTGTCCGCTACCCGGGTCGAGGAAGCCGACGTCGACGCTCTCGACGAGCGGCGGCTTTCCTTCGAGCGGCACCTTGCGGAGCTGGGGCCCGTCGTGGCCGTCCAGGAGCGAGCGCTCGTAGTAGACGACGGGCTGAAACGAAAATCGCATCGGCAGCGTCGCCACGTCCGGAGCGCGCGAGAGATAGATCGCGACCTCGATGGTCCAGGCGTGCGAATCGCTCTCCTTGATCGTGCGATCCTTCCAATCGACGCGACCGACGGCGAGCGCCTGCCTCCCGCAAAGAAGAGCGCTCAGCGTGAGCAACGCAAACAGGAAGCGCCCTTTGAGGCGCGCGGCACCATCGGTCATCATCAACCTCCGAAAGCGCCGACGGTACACCGACCTTCGATACGGATGAAACCGCCGTTCGCGGCTGGGTTCGCGATCCCTCAGCCGTCGAGCCCCGACGGACAAATGCAACGAAACAGCACTGCATCCTCGTGGGACCGGTTTTCGTAGCGAATCGGTGCGTCGCTCGCCCCGCCGGTGACCGGCGCGTGCCGCTCCATCGCGACGTCGCCCCGGGCGAGCTCGCCGGAGACGAGCCATTCGACCCATCGCGCGTCACTCGGCGGGCTCGGTTCCAGCGCCTGTCCCGGCTCGATCGACAAAAGATAGAGCTTGGCTTCCCGCGTCTCGAGCAGCTGCTCGGTCGCGCCGAACGGCGTCTCGACCTTCGTCGCCGGAAACGACGTCCGCGTTCTCCTCACTTCGACGGATGCGGCACGCGCCCGCCCGTCGAGGGCGCCGGGTTTGTCGAGCCGAATCTCCACGAACTCGAGGGCTCGATGGACTCCGAGCAGCATGGACGTGAGCTCCTCGGTCGCCATCTCGATCAGGCGATATCGACGAAACTTCAGCATCGCGAGCACCTCTTCGGCGATCTCGACGTAATCGCAGGTGAGCGCGATGCGTCCGCTTCGCCCTGCCGGCGCGAGATCCAGGCCGAGCGCGAGCTCGAGGTGGACGCGCTGTTCACGCTCGCGCTCGAGCGGACGGAGTCCCACGATGCAATCGATTTCGAGTCCGCGGATCCGAATGACGTCCATGGCCGTCCTCTCTGAGGAAGGCGCGGTGATGCCACGGCGCGTTAGCGACCGCTACTCATCGCGGTTCGACGAGCGTCGCGTGATGGCCCCGAGTGTCGCGACGGCGTGTTCGGCGCGTGCTCGCGGGAGGTCGTGTTCGGTGCTACCCCATGAACAGTGGGTCTGGCACGCAAGGGACTTATCGAACACGGCGCGGTGCTCGCGGCCGGGTTGTGGCTGATCCCGAGTGGCTGCGGGTCGCGAACCGGCGACCTCACGCAGACCCTCGAGCATCGCTACGACATCGGTGGTGCGGAAACCGGCGGCCACTCGGGGACGGGTACCGGCGGTCGCGGCGGGACGGGCGGACGGCCGAGCACCGGCGGACGGCCGAGCACCGGCGGACGGCCGAACACCGGCGGAACCGCGGGCTTCCCGAGCGGAGGATTCGGCGATCAAGGCGGCATCGTCGGTACCGGAGGCATCGAGGTGGGGGGCGGCCCGACGTCGTGCTCGTTCCCCGATTGCTCCAACTGTCTAGACTGCTGGTCGCTTTGTCTTTGCGAAGGCGGCGACACCTTGAGTTGCGACGCGCAGTGCTTTCCGAACTCCGACGGCGGCACTTGCGGCAATTGCAGCGCCGGCCCGGTCTCGCCCGACTTCGGCTTCTCGTTGAACGCTTGTTGCGCCGGCGACAGTTGCGGCTTGGACGCGACGCCGGTGACGATGCTCATCCCCGCGGCCGGCGGCTGCCAACCCTTCGGGCAAGTGGGTGTGCCGACACCGGCGTGCCTCCCTGCGGTCGCTCCCGATGGGCAGCCGATCAATGGGTGCTGCCGCCCGAACGGCGTCTGCGGACTCGATCTATCGACCTTCGGGCTCGGTTGCACCGAGTCTTCGGCGGGCCAAGCGACGCCCTGCGGCTTTCCAGGCACCGGCGGGGAAGGGGGGCTTCCCGGAACTGGCGGCTTCGCAGGAACCGGCGGCTTCGCTGGAGCCGGCGGCACGGGCGGTATGGGCGGCGCGGAGGCGTGCGCCGCCGCGGCCACGTCGTCGTGCGAGCTCTGCACGTGCAAGTCGTGCTTCGACGACGTGCCGACGTGCTACGCGACCGACGGCTGTCCCGCCATTCTCGAGTGCGCGAATCGCACGGGGTGTACGGGCATCGACTGCGTGAACGCAAACACGTGCGAAGACGTGATCACGAAGTTCGGCGGCATCAGTTCCCCCGCGGTCAACGCCGCCCTCACGCTCTACGGCTGCATGCTGAACGCGAATTGCCCCTGCGGTTTCGGCGGCTCGTCCTCCAACTGAACGGCGTCTCGGAAGGCGCGGGCTCGGCGCTCAGTGAACGGCCTCGGTCTTCATGGTCGCTTCGACGATCGCGATGGGCCAAAGCGCAGATTCCCTTCGCCAGCCCTCTTCGCCCACGTAGCGCCAGTCGAGGCGGAGTTCGTAGTAGCCGGCGACCGGTGGAAACGGCACGCCGAGCGTTCGCGTCCGGTAACGCGACGTCACCGCGCGGTGCGAGAAGGCGTCGGTCGGTGTTTCGAGCCCCGTCGACGCGACCATGACGAACCTGACGTCGAATGATTGCCCGAGCTCGAACTGCGGCACGTCGAAATAGGCGTGAACCTCGAGCGGGATCTGGCCGCGCGGAGGAGGCGGCGCTCCCGGCGGCACGTTGATCTGTTCGACGATGTTGAAGAGGGTCACGTTGTTCGACTGCTGGTCGACGACGGACGCGCTGCACACGGTCAGGAAATAACAACGGGGCATGTTCTCATCGATCCTTGCCGGTGAGCGCATCGAGCAGCTCCCGGTTCGCGTCTTGGGCGAGCGCTCGAAGCGCATCCAGAAGCGGCAGCCCTTCGGGACAAACCGCCTCGCAATTTCCAGATTTTGCACAATCGTGGATTCCGCCGTCGCCCATCGCGAGCACGACGCGTCGCTTCGCTTGCTCGGCGCTCGACGCGAGCGTTTTTCGTCGTTCGAGGCGTGCGAGCACCGCGGCGCCCACGAACGCGCGATCGCCGCCGTATTCCGGGCATGCGTCGAGGCACGCCGCGCAGCCGGTGCATCGAGCGAGGAGCTCGGCGCGCGCGATCGCCGGGGTACGATCTCGACGTCTCGAGTCGTCTTCGCTCGCGACGAAAGCCGAGCCGGCGTCGGGCTCCGTTTCCATGCGTGCGAAATTGCGGAACAGGCGCGCCCGATCGACGATCAGGTCGGCAATCACGGGGAAGGTCGCCAACGGTTCGAGCCGCAGCGGCGTTTTCTTCGTCGCGAGCGGCGAGAGCAAAGTCGTGCACGCGAGCCGCGCGACTCCATCGACGCGAATCGTGCACGCGCCGCAGAGGCCCTGGAGGCACCCGGTTTCCCACGCCACCTCGGGCACGCGCTCACCGGAAGCGAGAACCGGCTCTCGCGAAATCGCCGCGAGGGCGTCGGCGATCGTCGTGTGCCGTCGGACCTCGACCTCGAACACGTCGAAGCGGCTCCGCGTCGCGGCGTCACCCCGAACCGCGACGGAATCCCCGGACGAAACCGCGCGCGGATTCGGCGTGCTTCTCTTCACGGCGAGCCGCACGCGCCGAGCGGGCGCGGGTTCGGATTTTTTGGAGGGGCTCCCTGCCGTCATGGGTCGTCGGCCTCGGCGTCCGTTGGCGACCGGCGCGCCGAGCCGGTGAGATCTAGCCGAGCGCCGGGCGACGGATACTCGAATCGTTCGAGAATCTCCGGACGGCCGTCACCGCCCTGCCGAGAAAACGTGTTTCGGAGCCACCGCGCGTCGTCGCGCGGCCGGTCCCGCTTGGCGTGCAGTCCGCGCGATTCGTCACGGCTCCGCGCGTGCATCAGCATCGTCCGAGCGAGGAATACGTGGTCCTCGAGGTCCCGCACGGCGGCGGCTCCGAAATGCGGCGGTGCCCCGGTGGGCGGCGGCGTGCGAGCGACGTCGTACTCGAGCTCGTTCAGCCGTTCGAGCGCGAGGTCGAGCGCGTCGTCATCGCGGGTGCCGGCGAGCGCGCGAAAAAAAATCCGGCCGAGCTCGTCCGTGGCGTTGGACAGCGACGACCCGTCGCCCTCGCGACGGAGCAGCGCGGCCGTCTTTTCTTTCGAACGTCCCTCGGCGGCGGCAAAGAGCGACGGCTCGAGATCGCCGGCGCTCCGCGCGAGCGATTGCCGATAGTGGACGAGCGAGCGCGCGGCGAGGGTGGCGCCGAAGAGGCTCGCGGCGAGACGATTGTCCGGAAGGTCCGCGGCGCCGTGATACTGATGCGCGGCTTCTCCCGCGGCGTAGAGACCGAGCACGCTCGTCGCGTGGTGGCGAACGGACGCCGGCGCGAGCGCGCCGTCGCTCGCCGTCTCGTGATCGACCCAGAGCCCGCCGAGGGTCACGTCGGCGGCCGGGAACACGCGCATCGGACCGAGTCGCGGGTCGTCGCCGGTGAGGAGCGCGTACACGTCCAGATCTTCGCGAAACGCGCCGCGCAAGAGACGCGCGTCGACGCCGCCGACGTCGAGAAAGGCTTCCGGACCACCGAGAATCGACGGTGCGCGCGCGGCGTCCTCCGCGAAGTACCGATCGATGACCGCGCGACTCATCGCGCCGAGAGAATCCTTGTCGCCACCCGGCGCGAGCACGTCGCGTTCGGATTCCGGGACGTCCGCGGGGGCACGGCGCTCCGCCGGATCTTTCGGGAGCCAGAGCCGAGCGCCGTGGGCGACGAGTCGTTCGTCGAGGGCCGCGCCGCGATTCGTGCCGGCGATCGCGAGCGGATGAAACCGCACGAACTCGGCGTTCGCGAACACGGCGCCCGCGCGGGCCGCTGAGACCGAACCGGTGCCGGCAGCGTATGCGCCCGACGTCGTACGCCCGAAGGGGCCGGTCATGCCGCCGGTCGCGAGACAGACGCCGTCTGCGGCGAAGCTTCGCGTCACGCCGGTCGCGAGCTCTTCCGCGACGACACCGACGACGCGACCGTCTTCGTCGCGAACCAGATCGCGAAGGGTCCACCCTTCGAGCCGCCGCACGAGGCGCTCTCCGCCGACGGTCACGCCGCGAGCGTCCGCGGCGGGAAGCGGTTCCCGCCGACGCACCTCGTCGTCGAGGGAATAAAGAACCTGCTGAGCGGTGCGATTTCCCGCGAAAATGACGCTGTCCGCGACCTCGGACCCCTCGGGTTCTACGCGAAAGCGCACGCCCCATCTCTCGAGCTCGCCCGCGAGGCGCGCCGTTTCGTGCACGAAGCCGACGACCGGCGCTCGGCCTGCGAGCAGCCCGCCCGCACGAAGCGTCGCGTCGACGACTCGATCCGCGTCGTCGTGCGAGCGAACGCAGCGGAACCCCGAGCGGTCGACGACGGATGCGGAGCGCCGCCCGGGAACGCGACTCAGTAAGAGCGTCGGTACGCCTGCGTCGGCCAAGGTCAGCGTCGTCATGAGCCCGGCGATCCCGGCGCCCACGACGACGACCGGCGCGAGCCGTCGCGAGTCGTTCACGGCGCCCACGACGCGGCGCCCCGGCTACGAAACATCGCCGAAGCATCGTCCGAGGCCGCGAGCGCCTCGTCGTGCATCCCCTCCGCGGTGACGAGAAACGGCGCGCCGGTCGCGAAATAGACGACGGTCTCCGCACCGAGCACGAACGAGGCGAGGCCGATCACGAACGCGCCGGCGGCGATGAGACGGCGCGCGCGAGGCGTCGTCGAAAAGCCGAAGGTGAAGCAAAAGCCGGAGATGCCATTGGCGAGATGGTACGAGACCGCGGCGAGCCCGGCGAGATACGCGGCGGCGGCGAGCGGAATGCCGCCGGTCGTCGTGCTCGACAACAGATCGGCGAGGGCGCCGAAAAAGTCTTCCGGTTTCATGCGGCCGAGCGCGACCTGGAGCGGAAATTGAACGACGTGCCAGAGCACGAACGCCAAGGTCGCGAGGCCGCTCACTCTTTGGAGCGCCTGCGCCCAGTTCGGTCCGAGAGGATACGCGCCGACGTTCGTGCGACTTCGCGCGGCGAGAACCAGGCCGTACCCGGCGTGGAACGCGAGCGGGATCGCGATGCCGACCAGCTCGAGGACGGCGACGACGCGGTCCGACGAGATCCCGGTGGCGGCGCGCTCGTAGATCTCGGCGCCGCGCATCGCTTTTGCACTGGTCCACAGGTGACAAACTAGGAAGACTCCGAGCGGCACCATGCCGGTTATCGAGTGCAGCCGCCGGAAGAGGAACGACCGGTGCTCTCTCTGGAGACGCATCAGGACCAAGATCGGTAGGTTACCGCGGCTTTCGAAGCGTGAGCGGACGGTTTTCGCCGCCGCGCTGTTCGTCACCGCGAGTTGCCACTCGCACTCGGGCGCGAGCGTCGTGCCGGTGCCCGCGCTCGCGGGCGACGAATCGTCGCAAGAGGCATTTCATCGGATCGAGGCGCGATGGGTCGACGCGGCGCCCGAGCTCCGCGCCGCGCTCGAGCCCGAGCTCCGCACATTTCTCACTCGCTTCCCCAACGACGATCGCGCGCGCACGGTGGAGCTCCACCTGGCGTGGCTCGAGCTCGAACGCGGGCACACCGCGCAGGCCGACGTGCTCGCGAACGACGTGCGGCGCGGGCCGCCGGGCGCCGTTCACGATTTCGCGGACGTGGCCTTCGCCGCGATCCTTCGCCGCGAAGGGCGCTTCGCCGAGGCGCTCGCGCTGCTCGAACCGCTTCGCGGAAAAATCGTCGATAGCGACGATCGCGCGGTCCATTCGGAGGAGCTCGTGCGCACGCTCGTCGCGCTGCGGAAGTTCGACGACGCGATCGTCGCGATGCTCGATTGGGCGGACCAGGCGCCCACCTCGGATCGTGAAAATGCGGTCGCGTCGATTCAATCGCTCATTCGAGAGACCCCGACTCCCGCGCTCGAGGCCGGGCTCGCTGCGCTCGCCGAACAGGATCGCGAGGGGGGCGCAGGCGATCACTCGACGCGCTCGGAGGCGCGGCGTTGGCTCTACGAAGCGGTGCGCACGCGTCTCGAACGCGTCGCGCTCGCCGACCGCGATCCGGAGCTCGCCCGACGGCTCATGGAGTCTCGGCGGATGAACCTCGGCCACGAAGACGTCGAGCAAGCGCTCTCGGAGCTTGCGGACGAGAGCTCGGTCGCACCGCGGGTCGCCGGTCGCGCGATCGGGGTCGTGCTCGACGTGACCGACGACGCTGCGAAGCGACGGTCCGCCGAGGTCGTCGCGGGAATGACCCGCGCCCTCGGCTTGCCGGCGAGCGCGTCGCGACCGGAATCGGTGCGCCTCGTGACGCGCGACGCGGACGAACGCAGCGACGTCGACCGAGCGCTCGCCGGGCTCGCGGGCGACGGCGCGTCGATCCTCGTCGCGGGCGTCAGCGACGACTCGGCGGTCGCCGCGTCGGTGTTCGCCGAGCGCGCACACATTCCGGTCATCGTGCTCGCGAGGCCGCCGAATCTCGTGCCGGGGTCGTTCACATTTTTGCTCGGCGAGAACGTGCTCGACGCCGAAAAGACGCTTGAACAGGCGCTGGTGTCGCTCGGTTCACGTTCGACGGCGCGCGTCGGTCCGGGCGGCGCGCCCTGCGCCGCCGTTCCCGAATCGGCGGGAGCGCCGCGATTTCCCCTGCGAAAATGGAAGCAAGAATCCGTCGACACGCTGGTGTTCCTCGGCGATGCCGAGTGCGCGCGCGACGCGGCGCTAGAAGCGGCGAGCGCGGGCGTTGCCGCGAAGTTGCTCTTCGGGCTCGACGCGGGCGCGCTGGTCGACGTTCCCGGTGTCAAATTCGTTCTCTCCGCGGGTCGGTTTCCGTTCGGAAGCGCGCCGCTTTCCGACGAAGAAGCCGCCTGGGTGAAGCGCTGGGGCTCGCCGCCGTCGTGGTACGAGATCCTCGGCCACGACGCGGCCGTGCTCGGTTCGTCCGTGCTCGCGTCGTTTCCGCTCGCTCGCATCGACGACCGCACGCTCGTGAACGGCCTTCACCAGAGGGCGCGCGACGGCCTGTTCGTCGCGCACGCGACGCTCTGGTCCACGCTCGCCGCCGGCTTCGCCGGAAAGCCCGCCGTCGAGCGGGAGTTTCGCGTCGTGCCGGTGCCGCGCGCCGGGAGCGGGCCCGAGTGAGCGCAGCCGTCCTGTCGTTGCCGACGCGCCGCGCGACGAAACGCTTCGCGCGCGCTCTCGCGCATCGGCTCGCGCCGTCGGATCTGGTCATCCTCAGTGGGCCGCTCGGCGCCGGAAAGACGTTCCTCGTTCGCGCGACCCTCCGCGCGATGGGACTTCCCGAACGCGTCGCCGTGACGAGTCCGACGTTCACGTTGGTTCACGAATACGAGACGTCGCTCCTCGCCATCCACGCCGATCTGTATCGGCTGAGCGGCGACCGAGACGTCGAAAGTCTCGGGCTTCTCGAGCAGCGCGACCTCGGCAAAGTGCTGTTCGTCGAGTGGGGAGAGCAGTACCTCGCCGTGCTCGGCGGCGACGCGCTGGTCGTCGCGCTCGGCGTCGAACCGCGCACGGCCATGCTCCGTCCCACCGGACCCCGAGCGACAAAGCTCGCCGATAGCCTCGACCTCTGAGGCGTCCCCGTCGGCTGTGTTACAACGGCTGTCGTGGCCGCCGAGCAAACGTCCGGTGATCCTCCCGTCGAGGCAGAGAGCCTCGTCGCTCGGATCACGGCGCCCGTTTTCGAGCGCCTCGACGTGTTCGGGACGTACGTCATGCTCACCGGCAAGACGCTGATGTGGCTGATCCGTCCGCCCTACCGGTTCGGACAGCTGCTCCTCTCGATGGAGTTCATCGGCGTTCAGTCGATCTTCATCGTCGCCTTGACCGGCACGTTCAGCGGAATGGTCCTCGCGTTGCAAACGACGAACACGTTGCGGCAGTTCGGCGCCGAGGGCGTCGTCGGTTCGGTCGTCGCGATCTCGCTCACTCGTGAAATCAGCCCGGTCTTCGCGGCCCTCATGGTGACGGCGCGCGCGGGCAGCGCGATGGCCGCCGAGCTCGGGAACATGCGGGTCACCGAACAGATCGACGCGATCGTGACGATGGGCGTGAGCCCCATCCAGTATTTGCTCGTGCCGCGTCTCGTGGCGACCATGTTGGTCGCGCCGCTCCTCTGCATCCTCTACACGTGCCTCGGCTTGGCCGGCTCCTGGCTCGTCGCGGTCGAATGGCTCGGCGTCGACCCTGGCGTGTTCGTTGCGAACATCCAGAAGAACATGGTCCCTCACGACTTCTGGATGGGGGAAGTCAAATCCATCGTGTTCGGGTTCTTCATCGCGACGATCTCTTGTTCGCAAGGGTTCGTCGCGAGCGGCGGCGCCCGCGGCGTCGGGCTCGCGACGACGCGCGCCGTCGTTCAAAGCGCCGTCGCGATTCTCATCACGAACTACATCATCACGAGCCTGATGACGGATCTCTGAGCGCACGAGGGGACGTCCTCGCCGCCGCCGCCGCTCGCGGGCCGTTCACTTCGCTTTCTGATACGTCGCGATGAGCTCGGCCTTGCCGAGGACGTGCCCGTTCATCGCGCTCGCGAGAGCCGCTTTCGTCGGCG
Source organism: uncultured Polyangiaceae bacterium (assembly GCA_964506835.1). Classification (GTDB taxonomy): domain Bacteria; phylum Myxococcota_A; class Polyangia; order Polyangiales; family Polyangiaceae; genus DASZVB01. The sequence continues at coordinate 210,238 of CAZDNG010000003.1, forward strand.
CGGACACACCGAGCACTGCGTCGAGCGCGTACAGTTCGTGAAAGTACCGGTGCCGTCCGATCGGCGGACACGGTCCGCCGTACGTCGCTTTGCCGAAATCGTTGGTGCCGGCAACGGCGCCCGCGGGAAGCCCCGACGATGCGGCGCCCTCGGCGAATCCGGTGACGGACGGCGGAATGTCGGCGACCACCCAGTGCACCCACACCTTCGTCGGGGCCGCCGGATCGGGCGCGTCGGGGTCGTCCACGACGAGCGCGAGGCTCTTCGTGCCTGCCGGTACGCCGGACCACGCGAGCGGCGGCGACGTGTCGCCTCCTTCGCAGGTGTACTTCGCCGGCATCGAGCTTCCGGGCGCATACGCGGACGAGGTGAGCGCGAGCGACGACGCGGGAATGTCTTTCGGTTCCGCGGTGCTCGCGGAAGAGGGCGACGCGGCGTGCGTGTCGGCGTGTGTGTCGCAGCCGGTCGCGAGCGACGCGACGGCCCCGAGAGCGCCGGAAAAGGCCGTCCAAGCGACGAGACTCATCACCGAAGGCAGCGAGTGGCGACTGTTCATGACGAGAGCGTAGTGCGCTTCGCGCGGTCGAAAAGTGGTCGAGTTCGGCGACGGAGCCGACGCGCGAGCCGAAAGGCGTGGCGTCGTGCCCCTCGTTGCGCGTTAACATGAGCCCGAGCGATGCAGACCGTGGGTGAACCAGCCCCGACCAGTTCGGCGCTGCCGTCCGCTCGGCGGACAGCGGCGCGTGCCACCGCGCGGTTGCGGCGCTTTGCCGCGTTTCGTCCGTACGCGGTCGCGCTGCTCGTCGTCTCGCCGACCCTGATCGTGTTGACGATGGACATCGCGCGCCGCGGGAGCCGCATCGTCGAATTCGACGGCTTTTATCGAGCGACGTATGCGGCCGCGATCGTCGAGAGCGTGATCGTATGGGGCACCTTGCTCTACGCGTCGTCGCGTAGGCACGGCGCGGGAGCGCGGGCGCTCGGCGTTCTCTTCGTGGTCGGGCTCACCTTGACGGTGGGCGGTCAGCGATACTTTCACGATCAGTACAACGCTTACCTCAACGTCGACGTGTCCGTCTTTGCGTCGAACCTGATGGACAGCGTCCTGAACCAGCTGTTCGCCGACATCGGCAACTATCTCTGGGCGAAGCTACCGCCGTTCGTCGCCTCGATCGTCGTCGTCGTCGCCGCGCGCCGCGTGATCCGGCCGCGACGTCGTTCGGCACGCGTCGCGTCCGTGCTCGCGCCGATCTTCGTGGTGGCGTCGTTTTTCATCCCCACTCAGCATCGGCACGTTCAGGCGGCGACCCCCGACGTGCTCTATCTCGAGGCCGTCGGCGGTCTCATCCGGACTCAGCTCGGGTACACCGATCAGTCACGCCAGCTTCGCCCCAAGGTGCGGAGCTCCTTGCCGGTCGCCCTCACCCAACTGCCGCCGAGCGGGCGCCGCCCCAACGTGCTCTTTCTCATTCTCGAGAGCGTCCGCGCCGACGCCGTCTGCGCCGACCCCAACCCCGATTGCCAGCGCACGTCGTACACGAACGCGCTGACCCCGAATCGCTTTCCCTTCGAAGAGATGCGATCGCTCGACTCGTCGACGGCGATTTCGCTCGCCGTGCTCTGGTCCGGCGTCGGACCCAACGAGTCGCGCGACGTGCTGCACACCTGGCCGCTGATCTTCGACTACGCCCGTGCCGCCGGATACGACACGGCGTTCTGGACGTCGCAGAACATGATGTTCGGCAACGCCAGACTATGGGTGAAAAACCTCGGCGTGAGCCGCTTCGTCAGCGCGACCGAGCTCGACCCGACCTCCGATCTCGACATGGGCGCCCCCGAGGCGCTCCTGGCCGACCACGTGAACAAACACATGGGCGAGCTCAAGGAGCCCTTCGTCGCGGTCGTGCAATTCTCGAACATGCACTACCCGTATCTCGTCGACCGACGGGAGCCGACGCCGTTCCGGCCGTACACGACGAGCAAAGCGCCCGAGGACAATCCCGAGTTTTACAACTACTACCTGAACGGCGTTCACCAACAGGATCGTCACGTCGCCGACGTACTGCGCAGCGTGAAGGAGAGCCCCCTCGGCGATCACACGGTGATCATCTACACGAGCGATCACGGCGAAGCGTTCCGCGATCACGGGCAGATGGGTCACACCTTCAGCGTGCTCGACGAGGAGATCCACGTCCCCGCGTTCATCGACGCGCCGCCTTCTTTCTTCGATGACGATCAAGTGAAGGCGTTGAAAGAGAACCGGACGCGTTACCTCTTCCACCCCGATCTGACGGCGACCTTGCTCGACGTGATCGGTGTCTGGGGCGACCCGGGGATCGCGAAGTACAGGACGAAGATGCTCGGTTCGAGCCTGCTCCGCGCGTCGGTCAAAGGCGATCGCGCGATGCCGCTCACCAATTGCGCCGGCGTCTGGAGCTGCGCCTTCGAAAACTGGGGTTACATGCGCGGGAACATGAAGCTCGAAGCGCGCGCGTGGGATCCGGAGTGGCACTGCTACGACGTCGCGGCGGATCCCACCGAGGCGAACAATCTCGGCAAGAACGGGTGCGGCGACCTCGGCGGGCTCGCGATGAGCACGTTCGGCAGGCTCCCCGGCGGAACGAGCCCCAAGTAGTTCAGCTGAGCGCGAGCATCCGATCGATCGGCACCTGTGCGCGCAGGCGGAGCCCCTCGTCCATTTCGATGCGAGGCTCGAGCGTGTTCAAGCAGTCGTAGAGCTTCTCCATCGTGTTGAGCCGCATGAACGGGCACTCGTTGCAGGCGCAGTTGCCCTCGGGCGGCGCGGCGATGAACGTCTTCGATGGGGCGAGGCGCTCCATCTGGTGCAAAATCCCCGCTTCGGTCACGACGATGAACGTCGAGCTCGGGTCGGTCTGGACGAACTTGAGGAGGGCCGACGTCGAGCCGACGAAATCGGACATCGCGAGGATCGACTCTTCGCACTCGGGGTGCGCGACGATCTTCGCGGAAGGATTTCGTTCCTTCAGGTCGATCAGCTTTCGTTCGCTGAACGTCTCGTGGACGATGCAGCTGCCCGGCCAGAGTACGAGATCGCGGCCCGTCTCTTTCGCGACGTAGCGGCCCAAATTCCGGTCGGGCGCGAACAGAATCGGACGCCCCTGGGGAACGGCGTTCACGATCTTGCCGGCGTTGCTCGAGGTACAGATGTAGTCGCTCTCCGCTTTCACCTCTGCCGAGCAGTTGATGTAACTGATGGTGACCGCGTCCGGATATTTCGCCTTCCAACGACGAAATCGATCCGCGGGGCAGCCGTCCGCGAGCGAACATCCCGCCTTCATGTCCGGCACCACGACGATCCGGTCGGGGTTCAGGATCTTCGCGACCTCGGCCATGAAATGCACGCCGGCGAATGCAATGACGTCCGCCTTGGTCTTCTTCGCGGCCTGCGCGAGCTGGAGCGAATCGCCGATGAAGTCCGCGAGGTCCTGGATCTCGCTCTCTTGGTAGTAGTGCGCGAGAAGGACTGCGTTTTTTTCGCGCTTCAGTCGACGGATCTCCTCTTCGAGACCGTTCGGGCGGACCGGCATCGCCGTCATGGGCATGTACCTAATGCCGCGCGCGTCGTGCGGCCACGTTCGGGGCGTGACTTTTGGTCTCGCATGGGGCGACTTTCGACGTTTCGCATCCCGAACAAAAGCCGAAAGTAACGCGTTTGGAACCGTGTGGGCTCCTCGCATACATCTTGCGTCCGTATCGAAGTACTCGAGGGGGGACTTTCTGGAAACTCCGCATGAACACGACGACGACGGATACGACCCACCCCATCACCGTCCAATGCCCAAAGTGTCACGGCCACGCAGTCACCCGTTCGAGAACCCGCGGGACCCTGGAGCGAATGGTCCGGATCTTCACGTTTTATCCTTTTCGCTGCCTCGACTGCTATCACAGGTTTTTCGCAGCGCGCGCCTGATGCTCAGTCGTTGGGAGGCGCGTCGACGCGAGGAACGGCTTTCGCGAAACGCTCCGCGAAGGTTTCGGCAGGCACCGCGTCGGCGACATCGAGCTCGAAATGCGGTGGCTCTCGAGGGGCGAGCTTTTCGAGCAGCTCACCGACCTCTCGCGCGCTGAGGCCGAGCTTCTCCAGATCGGCTGCGCCGAGCTCGCCGCTGCGAGCGCGAACGACGCCGGCGTCCGCTTGGACCAGTCGACGAATCGCATCGAGCTCCATCCGACTGACGGAGCTCCCGCATACGTCGTAGTCGATCCACGCTTCGTAGCTCAGCGGCGCCACGCGTTGCAGCATGCCGGCCATGACGCGGCCGTACTCCTGAATTTCCCACTGGGCGTGCGGATCGACTCGCAAGGTCAGAAAGTGCAGCAGGTTGTGGAGGTCGATCTTCCAGTACCACTGCGTGTACGTCGAGAGCGGCAAGTCGATGCGTGCGAGCTCGCGGGCGATGTCTTCGCCCATCATCCATTCGTACGCTTCGCGGCTCGTCTCCCGGACGGCGTTCCACCGTCGGAGCGCCTCCGCGTACGTCGCTTGTCCGGCGACTTCGTTGCTGCGTCCCTGGTTGTTGCGTTTGCTCTGCGTCTTCAGTTGCTCTTCCGGCGGCGTGTAGAAGAGCATCGGAATCAGGCTGTATCTGCCGGAGTACTCGTTGACGTTGGCCGTCCGGTGCCGGATCCACTGCCGTGCAATGAAGAGCGGCATCGAACAATGGAACTTCAGTTCGACCATTTCGCTCGGCGTCGTGTGCCGGTGACGGCGGAGGTAGCGCACGAGCCCTCGCGTCTGGCTTTGCTTGCGCGTCCCATATCCGTAACTCACGCGGGCGGCGCGCTCGATGCATTCGTCGGTACCCATGTAATCGACCAGCGCGACGAAGCCGTGATCGAGGACCGGGAAGTAGAGGCCGAGTATCTCTTCGGCGCGCGGGGCCGTGGGGCGTCGAGTTTCGCTCACCAGACGTCTCCTAGATTGGGGCCCGCGATTCGGCAACCTGGTCTACGCTTTCGGCGTGACTCGCGCTTCACGTTCCCCGCTCCCTCGCGGAGCCGAACGGATGGCGCTCCTCGGCGTGAGCGTGGCTTGCGGGGTCCTCGTGGGGTGCGGTTCCCGCGGGTTTGCGCACCCCCGGGTTGCGCCCGCGACGCCGAGTCCGAGCGGCGCTTCCGTCGTCGTGCGGCCCGCTCGCTGGTTCCCGCTCACCGGGACGGGGCACGCTCGCTTCGCGGAGCAACAGGCGGACGGCACGATCCGGATCGTCGAACAAGGGATGCGCCTCGTCGAACACCCCGACGGCGCGATCGAGCGCGCGCCGGATCTGCTTCCCCCGGACGGCGCCCTCACTGTCCTCGAATTGCCGTCGCGTCTCGGGGGCGGACTTTTGTTCTCGGTTTCCGCCCAGGACGCGACCGTCTTGTGGCGCGCATCCGGCTGGACCGCTCCGCTCCGCCCGCTCGTGCGATTGCCGTTCGCGGCCGCGCGTGAAATCGCCGGGTTCGATCGGCTCTACGTCGTGAGTGGCCGCACTAGCGCGCTCGTCGCCATCGACCTGGAGAGCGGCAGGCTCGAGGGGCTCGGCGCGGTACCGGCGGCTCCTGCGTACGGAGGGCTCGCTTTCTCCGACGGCTGGCTCGGCGCCGTCGAGGTGGATCTGCGCGGTGTGCTCGTCACGTTCGACGCGGGCTCGTCGTGGAATCCGCTCGGCATCGCCACGGCGACGCCGGGCTCGCTCCGCGACCACACGGTGGTTCAACAAGATCGACGAATCGTCGTGAACACGACGCGCGGCGCGTTCGCCCTCGAGCCGACAGGCAAGCTCGACCGCGTCGATGGCCCGGGAACCGAGGTGTTCCGTGACTTCGGCGACACCGAATCGGCGGGCACCGACGACGACACTGCCGACGACGACACCACGACCGTGCCGAGTCCGCTCGGCGCGCGCCCGCTCGAGACCGCGGTGCTGCGGGGGCTCCCCGATTCGCCGACCACCGCGCTCGTGCTCGCGGGCGGCCTCGTTTCCCGCGTGAGCCTCGAAGACGGCCGCCTCCTCGACAAAAGCGAACCCGTCGCGTCGCGCAGCGCCACGTGTCAGGCCGTTCGTCTCGGCCGCGGCATCGGGTTCGTGTGTGGAGAAGACGACGGACCCACTCGCGTCTTTGCCGCGAAGGAACCGCTGGGCGTCGCTCCGGTCCTTGCGTTCGACGGGCCGCGCTTCGTCGAGTCGAGCGGCAACGGCGCGCTCGTCGTGCGCGGGGGCTGTGGCACGGAAGCGCCGCGCGGGAACGGCACCTATTGCATCGTGCCGCCGACGCTGTCCTCGCGAGAGGTGCGCGTGGTCGACGGTTTCGGCACCGAGCGCGTGGTCGCGCTCGCCGACGGCCGTGCCGCCGTCGTGGTTCCCCCGCGCCTGGGCGCTTCCGGGTCGCTGACGCTCGTCGGCCTCGACGGCAAATCGACGACGGCTCCCCTCTCGCTCGACCGTCTCGACGATGACGCCCGCGTGGTCGTCGAACACGGCGAATGGCTCGACGGGATGATCGAAGCGGAGCCGGGTGTGCTCGGCGGGTTCGCCGCGGCGTCGGGTCCGTTCGTGGGCCTCACGGTGACGTTGGACGGCAAGGTTTCGGCTGGTGTCGTCGAGCCGAACGTCGAGCGCACCAGTTTTTCTGGACCCTTCGCCTTCACGACCGACGGGCGAGGCGCAGCGCGCGAAACCACCGACGGCGGCATGACGTGGTCCGAGGTCGCAGTCCCCGACGCGGCCGGCGGCGACGACGCGCTCGACGCGGAGCGCGGATGCACGCCGGTCGGCTGCAGTCTCGGGTCGTGGCTTCGCGTCGGATGGGGGAGCGGGCGCGCGTCGAAAGACCTCGTCGCGGCCTCCGAGCCGCCGAACGCGTCGCTCGCGCCGTCCCCCTTCGTGACGTGGTCGTTCTCGTGCATTCCCACCGGCGAGAGCGAAGGTCCGAAGGATCTCGCGACGAGCGGACAGGTTCGTGCCTCGAAGGTTCGCGAGCATTCCGCGGTTCCCACGGAAGACCCCAACGCCTTCGCCGACCTTCAGAGCGGCGCGTTCCGGCCATTCCTCGGCATGCCGTCGCCCCAGCACGCCTCCGACGACCTCGCGTTCGATTTCGGCACCGAAGACCAGCTCGTCGAGCTCCGCAGTTATGCCTGGGGGCCGCGGAGCGCCTCGTGGGATCACGCCGGCACCTGGATCGTCCGGGCCGCTGATCGCTTCCGCGTGCGCCATTCGATCTGGTCGACGGCGCCGTCGCGTCCGCCCTGGGCCGACGCAGGCGCCGCGTCCGAGGCGTTCGGCAGCGAGCCGACCCATCGCGTGACGAACGAATGGAGCGGCGTCATGGACCCGGTCGAAGACGGGGCGGTCGTGACGATTCGGACCGGTACCGCGACCGAGCTCGCGATCGCCGAGCGCGACCGAGCCATCACCATGGTCGGCAATGCCGACGAGTTTGCCCTCGATCGCCCCTCGGGCGCGGTGAAGGTCCTCGGGAAGTGGTACCTCGGCGCCGTGCCCGGGCCGCGGGGCTTCCAGCTCCTCGGGGTCGACGGCGGGACGCTCTCGGCGGTGCGTTCGTTTCCGCGATTGGTCGACGATTCATTCGCCCGCGTGGTGCGGACGGAGCGGGGGGACGCCCTCGGCGTCTGGGTCATTCAGCGCGGTCGAGACGGCATCGCGGGCGGCGGGGATACCTGGTTCGTGTACGCGGTGGACCCGAAGACGGGCGATGTGGACGAACCCCTGGTGATCGATCGTAAAGATCTCGCGCACGCTCCGGCGCCGTGCGCGCCGGAAGACGATGGATGGGTGCTCGTCCGCGACCTCAGCGCGAGCATCGCGCGCGTGGACCTCCAAAATGTGCGCGACTCGCCTTCCATCGAGCACCTCGAGGCGAAGCTCATTGCGAGCCGGAACGGGCTTTGCGTGGAGTCGATGGCTGGCCAGGTCGAGGGGGACCCACCCAAAGATCTGAATCCCCGCGGGCGGCCCGCGGCGCTCAGACGATCCGTCGACTTCGTTCTTTCGGATCGCGCGACGGATCGGCGTTGGGGATTTCGCTGCACTCCGTGACGTCGCGCGCCTCGCGTCTTTCAATTGTGAAAGCACGCGTGCAACGTGCACGACGTCCGCGATTATTGCGTGACGATGCACACAAAGTCTGAGACCCCTTTAGATTGCAATCTCCGAAACCGGCTGCTACCTCTACCGCGTCCGCGCGGAGCGAGGCTGTCCCCCCCCGGCCCCTTCGCGCGGACACTATTTGCGGGGTTTTCCGAGCTCGATCGCGCGTTCCGTGGCCTGCTCGACCGCGCCCATGATCGCACCGCGGACGCCGGCGTCTTCGAGCGCACGGAGCCCCGCGATCGTCGTTCCACCGGGGCTCGTGACCGCATCTTTGAGGCGAGCCGGATGCTCGCCGGTTTCGAGCAAGAGCTTCGCCGAGCCGTAGACGGTTTGCGTCGCGAGCAGGAGCGCGACGTCGCGCGGTAGGCCCGCTTGGACGCCGCCGTCGGCGAGCGCTTCGATGAACAACATGACGTACGCGGGGCCGCTGCCGGACAGCCCCGTCACCGCGTCGAGCAAGGTTTCGTCCACGGTCACCACGCGTCCGACGGCTTCGAATAGGGCGCGCGCCACGTCGAGATCGGCATGGGTAGCGGCCGTGCCGGCGCTCACCGCGGTCGCTCCGGCGCGCGAAATGGCCGGCGTATTGGGCATCGCGCGGATGACGCGCACGCCCGGGCCGAGCTTCGACTCGATCGCCCGGATCGGCACCCCCGCGGCGATGGAGACGACCAGGTGACGCGCGCCGATCTTCGCGCCGCATTCGTCGAGCACCTTCGCGACGACGTCGGGTTTCACGGCGAGGACCAAAATGTTCGCCCAATCGACGATCTCGGCGTTGGTGTCGCTCGTCGTGATGCCGTGCGTTTGCCGGAGCTCGTCGAGCCGCGCCTTTCGCGGATCGCTCGCGCGAATCTGCGTCGGTTCGACGACCTTCGAGCCGAGGAGCCCGGAGAGCAACGCGCCCGCCATGTTGCCGGCACCGAGGAGACCGATCCGCTCGAGGTGCGCGTTCGTCGTCATTGAAGGATCCCCAAGCCGGTGAGCGCGGTGCGCACGGCGCCCGCGGTGCTGCAGGTGAGCACCCGAGACGGGAGCCCCTTTCGTTTTTCGGCGGTGAACCAGATGGCGACCGCGCCGACTCCGAGCGCTCCCTCGACGTCGGCCGCGAACGCGTCGCCCACGTGAACGAGGTCGGTCGTGCCGACGCCGAGCCGCTCCGCGGTCCAATCGAAGATCCGGCGATCCGGTTTCTCGAAGCCGAGCACGCCCGAATCGGCGACCACCGGGAAGTAGCGACCGAACCCCATCTCGTCGACCAGCTCCCGAAGCTTGCCCTCCGAGTTCGACACGATCCCGAGCGGCACCCCCGCCTCCGAGAGCTCGCGGACGAGCCCGTCCATCCCCTCGATCGGCCGCCGCCACAGGTTCTTTTTGGGCTGCTCCGACCACAGGAAGTCGACCAGGGCCGGGACGACGTCCTCGGCCGAAGCGCTCTTTTTCCGGGCTCCCGCGCCGCGAAGCAACGTCGTCATGAACGACGACCACGCGTCGAATGCGGACTCGCCGCGAACCTTCGCCGCGTTGTATTCGCCCCACGCTTTCGGGCCTGCCGCGTCGAGGGCGCCGACCTCCACGAGGACGTCGCGCTCGAGCGCCCGTTTCGCGAGGTAACGCGTGTCGAGCTCGGCCAAGGTTTGCCCGTAGTCGAAGGTGACGGCGAGGGTCATCCGAAGAGCCCCTTCAGCTTCTCGACGAACGTGCGCTGCTGGGGCTGGACCTCTTCGCCGAGCTCGCGCCCGAGTTCCTCGATGAGCGTCGCCGCGCGTTCGGTGAGGCTCGTCGGGATTTCGACGCTCACTTCGATGAGCTGGTCGCCCGCGCCCGAGCGGTAGCGATGGGGTGCGCCTTTGCCCTTGATGCGGAGCACGCTTCCCGGCTGCGTCGAGGGCGGCACGCGCACCTTGAGCTTGCCGGTGAGTCCGGGCACGTCGACTTCGCCGCCGAGCGCCGCTTGCACGAACGTGATTGGGACGCCGCAGACGATGTCGTCGCCCTCGCGACGGAAGAACGGATGCGGCTTCACCTGGACGAGCAGCTCGAGCTCGCCCGGCGGGCGATCGGGCCGCGTGCGATTGCCGCCGCCCTGGATCACGCGGTTCGCGCCGTCTTCGACCCCGGCCGGGATCGAGACCTCGAGGGTGCGCGAGCGCTTCACGAGTCCGCGACCTTCACATTCGATGCAGTGCACCGCCGGGATCTTTCCGCTTCCCTTGCAGGTCGGGCAGCCGCGTTCGATCGCGAGCGGGAGCACGCCTTGCTGGAGCCGGACCCGACCGCGTCCGCCGCACGCCGCGCAAGTATCGACTCGGCTCCCGTTCCCGGCACCCGAACCCGAGCATCGTTCACATTGCTCGAGCCGCAGATACGAAACTTCTTTGGTGCATCCGAGCACCGACTCTTCGAACGTGAGCGACACGCGTTGATGGATGTCGCCGCGGTCTCCGGTTCGGATCCCGAAGGCGCCGAGGAGGTCGCCGAAAATTCCGTCGAGCCCGAGCGCGCCGAGGTCCACGAAGTCTTGACCCGCGGCGTGGCCGCCGAATGCCGCCGGGCCGTAGCGGTCGTATGCCGCGCGCCGCTGCTCGTCGTTCAGGATCTGGTACGCCGCGTTCACTTCCGTAAACCGCACCTGCGCGCCGGGGTCGCCGGGGTTCTTGTCGGGGTGGTGCTCCGCGGCGAGACGGCGAAACGCAGTCCGAATCTCCACTTGGGTCGCACTTCGACCCACACCGAGGATCTCGTAAGGGTCCCGCACTTTCGCCCCGCATACCACGATCGTGACGCCGGAGCGCGGTGGATGCGGCCCTCCGTTCTTCCGGCGGCGTTCGACGGCGCCCCGGACTCGCTTGGCGCCGCCCCCGCGGGAACGTACTCTGAATGTCCCACATGTCCCTGGATGATGGCTCGGATCGACGTCGCGAGTTCCGGGCTCCCATCGAGCTCAGGGTCGAATACAAGCGCCTCAACACGTTCTTCGCCGACTACACGAAGAACATTTCGCGGGGCGGGACGTTCATCGGGACCGACAAGCCGCTCGAGATCGGGACCGAGTTCGTGTTCGCGCTGGATCTGCCGACGCTCGCCGAGCCGCTTCGTTTGCGCGGACGGGTGATGTGGACCACGACCACCGACGAGTCGAGCCGCGCGAACCCCCCGGGTATGGGCATCGAGTTCGTCTACGTGACGCCCGAAGAGCGTCGCGCGACCGAAGCGATCGTCGAGAACCTTCTCGTGAACCAGCTCGGCGAGCGTCTCGCCGACAAGCTCCTCGGTAAGGTCTGAGCGAGCCCGGGAAGCCGGCAAAGCGACGACCCCCTCAGGGGATGTCGACCTTATCGGGAAGCTTGAAGGTGAGGTGCTTGGTTTCGGCGACCAGGTCGCGAGCCATGGCGACTTCGACCAGTTCGATCGATTCGCTGTGCGCGACTTGCTCGAGGCGCAAGAGCGCCCGCGCGTCGTTCGCCACGAACGCGGCCATCGCCGCGTAGAAGGTCGCTTCGGTTTGTTCCGAGCGATCACGCGCTGCGGCGAACAGCTGTTCGTCGGTGAGGCGGCCCGTGCACCACGACCGAAGCCTCGCCGGCCATCCCGCGTCGTCGTCGATCGTGCCGAGGGCTTCTTCGACGGTGCCGTCGCTCGGCGCGCCGAGACGGCGCTCGAGGAGCCGGAGCCAGAGCGCGACGTACACCAAGTCGCTGGCCGGAAGATTCGCTTCGATGCCGCGCCGCGCCGCGTCGCGTGACGCTTTCAAATCGCTCCGCGTGAGTCCGCGCCGTCCGGCGTCGAGCACCGTGGCGGTGAGCTGTCGCAGATCGTTGTGGGCGGTGTCGTACGCGCGTTCCGTCGCGCGGCGCGCGCCGTCGAGTACGCCGTACTCTTCGAGCACGCGGGCGAGCGTCCGCTCGGCGCCGGCTTGATCCGCGCCGGTTTGGGCGAGCTGTCGCGCGTCGAGCGCTCGACGGAGAGCGACCTCGAGTGACTTCGCGGCCTCGGCCTGGTTGCCGCCGTCCCGGTACATCTGAAACTCGGACAGGCGGGCGTCGGCGACCTGTGCGGGGTCGGAGGCCTGCATCGCGAGCGTTGCGACCGCGTCGAGCGACTCCAGCGCCTCCTTCACGTTGCCGCGCTGCCGATCGATGGCGGCGAGAAGCTCCAGCGTCGGCGGAGACGGCTCGCTCTTCGCGGCCGTTTGCACGAGCGGGAGCGCGGCCGTCAAATCGCCCGCGCGCGCTTCGAGTGCACCCATCGCGAAGCGCACCCGCGCGACGCTCGGGTTCACGGTCTTGGCGAGTGGCTTTCCGTCGATGGAATCGAGCAATGGCTTGGCTTGCTCGAAGGTCCGCTTCGCGGCGGAGACGTCACCGACCGCGTCGTGATTCGACAGTGCCTCGAGCACGTAAGCGAGCGCCCACTGCGCGACTTCGGCATGCGTCGTCCCTTCGACGACCGGCGCGAGCAAGAGCGGCGCCGCTTCGGCCATGCCGTGCCGGAGGAGCAACGTCGAGATCGGCATGACGCCGCGGATCGTCTTCGGCTCGACGCGGCAGAGCTCGACCGCGGCGCCCCACGCTGCGGCCTGAGCGAGCTCGGGGTCGATCGTGACGTCCGCGTCGGTCGTGCCGAGCCGCTCGAACGTCGTGAAGAGCTCGAGCCACGCCGCGGGATCGTCGTCTTCCGCGGCGTGTCGCAACGTCTCGTGCAGGCGCGGGGGCACGACGCGCGCGACGTTCGGGCCTTCCATGGCCTCGAGAGCGCCGGCGGGGTTGCCGTTTCGGAGATAGAGCGCCGCGAGCGTTTCGGCGCCGGTGCGGATCGCGCGGTACGCCTCGAACGCCTCGTCGCGTTCTTCCTCGGTCGGCGGGATCTGCTCTTTGCTGTAGCCCACTGCGCGATCGATCCATTCGAGGATCGCCGCGCGGGCCGCCTTCACGCTGTCGGGACTCGGATCCCAGAGCGCGCGATCGGACGCGCTCTGTTCGTCGCCGCCGGCCGCTTCGAGCGGGCCTTGGCTCCGGGTCGTCTGCTCCCACGACGTGATCGCCGCGAGGTGTCCTTCTACTTCCGTTCGTTCCGCGCCGACCGGGAGCACGCGGTCGAGCATCGAGTAGAGCGCCAGCGCGCGGCCTTCGCTCCCTCCACGCGCCACCGCGTTCGCGGCTTCGAGGATCGGCGCGGTCTGGCTCGCGATCATGCTCGGGTGAAACTCGCCGGAGCGGATCAGGTAGAGCGCTCCCTCGACCGCTTCGAGTCCCGCTTCTTCGTGTCCCGAGTCGAAGAGCGTGCCGGCACGACCGAGCTGGTACTGGACGACGCCGGCGAGCTTGCTGATCCGCTCGGGCTCGGGTTGCTTCTCGCGAAGGAGTCCGGCGATCGTCGGCGCAAAGGTGGCGTCGGTGACCGACGCAGCCTGGATGGTGCCGTCGGCCGACGCCGCGGTGCGCGGGCTCGGTCCGGCGTGCGCAGCGCAGCCGCCGAGCGTCGAGACCGACCCGAGAAGGGCCGCGGAAAAGCACAGGGTTCGAAAACGGATCGGGTCGCTGGTCATCGTCGCTACGAAGAGGGGAGACACCGAGGTAGCATTGCTGGCGAGAGGTCGCACCCGGAAGCGAGCACGACCCGCCCCTCCGCCTGGCCATGGACGCGCGGCCTGACCAGGTCGCGGCGAAACGCGACGACCCGACCGGTCTCGTCGGGCGCGTCGATGCGCGCTTTCGTCCTAGAAAACCGCGTCTAGATGCAGGCGAAGCCCGATGATGTTGCCACCCAGCTCGCCGCCGATCGGCAAGACCAGGCCGACGCTCGGCACGAAATGACCGAACTGCGCGAGCACCCTGGGCTCGAGCGCCAACTGGAAATTCGACGGCCCGGATGCCGCCGAGCTGTACTCGACGGGTCGAGCGATCTGGTACGAGGCCCACGCCGCGAGCGCGACGTGCAGGTGGTCGATCACCTCGTAGCTTGCCGAGGCGCCGAGGATCGCGTCCATCGAGAGTGACTTCATCTCGAAGGTGCCTCCGACGACCGCGTTCGGCTGGCTGATGCTGCCGCCGATTTTCGGCGCGATCACGAGCTTCAAATCCGCGCCGACCCTGAATCGATCGATGCGATCGGTGAAGAGCAGCGCCGGGCTGATCGGCAATCGCTTGACGAGGAAGAGCTCGGGATCGTGACCGCCCTGGGCGGCGTTCGCGAGGTTCTGCGTCGCTTGTTGCGCGACGCCCGGGGTGTCCGTGACGTCGGTGACGTCCGGGTTGCCCTGCGCGACCGGAATGCCGATGCCGAGGCGAACGTCCCACTCCATCGGTCCGGGAGCGGTGAGACGGTAGCGGGCGGCGATCTCGGGGTTACCGAGCGCGCTCTCCGAAGAGCCGTCGAACGACGCCGTCGTCCACGGAACGCGCAAGAGGAGCCGGAACTCCGGCGTGAGATCGTAGTGACCGCCGATCATCAACCCGAGTGAAGTGGCACTCCCGGTGGTCAGATCGCCGGGACCCGGGATCGGTGCCTTGCCGAAGCCGAGCATCAGCTCGGCGAAGACGCCGATGGTCTTCTTCGCCTTGTAGACTTTCGGTGGCGGCGCGGGCGCGGCAGGCTCGTCCTTCTTCGGAGCGGCCTTCTTGAGCACTGCGCTCTCTTCGGATTCGTCCGCGTTGTCGTCGCTGTCGCTATCCGTGGAGGGCGCCGGTTTCGATTTCTTACCGGGCACGAACTGCCCTTCGTCGTCGGCGGTCGTTTCCGTTTCCGCGGGATCTTTCCCGCTGTCCTCCATCATCCCACCCTTGGGTGTGGAGTCCGCGGCTTTGTCCTTCTTCTTGGTGTCTTTGGCGAACGCCGTCCCGGTCATTCCGAGCAAAGCGAGCAAGGTCGCCCATCGTGCGGTTCTGGTCCTCATCGAACTCATTTCTGTTCCTCGCGCAGGCGTCGAAGGGCGGAAGGCGCGAGACCTTACCATGCACACTCAGGGTCGAGGTAATCTAAGAGGTCATGAGTGACGAGCCCCGACTCGTGCCGAAGCGACTCGCCGACTTCGAAGTGATTCGTCGTCTGGGGGTAGGCGGCATGGCCGAGGTGTTCCTCGCGAAGAAGCGCGGCGCCGAGGGCACGTACAAGTTGCTCGTCGTGAAGCGCATCTTGCCGGCGAACGACTCGCGGCGATTTCGCACGATGTTCGCCGAAGAAGCGCAGCTCGCGACGCGGTTGAACCACCCGAACATCGTGCAGGTTTACGATTTTCAGGACTACGGCGAAGAGGGGCAGCTCCTCAGTATGGAGTACGTGGAGGGTCCGGATCTCCGGCGACTCCAGCGCGCCGCGCGCGCGAAGAAGACGCTCATTCCGCCGTACGTGTCGGCGTACATCGTGTCTGAAGTCGCGAAGGGAATTCACTACGCGCACGAGCGTCGAGACGAAGGCGGCAAACCGCTCGAGATCGTGCACCGCGACGTGTCACCGCAAAACGTGCTTTTGAGTTTTGACGGAGCCGTAAAAATCGCGGATTTCGGAATCGCGAGCGCCAGCCTGTTTCGCGACGAGCCGGGAGTCTTGAAGGGCAAGACCGGGTACATGTCCCCCGAGCAAGCGCGCGCCGAGGTCGTCGACCGACGCACCGACGTGTACTCGCTCGGCGTCGTGTTTCACGAGCTCCTCGCGGGTCGGTCGATCCACGGTGCCGCCGAGGGTCAAGAATTGCTCGAGCTCGTCCGCGCGGGGGCCGTCGAGCCGCCGAGCGTCTTTGCGAGCGACGTGCCGCCCGAGCTCGAGGCCATCGTGATGCGGGCGCTCTCGCGCGATCGCGAAGAGCGGTTTCAGACGGCGCGTGACTTCGCGAGCGCCATCACCCGGGCGCTGTTTCAAAAGCAGGAACCGGTCGACTCACACGTGCTCGAAGCGACGGTGCTCGGCCTCATCGCGCGCGAACAGACGTCACCGGGTGTTGCGGGAAGTGGCGATGGCGACGGGCGCGCCGAATCCGAGCACGAGCGGTCCGCCGACGGCGACGAGAGCCCGGGCTCCACGTCGGGCCACGGTGCGGCGCCGATCGCCGAGCACGAAACCGGGCCCGGCGGTGCCGCGCGTCCCTTGCGCGCGCGCGCCGGTCGCGAGGTGCGACACGTCGCGATCTTGCGGCTTCGGCTCCTCGGTTTCGACGAGCTCGAGCGCGTTCCGGGCTCGCACGCGCCGCAATTTTTCGATCGATTGAAGGGCATCCTCGACGAAATCGCGTTCAAGCGCGGTGCCCGCTTCAAGTGGGATCTGCCGATCGGCGCGACCCGTTTCGAACGACCGCCAGGCGCGACGGCGGTGGTCGGGCTCCTCGCCAATCCGGCGCGCTCGGCGGCCGACGCCGCGTCGCTCGCGGTGGACGTTCACGAAGCCGTGCACGGCGCGACCGACGATCTGCCGGTTTCGGTCGCGGCTTCGGTCGGCATCGTACGGAGCATCGCGACGGGCCGGCGCGATCGCTCGGGCCACCTCGTGGGTCATACCTTGCAAGAGCCGGCGGAGTCCCTGGTGCGAGCCGTCGCCGAACACGCGCCGCCCGGGCAAACCTGGGTCGCCGGCGGTCTGTATCGACTGGTGCGCCGCGACTTCGTCTGGGGCGACGCGCCCACCATCGCCCTCGGTGACGCCGAAAAGCCGCTGCCGCGCAACATGCGCATCTACGCGCTCGAGCGTCCGCTCACCCGTGAAGAGAAGCTCCTCGAGATGTCACAAGCGGCCAGAGACCTGGTCGGACGTGACGCCGAGCTCGCCGATCTGCACGCCGCATATCATCGCGCCGTCACCCCGACGAAGGACCACGGCATGGGCCACGTGACGGCGCGCGCCGTCATCGGAGAGATGGGGATCGGAAAGACAGCGTTGGTCAACGCGCTCGTCTCGGAGTTGCCCCCGGACGCGCGCGCGGTTCGCATCGAGTGCTCGCCCGCGTCGAGCGAGCTGCCGTTCGCGGCGGTCGGGCAGTTCGTGCGCGAGTTCACCGGCACGCGCACCGAGCAACCCATCGAGGAAGCGCGGAGCATCGTGCAGGAAGCGCTCGGGGATTTCGCCGGAGGCAGAAACCGCGACGAGATCGTCGCGCGCCTCGCGCAGCTCGCGACGGGCCGGCTCGCCGAAGCGTCCGACGAAGCCGACGTCGCGCACAACAGGAGACTCCTCACGTCCGGCGTCCGGCGTCTCTTCGCCCGCGCGGCCGTCGAAGCGCCGCTGGTCATCGTCATCGACAGCCTTCAATGGTGCGATCGCGCGAGCCTCGAACTGGTGACCACGTTGGTGCGGCGCGGCGATCCGCTGCCGGTTCTGTCCCTTCTCATCACGCGCCCCGACGACCGCGTGCTCCCCCTCCTCGAAGGCGTGGTGCGGGTCGAGCTCCGCGGGCTCAGCGCCGAGAGTCAGATCCGGCTCGTGCAAGCGCATCTCGGCGCGACCGACGGCGTCGCGCAGGTGTGCGCCGATCTGATTCCGCGGGCCGCCGGCAATCCCTTTTTCTTGCTCGAGATAGTCGACGCGCTCCTCGAGCGTGGCGTGCTCGAACTGCGCGAGCGACCCGGCGTTCCCGAGCCCGAGCTCGTCCGGTCGGAGCGCAACGAGGACGAGAAGCAACCGCTCCCGTCGACCCTCGAGCAACTCATCGCCGATCGCTTGAACGAGCTGCCGCCCGAGGAACACCTCGTCGTTCTCTGGCTCGCGGTCACCGGCGGTCCGCTCGGTCTCGCCGATCTGCGCGAGCTCGTCGGCCCCGACGCCGACGAGGCCGTCATTCGCCTCTGCGCGCGCGGGCTCTGTGACGATCGCGGCGACGCGGTCGACGTCCGCCACCCACTCACGCGCGACGTGGCTTACAGCGCGATCGACTCGCGCGAACGCGAAGAGATGCACCGGAGACTCGGCGCGCTGTTCGCCGCCAAGCCCGCCGTCGAAGGGATCGGCGCGGCCATCGTCGCGCAACACCTTGCCCGCGGAAACGCGCGCGCCGAGGCGGCCAAGTATTACCTTCAGGCCGCGACGGCGGCTTACGCCGGCTACCAGCTGCCGCTCGCCGCGCGCTACTACCGGCGCGCGGTGAAGCTCGCGCCGCGCACGCACGCGAGCCGGCTCACGGCCTTCGAGGCTCTCGAGAATATCGCGAGAATTCAGGGCAAATGGCGCGAACGGCGGCGCTACCTCGCGTCACTCAGGAGGGTCGCGAAGGACAGCGCGCGGCCGTACTGGGTCGCGGTCGCGCTCATTCGCACGGCGCGGTTCGATCTCGACGCCGGCCGGCTTGCGCGGGGACTGACGCTCGCGCAACGCGGCGAAATCGTCGCGCGCGCCACCCGCTCAGCGCCGCTCGAGGTGGAAGCCGAGCTGCTCATGGCCGAGATGCTGCGCGACCTCGGCGACATGCAGGGCGCGCTCGCGGCCTGCGATCGCGCGCTCGATACCGCGAGCCGTTCGAAGGTGCCGGCGCGTCTCCGCGCCGAGGTGCTCCGTGCACGCGGCACGTTGCTCCTCCGCGTGGGCCGAGTCGAAGAAGCGGTCGAGGCGCACGCGGATGCCATCGCCGTCTTTCGCAAAGTGGGCGCGCGGCGTCTCGAAGCCCGCGCGAAAAATTCGCTCGGCTTCGCCATGTTCGTGCTCGGTCGATTCGAAGATGCGATCGCGCTCGGACTCGAGGCGATCCGCATCGACCTCGCCATCGGCGGCCGCTTCCAGATCGCGCGCACGCTGTCGAACATCGGGCGCGCGTTCGCGCGACTCGGTGACTATCCGCGCTCGCGGGCCTATCTGGGCCGGGCCAAGGAAGCCCATCAACGCTACGGCGACCAGGATGGTCGCACCGAGACGCTCCTCGCGACGGCGGAGGTGCTCCTCGAAGTCGGCGACAGCGCGGCGGCCATCGAGATGGTCGGTGACGCCGGCGCCCTCACGGCCGTCACCGCGAGCGCGTACGATGCAGTCCACGAAAAGATTCTTCGCGCGCTCCTGGCTCGCATGGCCGGCGACTCCGGCGCAGCCGTCATGCACGCCTTCGACGCACGGCAAGTCGCCGAAGCGCAGGCGTACGTCGGCTTTCACTTTTACGCGATGTCGATCGAGGCGATCGCCCGGGTCGACATCGGCGAGCATCACACCGGGATCCTCCTCGCGACGACCGCGATGGGCGCGATCGAGACGTTGCAAGGGTCCGAATACGGCCTCGAGACGCGCGCGCTCGCCGCCGAAGCCCTCGCTGGAGCGCGTTCACGTCAGGCCGCGGACATGATGGAGCGCGCGGCGCGCCACGCGCGGCAGCTCTACGAATCGATCCGAAGTCCGGAGTTTCGCGCGATGTTCGCCGCGCGCGCTCTCGTCGCGAAGCTGCTCGAACCCGCGCCGTCGGCCGGCAAAGCGCTTTGACTCTCTGGTGCGGCGTCGCCGAGATACGAGCAACCTCGCGATGAGGCTGCGCATGTCTCGACTCGAGCGGTTTTTGAGAGGGGTGCCCACGCCCGCGCCATGCTCGCCGCGCTAGGCGCGGCTGCGCGTGCCGCCGCCCCTCCCCGATGTCGTGCTCGGCGGCAGCCGCCTGCGCGCGCCAAGGGAGGGGCAAGCGTTTCAGCGCCCTAGCCTTGGCTTTCTCTCATCGCCCTTCGCCCCCTCAAGTCGCGACGCGTGGCCGCGCGACGAACAGAACTGGTGCACGCGAGCCACCGCGAGGCAGCCCCTTTTCGAGCTCTGGCTGCAGCTCTAGCCTTCCCCGTCGCACGCCTCCAAGGCTTGCTGGAGCTCGTTCTTGGCTTTCGAATTGCCTTTGTTCGTCGCGAGCTCGATGCCCGCTTCGAGCCACGGCCGCGCTTCGGCTTCACGCCCTTCGTCGATGAGGAGCTGGCCGGCCATGAGGTACATCGGCAGGTATTCGGCGTCCTTCGCGCGGAGGCGTTCGAACGTCGCGAGCGCGTCGGCGGCGCGCTTCTCTTTTCGATATTCCATCGCGAGCGCGTAAAGGGAAAACGCGTCGGCGGTGGCCGTCTCGGCGGCCTTTTCGAGAAATTCGAGTCGTTTGGTCGTCATTCGAAGCTCAGGTAGTCGGCGCGGAGTTTGCGCGCGCCGAAACCGGGAAAGTGCGCGACGACGGTCGGCGGCGCGCCGCCTTCCACGCTCTTCACGACTCCGGCTCCGAAGCGCTTGTGAAACACTTTGACGCCGGGGCGGAGCACACCGGACGAGTCGTCGGAGTCGACGTCGTCGAAGGCTTCGTAGTCGACGACGCGCTCGCCCGGTGCGAGAGCGGGCGCCGCGCGGCGCGGCGGAGGCGCGTCGAATTCCCACGGGCTGCGCGCCGGCGCGAGCGGGCGCGCGCCGAACCCGAGCACCGAGCTTTCGCGCACGACGGCGTCATCCGGCAAATCGCTCAAGAAGCGACTCGCGACGAGGTATTGCGTGCGGCCGAACAGGGTTCGCATCATCGCGTGCGTGATGAAGAGCCGCTCGCGGGCGCGGGTCACCGCGACGTACGCGAGCCGTCGTTCTTCGTCGAGCTCGTCGGCGTGATCGGAGTCGAGGCCTTTGTACGGGAAGGTTTCTTCTTCCATTCCGGTGAGAAACACCGAACGAAATTCGAGACCCTTCGCACTGTGGACGGTCATCAAGGTGACCTTCGGCGCGTCTTTCATCGCGTCCACGTCGGCGACGAGCGACACGCGCTCGACGTAGCCGCTGATCGTCGGCGTTTCGCCGGCTTCGTGCGCATCGCGCTCGTACTCGGCGATCGAGCCCATGAGCTCTTCCAGGTTTTCGAGCCGCGCGTCGCTCTCGGCGGTGTCGTCTTTGCGGAGTTGCTCGCGGTAGCCGGTCATCTCCAGCACTTTTCCGGCGAGCTCGTGCGGCGTGACTCGACGCGCTTCGGCGCGGAGCTCGGCGATCAAATGCGCGAATCCGGCGAGCTTCTTTTTCGCCGCGGGCTTCAAAGCGTCGAGTCCCGACGAATGGGTGAGCGGCTCGATGGCGTCGAAGAGGCTCGTGGCACGGTGGCTCGCCTCCTTGAGCAGCGCGTCCACCGTGCGATCGCCGATGCCGCGCGCCGGCACGTTCACGATACGGAGCAAGTCCGCGTCGCTTCGCGGGTTGTCGACGAGCCGGAGATACGCCACGAGGTCTTTCACCTCGGCGCGCTCGAAGAACTTCATCCCTCCGACGATTTGGTAGGGAAGATTCTCCACGCGAAACGTCTCTTCGAGCACTCGCGACTGCGCGTGCACCCGATAAAATACGGCGATTTCGTTCGCTTCGACGCCGCGAGCGAGCTCCGCGCGAACCTGGTTCACGACGAAGAGCGCCTCTTCGCGCTCGTCTTTGACGTGACGGACGCGCACGCGGTCGCCGCTCGGCGAGTCCGTCCAGAGGTTCTTCGGCTCGCGCGAACGCGCGCTCTTGATGATGGCGAGCGCGCTCCCGACGATGTTCTTCGTCGAGCGGTAGTTCTGCTCGAGCTTGACGATGGTCGCGTCCGGAAAATCCTCGCGAAAGCCGAGGATGTTGCGCACGTCGGCCCCGCGCCAGCTGTAGATGGATTGATCGTCGTCGCCGACTACCGCGAGGTTTCGTTCTGGAAGCGCGAGGGCGCGGACCAGACGGTACTGGACGGCGTTGGTGTCCTGAAACTCGTCGACCAAGACGTGCCGGAAGCGCGACCGGAGCTCTTCGCCGGCTTGAGACGTCTTGTTCTCGGCGATGCGCATGACGTGGACGATCAGATCCTCGAAGTCGACGGCGTTTGCTCGAAGGAGCGCCGCTTGGTATTTTTCGTACGCCTCACGCATCGCTTCGTCGAAGTTCCGGTCGATCTCGACGTCGGCGGGCAAGATGCCTTCGCGCTTCTGGCGATTGATTCGCGACAGGACGAGCTTCGGCGGGTATTCCCGATCGTTCAGCCGGAGGTCCTTCAAGACGCGGCCGAGCATCGCCTTCTGATCCGAATCGTCGTAGATGACGTAGTCGCGACCGAGCCCGACCTCGTCGTGGTAGCGCCGGAGGAGGCGCGCGCAGACCGAGTGGAAGGTGCCCGCCCACAAATCGCGCGCCATGTCGTCGCCGGCGATCGTGGTGAGCCGCGAGCGCATCTCGCCGGCCGCCTTGTTCGTGAAGGTGACGGCGAGGATTCGATAGGGTGGAACGCCGTGCTCGGCGAGCAAATTGCCGATGCGATACGTGATCACGCGGGTCTTGCCGCTGCCCGCGCCGGCGAAGACGAGGAGCGGCCCGCGCTCGTGCGCGACGGCTTCTCGCTGAGCGAGGTTCAGTTCCGCCATCGGTCCGTCTCCGCTTTAGCTCGGCGTGGCGGGTGTGCAAAGCTCGGGCCGAACGAATGAGCGGCGATGCCCGCGATTCCGGCGACGATGCGATCGCCCCGCCCCGTCCGCGGAGGTGGAGACGTCCGTCGCTCGCCATGCGGGTCGACGCGTCGGTGGTCCACGACGTGCCCGATCAGGTCGTCGTTCCCGCCGATTGCGCGTGTTGCGGCGCGGGGGCCGTGCGCGGTGTACGCGAAGCGCGCGGCCTCGGAAGTCGCGCGCTCGTCGTTCCGTATTGCGCGATCTGCCACGAACACGTCTCGGTCGGGTCGACGAGGCGGTTCGCGGCATTCGTTTCGACGCTCCTCTTTACGATGACGCTGGTCGGCGGCTTACCGTTGCTCTGGCAGCCGCCGTCCGGGTGGGTGCTGGGCGTTGTGGTCGCCGTCGTGGGTCTCTTGCCGAGCGGTCTGGCCGTCGCTTTTCGGGGAGCCGTCTTGCCGGGACACGCGTCGAACGGCCGCGCTGTGTTCTTTCGGCGCGACGGCGCGCTCGCGTGCACCCGAGTCGATTGGGGGGATCGTCTCGCCCTTTCGATGGGAGCGAGCGCCGTGCACGAGCGGCTTCGCGAACCGCGCCTCTCGCGGTGGACGGCGCTGGTCCCGTTGCTGGCGCTCGGGAGCGGCCCCCCGTTGTTCGAGCTCCACTTTCCGGTAGTCCGGGTCGTCAACGTGTCGGGTCAGACGCTCGAGGTCTTTGCCGACGACCGCGACCTCGGATCGGTCGACGCGACCAGCGTCGAGAGTCAGGGCGCGGGTGTCGAAGTTCGCATTCCGGTGGGCCAGCGACGCCTTCGCGCCGTCAATGCCGACGGAAAGGTGGTCGACGAGACGACGGCGATCATCCAAAGCGGCGCCGACCATCTGTATGCGCCGGCAAGCGACGGGCGGTGCTTCTGGATCGAGACGACGGGATACGGCAAGGCCGTGGACTTCGGAACGCGCGTCGACCCGCTCGGTGCGCCGCCCCAGTTTTGGACCTTCGCCGAGGGCGTCGACTTGTGGTTTGCGCCGACACCCGCCGCCGATGACGAGCATCGGTTCACCGGCGGAACCTTGAGGGCCGTTCGACAGGCACGTTGTGACGAGTCCCCCGGCGTCTTTCGGGGAGGCGCGGCTCCGCCATCGACCGCGGCACCGTTTGCAACGGAGCCGAAGTGATTATAGTAGGCGGCGTGAACGACTCTCGGAACGGAGCCGGTGATACCGGACAAGAGGCGGAGAAGGACAAGGCGCCGGCGTCCGGCTCCGCGGAAGCTCCTGCCGCGGAAGCTCCCGACCCGCTCGAAGAAGCGAAGCAGGAAACGGCGCGCATGAAGGATCAGCTCCTTCGCACGGCCGCCGACTTCGATAATTTTCGGAAGCGTACGCGGCGCGAGGCGGTCGAGGCCGAGCGCAAGGGCCGCGAAGACCTGCTCCGCGACCTCTTGCCGGTATTCGACAATCTCGAGCGGGCGACGTCGCACACGGACAAGGCGACAGACGTTCAGTCCGTCGCCGAGGGCATCCGCATGGTGATCCGTCAATTCGAGGACACGCTCTCGAAGCTGGGGATCGAGCGGATCGCGACCGTCGGAAAGGCGTTCGACCCGTCCGTGCACGAGGCCATCCAGCAGATGGAGACGAACGACCACCCCGCCGGCACGGTCGCGGCCGAGATTCAGGGCGGGTATCGAACGAGCGAGCGGCTGATTCGTCCGGCGCTCGTGGTCGTGGCCAAGCCGCCCGCGGGCTGAGGCGCGGCGCTTGCTAGCCGCGGAAACCCTGGGCGTTTCGACGCCGTTTCTCTCCGGCGAGTGACCGCGCTATTGTCGAGTTTCGGTCCCCATGGGGAAAATCATCGGCATCGATCTCGGCACGACGAATTCCTGCGTTGCAGTTTTGGAGGGGATCTCCGCGTCCGGCGAGCCGGAGGTCAAGGTCGTCCCGAACGCCGACGGCGCTCGCACCACGCCTTCGGTGGTCGCGATGGCCGCACAAGGCGAGCGCCTCGTCGGGCAAGTCGCCAAAAGGCAGGCGACGACGAATCCCGAAAACACCATCTACGCCGTGAAGCGGTTGATGGGTCGGAAGTTCGACGAACCCGAGGTCCAGAAGCAGCTCACGTCGGTGCCCTATCGCATCGTTCGTCACGACAACGGCGACGCCTGGGTCGACATGCGCGGCCAGCGCATGTCGCCGCCCGAAGTGTCGGCGACGATCCTGGCGACGATGAAGGAGATCGCCGAGACGTATCTCGGTGAGCCGGTCACCGAAGCCATCGTCACCGTTCCGGCGTATTTCGACGACGCGCAACGCCAGGCAACGAAGGACGCGGGCACCATTGCCGGCCTGACCGTAAAGCGCATTCTCAACGAGCCGACCGCAGCGGCGCTCGCGTATGGCCTCGATCGGAAGGCGACCGAGCGCATCGCGGTCTACGATCTCGGGGGCGGCACTTTCGACGTTTCGGTGCTCGAGATCGCCGGTGGCGTGTTCAACGTGAAGGCGACCGGTGGCGACACGCACCTCGGCGGCGAAGATTTCGACATTCGCATCATCGACAAGCTGGCCGAGGAGTTTCAGGCCGAAAACGGCGTCGATCTAAGAAAAGACAGGATGAGCCTGCAGCGGCTGCGAGAAGCCGCCGAGAAGGCCAAGCACGAGCTCTCGTCGTCGCTCGAGACGGAGCTGAACGTGCCCTTCATCGCCTCGGGCCCTGGAGGGCCGCTCCACCTCGAACGACCGATGAAACGGAGCGAGCTCGAAATCCTGACGAGCGATCTCGTCGATCGCACCATCCAGGCGTGCAAGGCGGTCCTCGCTGACGCGAAGGTGAAGGCCGCCAACATCGATCAGGTCGTGCTCGTCGGTGGAATGACGCGCATGCCGGCCGTGCAGAAGGCCGTGAAAGAGTTCTTCGGGCGGGAGCCGAACAAAGGCGTGAACCCCGACGAGGTCGTCGCGGTCGGCGCAGCCATCCAAGGCGCGGCGCTCGGCGGCCAGATCGACGAAGTGCTCTTGCTCGACGTCACGCCGCTCTCCATCGGCGTCGAGACCGGCGGCGGCGTGTTCACGCGGGTCATTCCGCGCAACACGACCGTGCCGACCGAGAAAAGCGAAACCTTCACGACGAGCGTCGACAATCAGCCGTTCGTGCCGATCCACGCGCTGCAGGGTGAGCGCGAGATGGCGGTCGACAACCGGAGCCTCGCGAAGTTCGAATTGACGGGGATCCCTCCCGCGCCGCGAGGCGTCCCGAAGATTCAGGTGACGTTCCGCATCGACGCGAACGGTATTCTCGCGGTCGAAGCGAAAGACCTCGGCACCGGCAAGACGCAGAACGTCAGCGTGCGGCCGACCAGCGGTCTGAACGAGGCGGAGATCGCGCGCCTGGTCACCGAAGCCGAGAAATTCAAGGAGACCGACGACATTCGAAAGAATCTCGCCGAGCTCAAGAACCAGGCCGAGACCTTGATCTACACGACCGAGCAGGCGCTGGAAGGGTACGGCGATCTCCTCGAGGCCGAACGCATCGACGGCGTCCGAAACGACGTGGCCGTCTTGAAAGAGAGCCTCGAGAGCGGCGCGAGCCTCCAGGCGATTCGAGACGCGTACGCGCACCTCGAAGCCGCCACGTTCGCGATCGCCGAGGCCATGTACGGCACCGAAGATCCCTCGCAGGGCGGCTCGGGCAACTAGCCCCCGCGGGCGTGATTCGCATCATGACCGAGGGCCCCGAACGCCGGACTCTGGGCCGTTACGAGCTCATCGAGTCGCTGGGACGCGGCGTGACGACCGAAGCGTTTCGCGCGAAGAGCTTCGGCGTCGAAGGGTTCGAGAAGGTGCTCGTCGTGAAGCGAGTGCTCCCGGAGTTCGCGACGACCGAGCCGTTCGTCGCGGCGTTCCTCGAGCACGTGCAGCGCGCGATGCGACTTTCGCACGCCAATCTCGCGCAGGTGTTCGATCTGGGTCGTGACGACGGCGGCGCGACGCCGTCGTTCTACATCGCGACCGAATTCGTCGCTGGAATCGACCTCGAGACCCTGCAGCGCCGTTCGCGCGAGGGCGTCACGTCGCTGTCGCTCGCCGCGTACCTCACGCTCGAAGTCGCCAAGGCCCTCGACCACGCGCACCGGCGTCGCGACGAAAAGCTGCGGCCGCTCGGCATCATGCACGGCGCGGTCGCGCCGCATAACGTGATCGTCAGCTTCGACGGTGACGTCAAAGTGACCGATTTCGGCGTGATTCGCGCGGCGCTCGGCATGCCGGGCGCGCGCCCGTCGCTCGTCCAGTCGTACGCCGCATCGAGCCCCGAGCAAATTCGGGGTCAAGAGCCGACCCCCGCGACGGATATTTTCTCGCTGGGGACCCTACTTTATTTCCTGATCGCGGGAAGGTCGCCCTTCCTCGCGGAGACCGTCGAAGAAACGCGTCGGAAGGTCACGCTCGCCGATCCGACGCCGCTCGAGACGATTCGTGACGACATTCCGGCGCCGCTCGCCGACCTCGTACACCGGGCGCTCGCGCTGGATCCCGAAGACCGGTTCGCGTCGGTGTCGTCGCTGCACGAGGAGCTCCTCGCGTGCACGTACGCCTGCGGCCTCCGGGCGTCGCAAGGCGATCTCGCCGCGTTCGTCGAGGCCCATCGCGGCGGTCCGCGCGTCGTCGCCGCCGAAACGGTGATCGGCGCCTTGCTCGAACGTCCGCTCACCGTTCCACCCCCTCCGCCGGAGAACGACGTCGTGTTCGACGCCGGCGCGCTGCGCATCACCTCGATTCCGCCGTCGATCGGCTTCGGTGAAATGCGCCACGTGTCCGCGCTCGTCCTCTCGCTTCGCGAGCCGCTCGCCGAAGGGCTCCGCGAGCGGATGCGCGCCGCGATCACGCGTTACGGCGGCGAGGTGTTTGCGGAGGAGGCTTCCGAGACCACGGCGCTCTTCGGCCTCGATCGCTCCGATGGTCGTGATACCGAGGCCGCAGTGCGCTGCGGGCTCGTGCTCGCGCGAGGGCTCGACGTCGGCGCGGTGTCGCCGTCGGTCGGCGTCGACGCGGGACGCCTCCGGCTCGATCCTCAGCATCGTCCCCCGCGCGACGAGCGGTTCGAGCGACTCATCGCGTCCGCCCGCGCGCTGTCTCGCGCCTCCGCGCGCGGCGTCGTGCTCGCGCGGCGCGCCGCGGCCTCGCTGCGCGGCCGTTTCTCGCTCGAGACCGAGGGCTCGCACTTCCGTGCGACCGAGTTCGTCCAAGAGCGGTTCGTCGACTCGTTCGTGGGCAGGAAGGACGAGCTGCACCAGCTCGCCGAGACGCTGGTGCGCGCGTCGCGCGGCGAATTCCGGATCCTCACCATCGTGGGCGACCCGGGCATCGGCAAGACGCGCCTCGCCGTCGAGATGCAGCGCCGGCTCGCGCGCGGGCCGTTCGACCTCAGGACGTATTTCGCGACGTGTCCGCCGCGCGGTCGCGAGCTCCCGTACAGCGGCATCGTGGCGATGCTCCGGCGCGTATGCGGCGTGCGCGACGGCGACCCCGCTGAACGGATTCAGGCGCTCGAACCGCGGCTCCGGGCGCTCGGGCTCGACGCCGACGAGGTGGCGGCCGTCGAAAGCGAGCTCGGCGCGCTCGCGCCGGGGCGCATGCCGGTGTCGACCGCGTTGAAGAGCGCGGTCACTCGGATGATGCACAGCTTGTCCGAGGACGCCTTCACCGTGTTCGCGTGGGACGACGCGCACGAGCTCGACGAAGCGAGCTGCGAGCTGATCGCGCGGGCTGCGTCACGGCTCGTCTCGTCGCGGCTCGCGATCGTGCTCGCGGCGCGCCCCGATCCGACGGCTCCGTATCGGTCGCTCACCGTCGACTCCGAGCTCCGTCTCGGCGAGATGGACGAGGCCGACGTGGAGCGATTGGTGTCGGCTCGAGCCGGCGTGTCGGCCGTTCCGCGCGGGCTCTTCGAATTTCTCTACGAGCGCGCCGGCGGCCAGCCGATGTTCGTGGAGGAGTTGCTCCGTCAGCTCTTCGACAGCGGACTTTTCGCCGTCGGCGACGGTCGCGTCCAATCGCTTTCGCTCGACGACGGCGTCGCGGTGCCGCGTACCTTGCGCGCGCTCACCGCCGATCGTCTGCGCCGGCTCGGCGACGAGGAACGGCAGCTCTTCGTCGCGGCGGCGGTGCTCGAGCCGCCGGTGGACTCGGCCGTCCTCGCCGCCGTGGTGGGCATGACGCTGCCGGAGGTGGAGTCGGTCGCCGAGGGGCTGATCGCGGGCGGGCTCCTCGCGCACGAAGGCGCAGGGTCGTACGAATTTCCGTCTCCGCTCGCGCGCGAGGTCGTGCTCGCGGAGCTCGACACGAAGGATCTCGTCGCGCTGCACCGCCGGGCCGCCGAGGCGCACACGAAGCTCCTCGGCGAAGACGTCGAAGAGCAAGCCGACCAGATCGGCTACCACCTCGCCGCGGCGGGGGACCGCGACGGCGCCGCGGATCTGTACGCGCGGAGCGGGCTCTTCTACGTCGCCACGCGCCAGCTCGACCGCGCCGCGCTCGACCTCGCCTACGCGCTCGATCTGTCGGACCTCGAATCGAGATCCACGGCGCAGATCGGAAATTGGCTTCGAGCGCTGGCCACCGCGGTTCGCTACGTGCGCACGGGGCCGAACTTGCCGGCTCTCATCGAGCGCCTCGTCAAGCGCGCGGAGGGCGATGGCATCGAGCGCTCGCTCCAGAACGAGATGAAGATCGATCTCGCCTACGTCCTCGGCGCGCTCGATCAACAGCTCGCAGCCGAGTCGCTGCTCGACCGCGGAAGCTCCGACGGCGAGCTCCTCGGCGGGCTCCTCGCGGCGCGCGCCGACCTCGCGTCGTCGCGCGGCGAGTTCCGGCTCGCTCGCCGCGCGCTCGAGCCACTCTCGAAAATGACGCTCACCGATAGCGCCGCGCTTCATCGTCTCGCGTTGAGTCGCGCGCGGACGTTCGGCGCTGCCGGGGACGCGGTGCTCGCCGAGCGCTCGCTCGCGGACGCCGCGGGGCTCGCGGCGCTCGACGATCCGCTGCTCGCGCTCGACCGCGCCGTGGTCCGGACCCAACTCCACGCGAGCGCCGGGAAATGGCGTGAGGCCGCCGAAGGCGCCGTCCACGTCGCATCGCAAGCCGAGGAGCTCGGCTTGCTGTACGAGGTGGCGGCGAGCCTCTCCGAGCAGGCGGCGGCGCTGGTTCGCTTGGGCGAGCGCGCCCGCGCCCGCGCCGCGGTCGCGTCGGCGTTGTCCGCCGCCGAAGAAGCGAACGCCATTCGCGTCGCGCTCCGTTGTCGCTTGCTGCTCGGCTACCTCGCCCATCACGACGGCGCTCCGGCGCCGTCCGCGGAGTTCGCGGATCGGATCGCCGACGCCGAGAGCCGAGGATGGATCGGCGACGCGCTCCTCGGCCGATACCTCCGCGGTCGAGCCGCCGCCGAACAAGGCGCCCTCGACGAAGCGCGGAGCGAGCTCCACCTCGCGCAGCGCATCGCGCTCTCCACCGGCAATCAAGCGTACGCCAACGAATGCGCTGCGGAGCTTCAGAAGCTCGGCTGAGCGCGACGGCGACGCGTCACCCCGGCGCGTTCGAGAGCACGGGGTGCCACAAGAACTGGATGCGCGTCCCCTCCGGATCGAGTGCGTAAAAGGAACGGCACCCGTCGCGGTGCGTGCGAGGACCAGCGGCCACGACCGCGCCCTGTTTTTCGAGATGCTCGGCCCACGTGTCCACGTCGTTCTCTTTGCCGAGCAAGATGCCGATGTGGTCGAGCCGGGTGTCGCTCTCGCCGGCTTTCGAGTCCGCGTGCAACGCCAGGCTGTCGAGCCCGTTCGTGAGGTAGACGTTCTCGGCGTCGGGGCGCCACTCGACCTGGTAGCCGAGGAGATCGGTGTAAAACCGCTCCATCGACCCCAGGTCCTTGCACTTGAGCGCCACGTGCCGGAGCCCCCGCGTCATGCTCGGCAATGCCGTCATTTCACCGAGCATAGCACCCGGGACGCCGCTCGCCTTCGCTCGGCGAACAGCTCGCTCAATCGGACGCGGCGAGCCGTTGCTCGATGGCCGCGAGCTGCGCGTTCACCTGTGGGTCACGTTGCCTCAGTTGTTCGACACGCCGGACGGCGCTGATGACCGTCGTGTGGTCGCGATTGCCGAATGCGCGGCCGAGCTCGGGGTAGCTCGAGCCGAGACGCTGCCGGCAGAGGTACATCGCGACGTGGCGCGCGAAGGCCACGCTCTTGTGGCGATCTTTGCTGAGGAGTTCCGAGTTCGACAGGCGAAAATGAGTACAAACGGCGCGCTGGATCTCTTCGACGCTCGTCGCCTCGGCGCGAGTCGGCGAGAGCACCGCGATTTCCGACGTTGCGAAGGCGAGGTCGATCGCGCGGCAGGTCAAGGACGCTTTCGCCGCCAGCCGGATCAGGGTGCCCTCGAGCTCCCTGACGTTGGTCTTCACGCGCTGAGCGAGGAGAACGGCGACGTCGTCGTCGAGTTGAATGCCCTCCAGCTGCGCCTTCTTCCGCACGATCGCGACGCGCGTTTCGAGCTCCGGCACGTGCACGTCGGCGACGAGGCCCGACGTGAACCGCGAGATGAGTCGCTCCGGCATGCGCTGGAGCTCCTGCGGATACTTGTCGCTGGAGACGACGATCGGCTTGTCCGTGTCGTGAAGCGCGTTGAACGTGTGAAAAAATTCTTCCTGGGTCTGTTCGCGACCGGCGAGCGACTGGATGTCGTCGAGGAGGAGCAGATCGCAGTCGGTACGGTACCGAGCTCGGAACTCGTCCATCTTGTGATGCTGGAGCGCGGCGATGAACTCGTTCGTGAACCGTTCCGCCGACACGTAGACGACGCGCGCGCCGGGCTTCTTCTCGAGCACGCGATGAGCGATCGCATGCATCAAGTGCGTCTTGCCGAGCCCGGTTCCCCCGCACAGAAAGAGGGGATTGTACCGAGGTCCGGTTTCACCGGCCGAAGCGCATGCCGCGGCGTACGCGAGCTCGTTCGACGTCCCGACGACGAAGTTCGGGAACGTGTGCTTGGGGTTCAAGTTGTCGCCGTAGGACGGGCGACCGACGGGTTTCACGATCGGGATCGGTGGCCGGCTGCTCGCGGGCCTGGACCTCGGCGGAGGGCGCGTCGCTTTCGCGGGACACACCGGATTGTCGAGGTCGCTGGAGATGCGCCATTCGATGCGAATCGTCTCGGGGGTCTCTTCCCCCGCGAGCTCACGAATGCGTCGCACGAGCGTCGGTTGGAAATGAGTCTTCACCCAGTCGCGCACGAATTCATCGCGAGCAGTGAGTGCGAGCACGCCGTCGTTGTAGCCCTCGAACTGGACGCTGCCGAACCACTGTTCGAACGAAGCGGGGGAGAGCGATCGCGTGTGCTCGATCGCGTCCTTCCAGATGTGGAGAGCTTGTGAAGAGCTATCCATGGTGATTAGAGGCACATCCAAAACGTCCCGACTCCAATGAAAAAAATACGTGTCTCACAGATTGTCCACAGGGTGGACAGCCTGTGAGTTAACTAGAGCCCCTGCCGTCCTGAGTTCGTCGCGCGCGGCGCCGAACGCCTCGCGGTCATCGCACTGGATAGAAGCAGGTACCTCATGCGCGGCGGACCGTTGCGGGTGACGTCGGCACCGAGAGAACGTGCCGCCGAACCAACCATGCGCGAGCTAGCACCGCCTCGTGACGGAACTCAATGGGGTATTTTTTTTCGCCACGATCCCTGCGGAAAATCTCGTTCTTCGATCCGCGCGTGATCGCATCTCGAGCGCTTCATCACGACGCGCTTTCGCGACGCGATCAGTAAGTCATCAAACAAACAGAGAATTGGTCGTCGCCTTCCAAATCGCGTGCGCTCGCGTAGCGTCAACTTCCGCGATTTCTCCAGTCAAGGGTCGCCGGTACGAAAACGAATCGTGTCGTGTCGTTCGTGCTTCGGGCGCCGAGTCGGTTCGATCGAACGCGGCGATCGTCGTGACGAGGCGTGGCGCCCCCTTTTATCTCTCGCGCTTTTGTTGCCCGCGAGCGCGCGTCGGCGTTAAGGACGTGCCCATTGCAGCGCGAGGCACGAAACCTCGTCACGGCTCCGTCCATGCGCGAAGCGTTCGGAATTTCCGAAATGAAGCAGGGCGCTCGGCGCGCCGTATCGACGCTGACCGTGGCGTTCTCGATGGCGGTCGCGAGTTCAAGCTACGCCGACTCGAGCACGCTGCCGCCCGAGGTTGGATACAACTACGGGCAGATCGAAACGGCGCGCAGCGCAGGAATGGGCGGCGCGCTCCGCGCCTTCTCGAACTCGACGGACGCGCTGTTCGCGAACCCCGCGAACATGGCGGCGACCCGGGTCTACCATCTGGGGGCCCTCGCCCAGATCTATCCGCAGGCGGATCGACAGACCTACGGGGCGGCGATCGTCGACTCGATCGTTTCGGCTTCGCGTCTAGCGGGAGGTGTTTCCGCGACGTGGAATCGGCAGGATCCGAGCGGCGTCGATCGCACCTATTTCGATGTGCGTTTCGCGCTGGCGTACCCGTTCTCCGATCACTTTTTCCTCGGCGCGACCGGCCGCTACCTGTCACTGAAACAGGACGGATTTCCGCGCGGCCTCTACAGCCTGCACCCGAGCGCGGCAGCGGGCGGCCTGAACGACAAAGCGATCGTCGAGAACCTGACGTTCGAAGCGGGCCTGACCGTGAAACCCGTGAACGAGGTTGCCATTTCGCTCGTCGGGCAAAACTTGACCGACCCGGGAAACGGCTATCTGCCGCTCATGCTCGGCGGCGGCATCGCCTACGGCAGCGACCTCTTCACCGTGGAAGGCGACGTGCTCGGCGACTTCACGACGTACAACGAGTCGAAGGCGCGCGTGATGTTCGGCGGTGAGTTCCTGGCCGGCGATCACTTTCCGCTCCGCGCCGGCTATCGCTACGACCAGGGCGCGGTCACTCACGCCATCAGCTTCGGCGCGGGCTACACCGACACCGCGTACTCGATCGATCTCGCGCTGCAACAAACGGTCAGCGGCGGCGCGTCGACGGCGATCACCATCGGCTTCACGTATCACGTCGAGACGTCGGGCATGGCGCCCGAGACGGATTATTAGTCGGGGGGACCTTGTCCCCGGCTCGCTCTGGGTCCTGGGGGGACCTTGTCCCCCGCGGCTCGCTCTGGGTCCTGGGGGGACCTTGTCCCCCGCGGCTCGCTCTGGGTCCTGGGGGGACCTTGTCCCCCGCGGCTCGCT
>CAZDNG010000004.1:0-116511 GCA_964506835.1 uncultured Polyangiaceae bacterium
GGCGGCAAAACCGTCGGCGCCGGCGTCGTCACGAAGATCCTCGAGTAATCGAGCAACGCCCGAACCGCCGAAACCGAACGAGAAAATTCATGGTCGATACAACCAAGATTCGAATCCGTCTGAAGGCGTTCGATCACCAGCTCCTCGACAAATCGACGGGCGACATCGTCGAGACCGCTCGACGAACCGGTGCGCGCGTCGCTGGCCCCATTCCTCTGCCCACCGGCATCCGGCGTTACACGGTGCTGCGCGGGCCCCACGTCGACAAGAAGTCGCGCGAGCAGTTCGAGGTGCGCACGCACCGCCGCTTGATCGACATCCTCGAGCCGACGCCGCAGACCCTCGACGCGCTCATGAAGCTCGATTTGTCGGCGGGCGTCGACGTCGAGATCAAGAGCTGAGAACCACCATGCCGAAGTTGGACGTATTCAACCTGAAGCGCGAGAAGGTCGGCGAGATCGATCTCGCGGACGACGTGTTCGCGACCGACGTCAAAGAACATCTGTTCCACGAGGTCGTCACGGCGCAGCTATCGTCGCGGCGCGCCGGCACCGCGGCGGCACAAGAGCGCGCCTCCGTGCGCGGCTCGAGCATCAAAATCTACAAACAGAAGGGCACCGGTAACGCCCGTCACGGCACGATCCGGGCGCCGATCTTCGTCGGTGGTGGGCGCGCCCACCCGCCGCGTCCGCGCGACTACGGGTATCGGCCGCCGCGGCGAGTCCGCGCGCTCGCGCTCCGTGGGGCGCTCAGCCTTCTCGTGAAGGAAGGGCGTTTCACCGTGGTCGAGAACATCGACCTCGGCGAGATCAAGACGAAGAAGCTCCTCGTCGCTCTGACGGCGTTGAACGCGGCGGCGAAGACGCTGGTGGTCGACGACAAGGGCAACGAGAATCTTCGCCTTTCGATCCGCAACATGCCCGACAACCAGTTTCTGCCTCCGGAGGGCGTGAACGTTTACGACCTTCTCAGGCACAAGCACCTGGTGGTGTCGAAGCAAGCGGTGAAGGCGCTCGAAGCTCGGTGCAAGGCGGTGAAGTCATGAGCCTCTTGACCCCCGAGAAGATCATTCGTCGTCCGATCGCGCTCACCGAGAAAGCGGCCCGCCTCAAAGTCGAAGGCAACCAGGTCATTTTCGAGGTCGCGATCGACGCGAACAAAGTTCAAATCCGAAACGCGGTCGAGGCGCTCTTCGACGTCAAAGTCGCGAGCGTCAACACCCTGGTCCAGCGCGGGAAAATGAAGCGCATGGGCAAGGCACTCGCCAAGCGACGTAACTGGAAAAAGGCCATCGTGACCCTCCGCGAGGGAAGCGACATCCAGTTCTTCCAAGAGTCGGCGGAGTAATCAGATGGGCATTCGAGCATACAAGCCGGTTACGAACGGGCGCCGCCAATACTCGGTGAGCGATTTCGCCGACATCACCGCCGACTCGCCGATGAAGAAGCTCACCGAGCTCAAGTCGAGCACCGGTGGACGCAATCACTACGGTCGCATCACGTCGCGGTTCCGCGGCGGTGGGCACAAGAAGCGCTTCCGCGTCATCGACTTTCGCCGCGACAAGATCGGCGTTCCGGCGATCGTCGCGACCATCGAGTATGACCCGAACCGCACCGCACGCATCGCGCTCCTGAACTACAAGGACGGCGAGAAGCGGTACATCCTCGCGCCCGACGGCATGAAGGTCGGCGACGAGGTCGTCTCGAGTCGCTCGGCGGACATTCGTCCCGGCAATTGCCTCCGGCTTCAGCACATCCCCGTGGGCACGATGATCCACGGCATCGAAATGAAGAAGGGCAAGGGTGCGCAGCTCGTGCGCGCCGCCGGCGTCGCCGCTCAGCTCATGGCGAAGGAGTCGGAGTACGCGCTCGTGAAGCTACCGAGCGGTGAAGTCCGCAAGGTGCACATCGAGTGCCGGGCGACGGTGGGTCAGGTGTCGAACCTGGACCACCAGAACCTCGCGATCGGTAAGGCCGGCCGGACGCGCTGGCTCGGATGGCGACCGCACAACCGCGGCGTCACCATGAACCCCGTCGATCATCCGATGGGCGGTGGTGAAGGCCGGACGAGCGGCGGACGACACCCGTGCTCGCCGTGGGGTCAGCTCTCGAAGGGTCTCAAGACCCGAAATAACAAGCGAACGGATTCGATGATCGTGAAGCACCGGAAGGCGAAGGGCTGAGCGCATGGCGCGGAGTATCAAGAAAGGTCCGTTCGTCGACGGACACCTGGCGAAGAAGATCGAAGCGACGATCACGACCGCCGCGAAGAAGGTCATCAAGACCTGGTCGCGTCGTTCGACGATCATTCCCGAAGCCGTCGGCCTGACGTTCGCGGTTCACAACGGTCGCAAGTTCGTCCCGGTGTTCGTCACCGAGAACATGGTCGGTCACAAGCTCGGGGAATTCGCGCCGACGCGCACGTTCCACGGTCACACCGGCGACAAGAAAAAGGCGACGGCCTCCAAGAACGCGACCACTGGAAAGAAGTAATTCGAGGCTTCGCGGCGGCGGCGCTAGTACGGCCCTGAATGGCTGTACAGAGTCCATTCCCAGCGCTGCACTTGCGAAGCCCCAGACACCCTGCTACTAAGCCGGTCCCTTATTCGGGTGCCCGTTCCGTCGAGGATCGAGTGCTCGACAGCCGCGGTGAGGGCCACGTCGCTTCGACACGTCGTCGACGAACGCTGGTCCGACACTCGCGGATGAGGAGACGACTTCGGTCGTCTCGAGGGACGGCGGGTCTCACGGAGAAACTGCCCTATGATCAGCAAGGCGACAGCACGTTATCAGCGGATCAGTCCGCGTAAGGCTCGGATCATCGTCGATCTCGTTCGAGGTCGCGACGCCGCCGAGGCGCTTCAGCTCCTCGACTACACGCCGAAGGCCGGGGCGCCGTTCGTCAAGAAGCTCATCGCGAGCGCACTGGCGAACGCTCGCCAGAAGAAGCCGCAGGTCGATCTCGACGCGCTCTTCATCAGTGTGGCTTCCGTCGACAAGGGCCCTGACCAGCACATGCGTCGCTGGCGTCCCCGCGCGATGGGCCGCGCGACTCAAATCGTCAAACGCCTCTCCCACATCCACATCGAGCTCGACGAGCGCTGAGCAGGGTTCGCCCGCCTAATTAGCGACAGGCAAATTCAATGGGACAGAAGACACATCCGTATGGCTTTCGGCTCGGCGTCATCAAGACGTGGACCAGCAAGTGGTACGAAGACAAGCAGTACAGCACCTGGCTGCACGAGGACCTTCGCATCAAGCGAGCGGTGAAGGACTACCTCTACAACGCCAACGTCGCGAGCGTCGAAATCGAGCGCGCCGCGAACAAGGTGAAGGTCATCGTCTACACCGCGCGTCCGGGCATGGTCATCGGTAAGGGCGGCAAGGGAATCGAGATCCTCAAGGTCGGCAATCTCGATACGGCCGCCAAGGGCGAAGTGAAGTTCCCCGGCGTGCAGTCGTTCACGAAGAACGAAGTCTTCATCGACGTGCAGGAAGTCCGGAAGGCGGAGACCAACGCCCAGCTCGTCGCCGAGAACATCGCGACGCAGCTCGAGCGCCGTATCGCGTTCCGGCGCGCGATGAAGAAGGCGCTCACGACGGCCATGAAGTTCGGCGCCAAGGGTGTGCGCGTCCGCTGCGCGGGCCGCCTCGGCGGCGCCGAAATGGGCCGCGTCGAGACGTACCGTGAAGGGCGCGTTCCCCTTCACACGCTGCGCGCCGACGTCGACTTCGGGCTCGCCGAAGCGCGCACCACCTACGGCGTCATCGGCGTGAAGGTGTGGATCTTCAAGGGCGAAGTGCTGCAGCGCAAAGCTCGCCGGATTCTCCAATAAGGACGAGACATGTCCCAGCTTTCGCCGAAACGCACCAAGTTCAGAAAACAGCAGAAGGGCAAGAACCGCGGCATGGCCTGGCGCGGCAGTGACGTGTCCTTCGGAGACTTCGGCATGCAGGCGGTCGAGCACGGTCGTCTCACGTCGCGGCAGATCGAAGCCGGCCGTATGGCAATCACCCGCAAGGTGAAGCGCCAGGGCAACCTCTGGATCCGCGTGTTCCCGGACAAGCCGGTCACCAAGAAGCCGCTCGAAGTTCGAATGGGTTCCGGTAAGGGCGCCGTCGAACAATGGGTTGCGATCGTGAAGCCGGGCCGCGTGCTCTTCGAGCTCTCGGGGGTGACCGCGCAGGAGGCCGAAGAGGCTTTCCGCATCGCCGCCTCGAAACTCCCCGTCTCGGTGCGCTTTCTGGCGCGAGGAATCACGTGATGGACGCGAAAGACCTCACCGAACGCAGTACCGAAGACCTGCTCGAGCTCCGCGCGAGCATCAAAAAGGAACTCTTTTCGCACCGCATGAAGAACTTCACGAATCAGCTCGAAGACACGAGCCTGATCCGCAAAGCGCGGCGCGACATCGCCCGGCTCGAGGGCATTCTTCGCGGTCGCACGCAGGCTGCTGCCGCCGCCGCTGGAGGTAAGTCGTGACTGAAGAAGTCGTTCCCGTGCCGAAGCACGAGCCGGGCAAATCCGGTCGTCGTCGGCTCATCGGTCGCATCATGAGCGACAAGATGGACAAAACCGTCATCGTCGAGGTCGTGCGCTTCAAGGTGCACGGCGTCTACAAGAAGTACGTGCGCGTTCGGAAGCGATACAAGGCACACGACGAGAAGAACGAGTACCGCACGGGCGACCGCGTGGAGATCGTCGAGCATCGTCCGCTCTCGAAGGAGAAGCGGTTCATGGTCGCGCGCCTGATCAGCCGCTCCGCGGGGGAATGAGGAACGGCCGATGATTCAGGTACAAACGTTCTTGGATGTCGCGGACAACTCCGGGGCGAAGCTCGTCCAGTGCGTCAAAGTGCTCGGCGGGTCGCGCCGTCGCTATGCGGGGCTCGGCGACATCATCGTCGTCAGCGTCAAGGAAGCGCTCCCCGACAGCAAGGTGAAGAAGGGCGACACGACGAAGGCAGTCGTGGTTCGCGTGAAGCGCGAGTGCCGCCGTTCGGACGGCAGCTACATCCGCTTCGACACGAACAGCGCGGTCATTCTGAACAACCAGAAGGAACCGCTCGGAACCCGCATCTTCGGCCCAGTCGCTCGCGAGCTCCGCGGCAAGAAGTTCATGAAGATCGTCTCGCTCGCGCCGGAGGTCCTCTGATGGCCAGGATTCGCAAGGGAGACCGCGTCGTGGTCCTCCGCGGCAACGACAAGGGCAAGCAAGGCAAGGTCGTCCGGGTCGTACCGGAGCGTGACCTCGTCGTGATCGAGGGTATCAACCTCGTGAAGAAGCATCTCGCTGCCACGCCGCAGCGACCCGGCGGGATCCTCGAGGTCGAGGCGCCGATGCACGTGAGCAAAGTGATGCCGCTCGATCCCGAGACGGGCAAGCGCACGCGGGTCCGCTATCAGGTGAAGAACGGCAAGAAGGTTCGGATCGCGAAGAGCGGCGCCGAGATCGTCGGAGAGAGCTGAGCCAATGACCGAAGCAGTCGAACCTCGCCTTCGCGAGCGGTACAAGAAAGACGTCGTTTCCGGGTTGATGAAGCGGTTCAGCTACACCAGCCCGATGCAGGTGCCTCGCCTCGAGCGCATCGTCATCAACATGGGCCTCGGAGCCGCCGTCGGAAATCCGAAGATCATCGACAGCGCCGTGGAAGAGCTGAAGACGATCACCGGACAGAAGCCGGTCATCACGCGCTCCAAGAAGGCGATCGCGAACTTCAAGCTCCGTGAAGGGCTCCCGATCGGTGTGAAGGTCACTCTCCGCCGCGAACGGATGTGGGAGTTCCTGGATCGCCTCGTCACCCTCGCGTTGCCTCGCGTTCGCGACTTCCGCGGCACCAGCCCGAAGGCGTTCGACGGCGCCGGTAACTACACCCTCGGTCTCAAGGAGCAGATCGTGTTCCCCGAGATCGACTTCGACGCCGTCGACAGTGTCAAAGGCATGAACATCACGTTCGTCACCAGCGCAAAGAGCAACGAGGAAGCCCGGGAGCTTCTTCAACGGCTCGGAATGCCATTCAGGAGCTAAGCAGATGGCACGTGCATCCCAGTGGGCGAAGCTCAACCGTCCCCCGAAGTTTTCTACCCGACACCGAAACCGTTGCCACATGTGCGGTCGCGGGCGTGCCGTTTATCGCGACTTCAATCTCTGTCGATTGTGCTTCCGCGGCCTCGCCCTGAAGGGTGAGTTGCCCGGGGTGACGAAGGCGAGCTGGTGAGAAAATATGACTACTGATCCCATTGCCGACATGCTGGCAAGAATCAGGAACGCTGCGATGGCGCGGCACGCTTCGACGGCCATTCCGATGAGCAAGGTCAAGCGAGCCATCGCGGAAATCTTGAAGGCGGAAGGCTTCATCGCGGACGTCCGTGACGAAGAGCCGGTCGAAGGCGCGAAAGCCAAGTACCCGCAGATCCGCGTGGTCTTGAAGTACAACCGCGAAAAGGACTCCGCGTTCGCCGGCATGCGCCGCGTGTCGCGGCCCGGCCGCCGCGTGTACGTCGGTCATGAGGGGATCCCCCGCGTGCTCTCCGGCCTCGGCGTCTCGATTCTCAGCACGTCTCACGGCGTGATGACCGACAAGGAAGCGCGTCGCCAGAAGGTCGGCGGCGAGCTTCTCTGTGAGGTGTGGTGATGGCTGCCGCGGCAGAACCGACGGCTCCGTCGAAGTTCCTTCAGTCCCGCGTCGGCAAGCGTCCGATCGTGGTGCCGAAGGGTGTCACCGTCTCCATCGGAACCGGCAAGGTCGACGTGCAGGGTCCGAAGGGTAAGCTCACTCAGCCCATTCCGCCCACCGTCACGATCACCCAGAGCGGCGGCGCCCTCACCGTGACGAGCAGCGCGGAAGGCCGCGACGCGGCGAGGTGGCAAGGCCTCGCGCGGGCGCTTCTCGCCAGCATCGTGAAGGGCACGAGCGAAGGCTACGAACGGATCCTCGAGCTGGTCGGCACGGGTTACCGCGCCGAGCTCAAGGGACAGACGCTGCACATGGCGCTCGGCCTTTCGCACCCGGTGATCTTCCCGCTCCCCGCGGGCATCTCCGCGACGATCCCCGGCGATTCGAAGGGTACGGTCATCGTGCTCACGTCGGCGAACAAGGGTCTGCTCGGCCAGGTCGCCGCGACGTTGCGGTCGTTCCGGCCACCGGAGCCGTACGCGGGCAAGGGCGTCAGGTATCGCGGCGAAAACGTCCGCCGCAAAGCGGGCAAGGCCGGCAAGAAGTAACGGACAGAGTCTCATGGCGAAGAAACTCATCGGTCGTGAACGACGGAAGCTACGAATCCGTCAGAAGATCTCCGGAACCTTGGAGCGCCCGCGCCTCAGCGTTTTTCGGAGTGCGCGTCACATCTACGCTCAGGTCGTCGACGACGTGAGCGGCAAGACCCTCGCGGCGGCATCGACGCTGTCACCCGACTTGAAGGGGACACTCGATGACGGATCCAAGACGGACGCTGCCAAAAAGGTGGGCGCCCTCATCGCGAAGATTTGCCTCGGGCAGCAACTGGACAAGGTCGTATTCGACCGCAATGGTTACCTCTATCACGGTCGCGTGAAGGCACTTGCCGACGCGGCGCGAGAGGCGGGTCTCACGTTCTGAGCCTGAGCTCGACGAGTGAGAGCAACGGGTTTCAGTCAGGCGAAGGAACGACATAGAAATGGCATTCGAGGACTTCGAGGAAGACAGACTCAAGGAGCGCGTCATCCACATCAACCGCGTCGCGAAAGTGGTGCAGGGTGGACGTCGTTTCAGCTTCTCGGCGCTCGTCGTGGTCGGCGACGAAGCGGGTCACGTGGGCGTTGGGCTCGGCAAGGCGAACGAAGTCCCCGAAGCGATTCGGAAGGGCAACGACCAGGCCCGCAAGAACATGTTCAAGGTGCCGATGATCGGCTCCACGATTCCGCACGACGTGACCGGTCACTTCGGCGCGGGGCAGGTGCTTCTCAGGCCGGCGGCGCCCGGAACGGGCGTTATCGCGGGCGGTCCGGTCCGCGCCGTCGTCGAGTCGGCGGGCATCCAGGACATCCTCACGAAATGCCTCGGGTCCGCGAACAAGTACAACGCCGTCTACGCGACGATCGAAGCGCTCAAGTCGCTTCGGTCGCCGGAAGACGTGGCGCGCGCACGTGGCAAGCAGTTGGATGACGTCGCTCACGACTACCCGGTCGCGAAGTACGCCATCACGACGCCCGTGCATGCCGCCGGAGGCCAAGGAGGCGGAACGTGAAAAAGCTGTTCGTGCGCCAACGGCTCAGCATGATCGGCCGACCCGAGAAGCAGCGCCTCATCTTGCGAGGTCTCGGGCTGCATGGGCTCGGTACGACCGTCGAAGTCGCGAACACGCCGTCGTTTCGCGGCATGATCAAGAAGGTCTTGCACCTGGTCGAAGTGGAGGAGCGCCCATGAGCGACGTGCTTTCTCGTCTCGCTGCCCCCGCGGGGTCGCAGCACAAGGTCCGCCGCCTCGGTCGCGGCCCGGGAACGGGCGTCGGCAAGACCAGCGGCAAGGGTATGAAGGGTCAGAAGGCCCGCAAGCCCGGGAATTTTCACAAGATCCACTTCCAGGGCGGTCAGACGCCGATTCAGCGTCGCGTGGCGAAGCGCGGGTTCCGCGTTCCGTTTCCGATCGTGACGGCGATCGTGAATCTGAGTCAGCTCGAGCGCTTCCCCGATGGCGCGACCGTCGACGAGCAAGCGCTCCGCGACGCTCGGCTCGTCCAAGGCGTCGGCGTTCGCATCAAGATCCTCGCGACCGGCGAGCTCACGAAGAAGCTCACGGTGCACGCACACGGCTTCAGCGCTCAGGCGACGGAGAAGATCGAGCGCGCCAAGGGCAAGACCGTCGTCATCGCCGATGCCGCCGCCATCGCCGCTGCAGCGGCTCCTGCGAGCTGAGTTTCGACCGAACCCCGTCGTCGTTTCGTCATGAACCGCTTCAACACGCTCCCGGCCATTTTCTCGCGGCTCACGCGCGCGGGTCGAGGGTGAGATGGCGGTCGTAGGCGGGTTCTCCAACATCACCAAGGTCCCCGAGCTCCGGAAACGGATCGGGTTCACCTTGATGATCCTCGCGATCTACCGGATCGGCGTGTTCGTCACGACGCCGGGCGTCGACCGCAGCGTCATGCGCGCGGTCGTGCGCGGACAGAGCGGTCTCCTCGGCCTGTTCAATCTGTTCTCCGGCGGCGCGGTCGCGAACCTGTCGCTCTTCGCGCTCGGCATCATGCCGTACGTGTCGGCGAGCATCATCTTCCAGCTCCTCGGTCTCGTCTCGAAGCAAGTCGAAGAGCTGCGGAAGGAAGGCGAAGGCGGCCGTCGCAAGCTCGAGCAGTGGACGCGCTATGCGGCCGTCGCGCTCAGCATCTTCCAGTCGTTCGGCGTCGCGATGTGGCTCGAAGGATTGAACGACCAGGACGTCGGTGGCGGTCGCTTCGCCGACGTCGTTTCGAACCCCGGCTGGTCCTTTCGCCTCATCACGATTTTGACGCTGACCACGGGGCACGCGTTCCTGATGTGGATGGGCGAACAAGCGACGGATGCCGGCATCGGCAACGG
Organism: uncultured Polyangiaceae bacterium; assembly: GCA_964506835.1. Lineage (GTDB taxonomy): Bacteria > Myxococcota_A > Polyangia > Polyangiales > Polyangiaceae > DASZVB01. Next base: position 9,553 of record CAZDNG010000004.1, read on the forward strand.
CACGTCGATGATCATCCTCGCGAGCATCGTGAGCGGCATCCCGAACGGCGTGAGCAGCTACTGGGCCGCGAACGGCGGCGATATCCAGCTCCTCACCGTCACGCTTCTCCTCGGCATCTTGCTCGCCTGCATCGCCGGGGTCGTGTTCTTCGAGCGCGCGCAACGCCGCATCCCGATTCAGTACGCGCGCCGGCAAGTCGGGCGACGTGTCTACGGCGGGCAGACCGCACACCTGCCGCTGAAGGTGAACATGGCGAGCATGATCCCGCCGATCTTCGCCTCCAGCTTGCTCATGTTCCCGGCGACGCTCGCGAACTTCAACCTGCCCGGCATGTCGACGTTCAGCTCGGTTTTGAACCGCGGAGACTGGGCCTTCAACGTCCTCTTCGCCGGCTTGATTATTTTCTTCGCCTTCTTCTACACGGCCGTCACGTTCAATCCCGTCGACGTCGCGGACAACCTGAAGAAGCAACAGGCGAACATCCCGGGCATTCGTCCCGGTCGTCAGACCGCCGAGTACATCGACCGCGTCGTGACGCGAATCACGGTGGGCGGCGCGACGTATCTCGCCGCAATCTGCATCATCCCGAGCCTCGTCAGTCAGATGTTCCACGTGCCGTTCCAGTTCGGTGGAACGAGCTTGATCATCGTGGTCGGCGTGGCGCTCGAGACGACGAACCAGATCGAAGCGCACCTCATCACGCGGAGCTACGAGGGCCTCACCGGCCCGCAGACCACCCGGCTCAGCGGGCGGAGGCCGGCGTGACGCGCATCGTTCTGGTTGGCCCGCCCGCGAGCGGCAAAGGCACCCAGGCGAAAATCCTGGTCGAGCGGCTCGGCGTCCCTCAGATCTCGACCGGCGACATGCTCCGCGCGGCGCGCGCCGCCGGAACGCCGCTCGGCATCGAAGCCGAGAAGTTCATGACCGCCGGGAAGCTCGTTCCGGACGACGTCGTGATCGGCCTCGTCGGTGAGCGGCTGAAGCTCCCTGACGCGGAAAAGGGCTTCATTCTCGACGGCTTCCCGCGAACGGTCCCGCAGGCCGACGCGCTCGATGCCGTCCTTCAGGTCCTGGGCAAGCCGCTCGACCACGTGATCCAGATCGACGTCCCGCGGGCGCTCCTCGTCGAGCGAGCGACGCTCCGGCGGACCGACGTTCAGACTGGACACATCTACCACCTCAAGTACAGTATCCCGCCCCCGGGCGCCGTCCTCGAGCATCGAGACGATGACCGGGAGGACAAAGTGAACACGCGCCTCGATCAATACGAGGCGATGACTGCGGCGCTCCTCCCGCACTACGCGGCTCGAGGGCTCCTCCGTCGAATCGACGGAACCGGCAGTTTCGACGAAGTCACTCGTCGCATCCTCGAGGTGCTCGGCGGATGACTCAGACCCGAAGGAGAGAACGACACGCGAAGTGATGAAGGTGAACCGGGAGTGATTGAAGAGATCCTGCCCAAGTCGATGTTCAGAGTTCGATTGAACGACGGACGGACGATGAAAGCAGGGCTCGGCAAGACATCGAGGCACGCCGTCGTGCGACTCCTACCCGGTGACCCCGTCCTCGTGCGTTCCTTCGAACACGACCCAACCCGCGGCGAGATAACGAAGAAGCTTTAGCGAGAAGCCCCATGAAGGTTCGACCGAGCGTCAAGAAGATCTGTGAGAAGTGCAAAGTCATCCGCCGTCGCGGCGTGGTTCGCGTGATTTGCGAGAACCCGCGCCATAAGCAGCGCCAGGGCTGAGCGCGGACGAGAGTAGAAGAGAAGAAACATGGCACGTATATCCGGAGTCGATCTACCGCGGCGGAAAGCTGTGGCTTACGCGCTTCCCTACATTTACGGAATCGGCCGCGAGTCGGCGCGGGTCATCTGCGACAAAGCGAAGATCCCGCACAGCAAGAAAGTCGACGAGTTGTCCGAGTCGGACATCAAGGCGATCCGCGACATCATCGAGGGCAGCTACAAGGTCGAAGGCGATCTTCGTCGCGAAGTTCAGCAGAACATCAAGCGGCTCATGGATCTCGGCTCGTACCGAGGGCTCCGGCACCGCAAGGGTCTGCCCGTGAACGGGCAGCGCACGCACACGAACGCACGGACTCGCAAGGGACCGCGTCGCGGCCTCATCCAGCGGAAGAAGTAAGCTCCCATGGCAGCACCGACCAGCCCCTCGACTCCGCCCACCGGTGGTCCGAAAAAGCGTCCCGGCAAAAAGCAGACGAAGAAGAACGTCGCGGCCGGCATCGCGCACATTCAATCCACGTTCAACAACACCATCGTCACGATCACCGACGTGGGCGGCGACGTGGTGTCGTGGGCAAGCTCGGGCTCGCGCGGATTCAAGGGCTCGCGCAAGAGCACGCCGTTCGCGGCGCAGCTCGCGGCCGAAGAAGCTGCGCGGCGCGCGATGGAGCACGGCATGCGCTCGGTCGCCGTGTTCGTGAAAGGTCCTGGCGCGGGCCGCGAGAGCGCTCTCCGCGCGCTGCAATCCGCCGGTTTCCGCATCACGCTCATCCGCGACGTGACGCCGATCCCTCACAACGGCTGCCGCCCGCCCAAGCGGCGCCGGGTCTGAAAGAGTACCGAAATGGCACGTTACCTCGGTCCCGTTTGCAAGCTGTGCCGCCGTGAAGGCGGGAAGCTCTACCTCAAGGGCGAGCGTTGCTTCTCGGAGAAGTGCGCCGTCACTCGTCGTCCGTATCCGCCGGGCCAGCACGGCCAGGGGCGCTTCAAGCTCTCGGAGTACGGCCTCCGTCTCCGTGAGAAGCAGAAGATGCGCCGCATCTACGGGCTTCTCGAGCGTCAGTTCCGTCTCGCGTACCATCAGGCGTCCCACATGAAGGGCCGCACCGGTGACGAGATGATCGGTCTCCTCGAACGACGTCTCGACAACGTCGTCTTCCGCATGGGTTTCGCGGCGACGCGCACCCAGGCTCGCCAGCTCTTGCGCCACAACCACGTGCTCATCAACGGCAAGCGCGTGAACATCCCGAGCTACCGCGTGAACGACAACGACAAGGTCGAAATTCGCGAGAAGAGCCGGAAATTCGGCTTCGTCGAGGCGGCGCTCAAGGCCTCGCAGGGCCGTCAGATCCCGTCGTGGGTCGAGGTCGACAGAGAGAAATTCATCGGCACCTTGAAGGGTGTCCCCCCGCGCGACGAGCTGAACGAGCCGTCGATGCGTGAGCAGCTGGTGGTCGAGTACTACTCGCGCTGATTTTCGATGTTTGGCGGGCAGGCCGCGGAACGCCGATGGGAAGCAGGTTTCCCCCGGTGTTCGGGACGGCCGCGCAGGTCACGAACCAAAGGAGACAGACATGGTCAATGCAATGGTCAGCCGCAACTGGCGTGATTTGATTCGTCCGAAAGCGATTCAGATCGAGCCGGAGACTGCGACGGAGTTCTACGGCAAGTTCACCTGTGAGCCGCTCGAGCGTGGCTACGGGATCACGGTTGGCAACTCGCTACGACGCGTGCTGCTCTCTTCGCTTCAGGGCGCTGCGATCACCGCGGTACGCCTCGACGGCGCGCTCCACGAGTTCACGAGCATCGACGACGTCATCGAAGACGTCACGGACATCATCCTCAATCTCAAAGAGGTGGTGTTCAAGACGCATCACCCGAAGACGTACACGCTCCGCCTCCAGAAGGAGGGCCCCGGGCCCGTCCTCGCCGGCGATATCCAGCTCGCGGACGGCCTCTCGGTGTTGAACCCGACCCATCAGATCGCGACCCTCGACAAGAAGGGTCCGCTCTCGATGGAGCTGACGGTCGCCGTCGGTCGTGGCTACGTCTCGGCCGAGCGCAACAAGAGCCCGACGATGCCGATCGGAACGATCCCGATCGACGCGCTGTTCTCCCCGCTCCGCAAGGTGAACTACACGGTTCAGAACGCGCGCGTCGGGCAGATCACCGACTACGACAAGCTGATCCTCGAAGTGTGGACGAACGGCGCGGTGTCGCCGACCGACGCGGTCGCCTTCGCGGCGAAGATCCTGAAGGAGCAGCTCTCCATCTGGATCAACTTCGAAGAGACCGAAGAGACCATCTACACGATGCCGGGCTCGGACGACGAGCCGCTGAACGAGAACCTGTTCCGATCGGTGGACGAGCTCGAGCTCTCCGTCCGTTCGGCCAATTGCCTCCAGAACGCGAACATCACGCTCATCGGTGAGCTGGTGCAGCGCTCGGAGCAAGACATGCTGAAGACGAAGAACTTCGGCCGAAAGTCCTTGAAAGAGATCAAAGAGATCCTCGGGACGATGGGGCTTTCCCTCGGCATGAAGCTCGACAACTGGCCGCAGATGGTCGACCGCTGGAAGGCGCAGCAAGCGCAAGGCTGAGACGGAAGCCCCGGCGTGGGCGCCGGACCGGGAGAAACCCATGCGACACAAGAAACAGGGCCGTCAGTTCGGCCGCAATACCAGTCACCGGCGCGCGATGTTTCGTGCGCTGACGGCGAACCTCGTCCTTCATGAGCGGATCGAAACGACCGACGCGAAGGCCAAGGAACTCCGTCGCGTCGCCGAGCGGCTGTTGTCGCAGGCCATTCGCTTGGGTGCGGTGGCGTTCACGCCGTCGAAGGACTTGTCGCCCGCGGACAAGTCGCGCCGTCTCGCGGCGGAGCGCCAGGTGGGCCGATTTCTCCAGCGCTTCGGCGTCACTGCCACCGCCGAGGAGAGCCGCAAGGTCGACCTCGTCGAGAAGGTGTTCGTCGACCTGGCGAAGCGCTTCCAGGGCCGCCCCGGCGGCTACACGCGCATCGTGAAACTCGGCCCGCGCCGTGGCGACAACGCCCCCATGTGCCTCATCGAGTTCGTCGAAAAAGGCGCGCCCGTAGAAAAAGCCGCGAGCTGAGTTACAGCGCTACGCCGGTTCGGGTCCGGGCTTCTTTCGCAAGAGCAAAACCAACACGGCGCCGATCGCGGCTGCGGCGATCGCGCCGGCGGCGATGTACCGATGGAAGCGGCTCTCGCCCTCACCGTCGGTTTGACTCATCTTCTTGAGGAGCGAGCGGGCTCGGGCGTTCGTCGGGTCGAGCTCCAAGGCGCGCTCGGCGAGGATGGGATCGGCGATATTTTTCCCGAAGAGCTCCTCGGCTTCCAGGGTCAGAAGCAGGCTCTTCGCGAGCTTTTCGTCGGGGTCGCCGTCGGGAGCGAGCCGTTCGATGCGGCGGAGCGCTCGCGTCGCGAGATCGCGCGAGTCGTCGAGGTGCGCGTGCGCGTACGCGACGTAGCCGGGAACCATCTCCGCGCCGTGCTCGAAGACCGGGCTGCGAGCGAGCACTTCGTCGAACGAACGGATCATGTCGTCCAGCTTGCCGGCTTTCTGATCGGCGAGACCTTGCTCGAAGAGGACGTAGACGTGCGCGAGCCGGGTGCGATCGAATTCGGCGAAGAGCTCGCGCGCCGTGCGATCCCACGACCACTCGCGCGGTGGCTTTTTTCCGACGACGTTTTCGTAGGTGTCACGAAGCTGCCAATTGCCGACTTCTCCGAGGAGCGCGACGGCCTGGCGCGCCGCTTCGCGGATCTGCGTACGCTCGCTGTTGGCGAACGAAATGACGAGCCGCGCGGCGTCCGGATCGCGAGCGAGCCCGTAGGCGCGAAGAATATCGGCGAGCACTTCGGGGTCGCTCACCTGCACGGCTTCGCCGGGAATCGCCTTGCCGATCGCGTCGAGCTGGCGCGCCGCCCAGTGGGCGATCTTCGGCGCGGGGTGCCGCTCGGCTTCGATGAGCGGCGCAATGGCGTGATCGCCCATATTCTCGAACTGGAGCTGAACGTCGACGCGGAGAAATTCGCCGAAGCGGGCGTAGACGCCGACCAGTTCGCGCCCCGCGGCGACGGTTCCGATTTGCCGCAGCATGCGGCTCATCGCGACGACCGCGACGAGGTCGCGCCAGTTCTTCGAGTCCGGCTTCGCGTGCTGCGTGAGCATCTCGAGGTAGTCCGGCGTGACGACCTTTTCGTTCACCCCCTGCACACGAAGTTTTTGCCGCGCAAGGTCGCGGGCCTTGTCGCGAATGCCCGAGAGCAAGTCCTTCATGCCCTCGTGATCGGACGACTCCGAGAGGGTGACGAGCCTTCGGTGGATCGACGGAAGCCGGTCGAGCTCGACTTCGAGAATCTCCTCGCGCGCGGTCTCGCGCACGGTCGCGTCACTCGAGACCAAACGGGCGAGGTGTGCGTCGAGTGCCTCGAGCACGACGGGCTCCGGCATCGGCAATTCGAGCGACGGTGGTTTCGGGAGCGGCGAAAGCGGCGGGCGTTCCGGCGCTCGAACGACGCCTTCGTCGGCGGCGCGCGCGCTCGAGCTCGGCAGAGGCACCACGTCGGACGGCGCCGCGTTGCCGATTCCCGCGGCGAGCGACAGCGCCCAAATGACGCGCGCGGACTTCCCGAGACGGCGCGCTCCAGTTCCGGGCGCTCGGACGCGTCCGCAGCGCCTCATCACTCGACGATGCGGAAGTCCGAGAAATCCCCAGTGAAGCTCCGCCAGCGCGTGTCGACGCGGTCCACGCGAGCCGCACCGGGGCCCTTTTGCGCCCAGCCGAACAGCTCGCGAATGGCGTCCTCCTCACCCTCGGCCAAGATCTCGACGGAACCGTCGGTGCGGTTTCTCACCCACCCGCCGAGACCGAGACGTTTGGCCTCGCGCTGCGCTGAGGCGCGAAAATACACACCTTGCACGCGGCCCCTGACGATCAGCTGAAGCTGCTTCAAGGCCATGTTTGGACCTTACTACCCAATAGGGGGCTCCCCGGCAACCAAGCGCCTCGGTGACGATGCCGCGACGAGATTTTGCCGATGGTTGTCGCGGGACTCGCGCCGGGCTTTTCATGGATCCCGAAGGCACTTCCGTGATTCGATCGTGAGGTGGCCGGTCCGAGTGAGGAATCCATCACCAAGGAGGAGCTCCAGGAGCTCCGCGCGACCCTCGCGCGCGAGGAGCGGATTTCTCGCGCCCTTCGCGAGGTTGGCAACGCACTCGGCACGACGCTCGAGCTCGATGATCTTCTCGAGTTGATCCTCGGACGGCTGACGGACCTCCTCGAGGCCGAGCGGTCGACCTTGTACCTCCTCGACGAGGCGGCGGGCGACCTGGTGAGTCGCATCGTCGTCGGACAGGAGGTGCGCTCGATTCGCATCAAGATCGGTCATGGGATCGCCGGGACCGTCGCCAAGACCGGACGACCCATCCGCCTCCAGAACGCCTACAGCGACTCGCTGTTCGAGCCGGAGTGGGATCTGCTGACCGGCTTCCGAACGACCAGCATGCTGGCCGCACCCCTGAAGAACCACGCGGGTCGAACGATCGGCGTCATCCAGGTACTGAACAAGAGAACGGCGATGGAGTTCACCGCCGAGGACGAGGCGATTCTCGCGGCCCTGTCGACTCAAGCCGCCGTGGCGATCGACAATTCGATCCTGTTCCTGTCGCTCACACAAAAGAACAAGCAGCTTCACGAGACCAAGGCACAGCTCGAATATCGCGTGAAAGATCTCGAGCTGCTCTTCGAGCTCGAGCGGTCGACGGCGCGGGCCGCGTCCGTCGAAGATCTGGCGCTCGCGGCGCTCAAGGCGGCGAGCAAGGCCAGCGAGGCGCGGGGCGCGGCGCTCTTGCTACAGGAAGAGGGCGGCGGCGATCTCGTCGAGTACGTGCACGACGCCGAATCGGCGGAGAGCCTCGAACGCGTCACCGTGAAAGTCGGTGAGGGGTTTCTCGCGAAGGCGATGATCGACTCCGCGCCGGTCCGCCTCGGCAGCGCCAGCGGCGCGCGCGTCATCGCCGGGCTCGTCGATGAACGGTTTCCGTTCCCGGTGGGCTCGGTCGTCGCGCTGCCGCTCGAGGGCGACACGTCGCCGATCGGCGCTCTCGGGGTCTTCGGAAAGCGCGGAGGGCGCGCGTTCAGCGACGAAGATCTGTCGGTTCTCGGTCTGGTCACCGCGAACGTCTCCACCGCCGTCCGGCTCTTCCGCGCGAGTAGCGCACGCGAACGCGGCGAACGCCTCACGACGATCGGCCGGCTCTTGTCGCAGGTCATTCACGACTTCAAAACGCCGATGACCGTCATCAGCGGCTATGTGCAGCTCCTCGCCACGATGGAGAGCAAGAAAGAGCGCGAAGAGTACGCGAAGCGCATCTTGAAGCAGTTCGAAGTCCTCACGTCGATGCAGCGCGAGGTGCTCGAGTTCGCTCGCGGCGAGCGCAACGTGTTCGTGCGCCGCGTCTACTTGCACAAGTTCTTCGAGGAGATCCGCGAGCAACTCGGACGCGAGGTCGACGGCCGCGCGATCGAGCTCGAGTTCGACGTCGACAACAAAGTCGTCGCGCGTTTCGACGAAACGCGCATGGCTCGCGCGATCCACAACCTCGCGCGCAACGCGATCGAGGCCATGGCCGAGCGAGGCGGTCGGTTGACGATCAAGGGTGGACTCGAGAACGACGAGCTCGTGATCTCCGTCTCCGACACCGGTCCGGGCATTCCCAAGGAGATTCAGGGAAGGCTATTTCAGTCGTTCGTCACCGCAGGCAAACCGGGCGGCACCGGGCTCGGCCTCGCGATCGTGAAGAAGATCGTGGAAGAACACGGCGGCAAGGTCACCGTCGAATCGGGGAACGAGGGCGCCACCTTCGAGCTCCGGATCCCGCAGCCTTCCGAACCGAAGCCGACTCGAGGGAGCGACGGTCCGGCGCGCGCCAAGCGCAAGCCGACCCCCGCGAAGACACGGCGGCTCGATCGAAAGCGGCCGGTGCGCAAGAACGGCGTTCAGAAGAACCCCTCATGAGCGCCGTGCCGTCGCGCGTTGCCGGCGCGACCGTGGAGACCGCTCGCGAAACGACGGCTCCGGCGCCTGGTTCGCGAAGGCGGCGCTCCGTCGCGGCGCGCATCGTCATTTCGTACGCGATCGTGACCCTCGCGTTTTCGGTCGTGGCAGGTTGGGCGGTGACCGCGCTTCGCAGCGCCGCGCGCGAGGAAGTGTTGATGCGGGCCGGGTATCTGCCGCTCGCGCTCGCGCTGCGCGACGCCGTCGGGAGCCAGGATATCTGGAACACCCAGCTGAACCACGTCACGACCGCGAAGAATCCGGCCGATCAACTGATCTGGTTCGACATCGCGCTCCGCGGGGGTCGCCCGAAGACGTTCGAGGAGCTGCGCGCCGCGCTCGCCCGCGCCTTCGCGTCGAACGACGTCGCCCTCCGCGGCATCGGCGAGGAGCTGTCCGGCGAAGCGACGGACATCGAGCGATTTCTCGACGCCGATCGCGACTTGGTCTCGCGGTTGTTCGACGCCTTGAACGAGCGCGACGACGAGCGCGCCGAGAACCTCCGCGAGCAGCTCGTGACCCGCGGCCACCAGGCGAAGAAGCGCTTGAGCCAGCTCGAGCAGCGGGTGCAAAAGCTCATCGACTCGCTCATCGCCGATGCACAGGCGCGCGAACGTTGGGCGCTCGGGTTTTTGGTGGCGCTCAGCGTGTTCACGTTCTTCGTCGGCGTCGCGGTCGCGTTGTACGCGCGGCGGGTCTTGTCGCCGCTCGCCGCGGTGACGCTGCGCGCGAACGCGGTCGCCAGCGGCGACCTCACGCCGCACACCGTGCCCTCGTCCGACGACGAAATCGGCGAGCTCGCGACGACGTTCGAGTCGATGGTGGCGGCGATCGCGCGCGCGAACGTCGAGCTCCTCGCGACGGAGCGGCTCGCGACGATTGGCAAGATGGCGGCCCACGTCACGCACGAGATCCGAAACCCGCTGTCGTCCCTGGCGCTCAACGCGGAGCTTCTCGAAGAGGAAATCGGCGAAAACGGCGAGGCGAAGACCTTGCTGCGCGCCATGCGAAACGAGGTCGAACGGCTCACGGCCCTGAGCGAACGCTACCTCTCGGTCGCGCGCCGCAAACCGCCGCGCCTCGAGAACGAAGACATCGGCCAAGTGTGTCGCGACGCACTCGACTTCATGCGCGCGGATCTCGAACGACACGGTATCAAGATAGATCTCCGGTGCGACGCGGACATTCGCAACGTGAGCATCGACGAGGGCCAGATCAGACAAGCCTTGTACAACCTGCTTCGGAACGCGCGCGAGGCGATGCCGTCCGGCGGACGGGTCGGGCTGTTGGCCCGAAACGCGGAGGGCGGCGTGGAGATCGTCGTCGAAGACGAAGGTCCCGGCATCGATGCGGAATCGCGCGCGCGTCTCTTCGAGCCGTTCTTCACGACCAAGGGACACGGCACGGGTCTCGGACTCGTCATCACCCGCGAGATCGTCGAGGCGCACGGCGGCAAACTCGAATGTGAACCCGTCGTTCCGCATGGAACCCGGTTCGTGATGTTCCTGCCCTCCGAGCCGCCGTCGACGGAAACGGCTGCGCCGTTCGAGCCTGCGCCCCGGTTGGATTGAGCCGTTCGCGACCTTGCTCAGCGCACGTCGAAGTGGCCGCCGACTTGAAGCGACACCGTGCCGTAGTCGGCGCTGCCGTCGTATTGCGACGTGAACGCCGTCCCGGATTGGACCGGTCCCGACCAATGGCCGGAGTTGAACGAACCGCCGCCCAGCGTGATCATCGGGGAGAGCGAGAAGAACTGATTCACTCGAATATCGGCGCCGACCCCGATGCGTGCGTCGAGAGAGCCGGTGAGCGCGAGCTCGGTGCCGTCCGACCAGTACGCGTGAAAGTCGCGATAGCCGACGGCGACTTCCATCAAAAAGCCGGCACGATTCGGGTTGGTCGAAAACCGGAGGCCCGCGCCCCAGAAATTCGAGTTCCCCCACTTTTGGCCGCCGAACGAGCCCTGATCGAGGCTGCCCGTGCCGAGAAACGCGTGCTCCCAGATCGCGAACACGTTGTAACGGCGCGACAGTCGCGCGCCGACGTCGAGCTCGAGCGCCGGTCCCGACGAAGCGTAATCGCCGAACGCGCGCCGCCGGTAATAGAGACCCGTGCCGTCGTAAAAGCCGTCGGTCCACGCGCTCCCGAACGGTGCAAACCACGACACCCGCGCGCCGAACCAAAAGGCCGTGCGCGGCGCGAGAAAATGCGGCGTCGTGGGCGGCGGCGGTTCAATCACGAACTCCGGTGGCGGCGGTTCGTAGATCGTCGGCGGGCCGTTCGGCGGATACGCCTCGCCGCCCTCTTGAGGCACCGGTTGCTCGACGTAGTAGCCGGGGGGCGGAGGCGGTTCGGGGACTCTGCCCGGCGCGGTCGGCGGTGCTCCTGCCGGCGCGGGCGTCGATGAAGCGGGTGCGGTCGGCGGTGTTGCGGTTGGCGCGGGCGTCGCCGGTGCAGGAGCGGTCGCCGGTGCGGGAGGCGGCGTCGCGGGAGTCGGTGGCGTCGCAGGAGTTGGTGGCGTTGCGGGAGTCGATGGCGTCGCAGGCGCCGCTGCGCCCGCGGACGCGCTGGCTGGAATACCCGCTCGCGCCGCGCCCGCGATCAGCGTCAACAGCACGACCCCGCTGCCAAAGTGGAAGCGCACTAAGCCTCGCATTCGCGAGAGGCTAGCACTGTCCGGAAACCGAACTCGCGCGCACACGCCGTCATGCCGAGCGCGCTCCTCACTTTCGCGCTCGACGTCGGGTGCCGCACGCGTCTTCGTCCCGCCATCCCGTATCGCGGAGAACACGCTCTCACGGTGTGTGGCATTGACCTTGAATCACCGACCATGCTAATGGACCGCCGCTCTTTTACAGTATTGGTGCACAAAAGCTGGAAAGGACTCGGTAGCTACTCGACAGTCGGTCTCGACCTCGCACTCAGTGTTCTCGTCGGTCTCTTCGGCGGAAGATGGCTCGATCAGAAGCTCGGTACGAGAGGGTGGCTGACGATGGTCGGGCTCGGCTTCGGAATTGCGGCGGGCGCTCGCAGCGTCTGGCGCGCGCTCCAACGAGCCAACCGAGAAGCGGAAGCCGAAGCTCAAAAGGATCGAGAGTCACGAGCCAAGTTTCATGAAGACCGAGACGACCGCTGAGAGAGATCCGAGCCTGACCGCCGCGTATTTCGGCGTTGCTGCAAGCGGCGCCGTCCTGTTGGCGGGCGCGGGGATCTGGTTCGCGCTCCGCACGATGGGCGCCGTCGGTCTCGGTGTGGTGCTGGCACTGTCGAATCTGTGGGTCGTCGAGCGGCTCGTGCACGTCTATCTCCGAAGCGAGCGCGGACGTTGGGCGCTCATTGCGCTCGTCAAGGCGATGCTGCTATTCGCCCTCGTCGCGGTGCTGGTTAGGAAAGGCGACGTGGACGTGCTTCCCCTGGCAGTTGGTTTCGGCGCGTTGCCGTTCGGTATCGCGCTCTCCGGGATCTGGCCGATTCCGTCGGCGCGGAAGCAAGGGTAGCGGATGCCTGAGCATTGGAATTTCATCACGTTGATCCTCGCGCACTCGCGCGAGACGTTGAACCAGAACGCGACCGCCCTCGGCGAGACCTTCATCGGTCATCACCCGGCGACCTGGCACAACTTCGAGCCGATCACGACGTCGATCGTGCTCGCGTTCGTGCTCCTCGCGGTGGCCGGCTACGTCCGGTCGCGGCTCGCCGACGTCGGCACGGCCGTCGTCCCCGATGAGAGCCTCACGCTCCGCACATTCGCCGAAGTGTTTCTCGACTACTTCTACAACCTGGCGAAGGACGTGATGGACGCGGAGCGCGCGAAGAAATACTTCCCGCTCATCGCGACCTCGGCGTGTTTCGTCTTCTTTGCGAACGTGCTCGCGTTGCTACCAGGTTTCCCGATTGCGACGACGTCGCTCAGCATCACGCTCGGGTCCGCGCTCGTCGTGTTCGTGGTCTTCAACTTTTGGGGTTTCAAGGAAAACGGTTTCGGCTACGTAAAGCACCTCGCCGGGCCGGTCTGGTACCTCGCTCCGTTGGTCTTCCCGATTGAGCTCATTTCGCTCTGCGTTCGGCCGATCACGCTCGGTTTGCGCTTGATGCTGAACATGGCGGTGGATCACCTTCTTCTCGCCATCTTCATGGGATTTCTGACTGTCCTCCTGCCCGTTCCCGTGATGATCCTCGGCTGCCTCGTCGTTCTCATCCAAACGCTCGTATTCACCCTGCTCACGTGCATCTACATCGGTCTTGCAACCGAGCACGAGGAGCATCACTAGACACACGCGGCCCCGTAAAAAGGGCCGGGCGTCGGTTCATTGAAGGAGACCCAACGAATGCTCGACAAGAAGAAGCTGGCCATCGCGACCAGCTTGGTAACGGCTCTGCTCTCTTCGTCTGCCTTCGCGCAGGAAGGTGGCGCGGCCAATAGTTTCAACGTCCAGGCGGCGGCTGCGATCGGCGCCGGTCTCGCCATCGCGCTCGCCGCTCTCGGCGGAGCACTCGGTCAGGGCAAGGCAGCGGCCGCCGCTCTCGAGGGCATCAGCCGGAATCCGGGAGCGGCTCCCCGCATCCAGACGCCGATGATTCTCGGCCTCGCGCTCATCGAGTCGCTCGTGCTCTTCGCGTTCGCGGTCTCGTTCCTTCTCTACAGCAAGATCCAGTAACGACGCGTCGAAGGTCGCCTCGGCGCGGGTCTACTCGGCTCGCGTTCGAGGCGCGTCGTCTTTCATCGCCGCGTCCATGCCTTGACGGCGTCGCGTACCGTATGGCCGGAGAGCCAGATCGCGGCGCACACGAACAGCGCCGCGGATGCGTACGGCTGTTTCGCGGTGAGCGCCCAGGCGCCCGAGAGCACGAGTGAGCTGCCGATCAGGCCCGAGTAAATGCGACGGCCGAGGCGGTCGCTCGCGCTTCCGGCGTCGGCGTCGCTGGTGCGGATCGTGAGCCGCCCGAACCGCAGATCGTCGAGCACGTCGCGCATCTGTTCGGGCAGATTGCTCGTCGCGCCGCTCAGCCGTTCGAGCCGCCGGATGAGCTCGTTGCCGAGACGCTCCGGCGAGTAGCGTTTTTTCATGAGGTCGACGAAGAGCGGGCGCGCCTCTTCGAACACGTCGAGGTCGGGAAGCAAGGCTTTCCCGACGCCCTCGGTCGTCATCAGCGCCTTGCCGACCAGGACGAAGTCGGTCGGCACCTCGATGCCGAACTTCATCGAGCCCTGCACCAGGTCGCGAATGAGCGACGACATCTCGATGTCCTTCAGCTGCTTGCCGAGATATTTTTCGGCGAGCAGCGCGACCTCGGCGCGATACGCGCGCATGTCGATTTTTTTGGTGGGGGTGCCTATTGCGTAGAGAGCGTCGGCGATCCCCTCGTAGTCGCGCCGGACCGCGCAGACCATGAGATCCACGGCGAGGTCTCGCATGCGCGGCGAGAGCCGTCCGACCATCCCGAGGTCGAACATCGCGAACGTCGGATCGTCGACCGGTCCGAGGATGAGCACGTTGCCGGGGTGCGGATCGGCGTGGAAAAAGCCGTCCTCGAACACCTGCTTTACGAGGATGTCCATCGCGAGGCGAGCGAGCTTTTTCCCCGAGTGACCGGCGGCGACCGCGTCGAAGATCTTTTTTCCGTCGAGGTACTCGAGCGTGATGACGTGTTTGCTCGTCGCCTGCCGGTACACCTTCGGGAACTTGACGTTACGGTACCCCTGAAAATTCTGGGAGAAGCGCGCCGCGTTTTCGGCTTCGGTGACGAAGTCGAGCTCGCTGGTGATCGCGTGGTCGAACTGGTGCACGAGCCCGGTCGGCGAATAGATCCGCGACTCGGGAACCGCGCGCTCGAGGAGCGCCGCGAACGTGTGCAAGATCCCGACGTCGCTCGAGATCGTTTCGCCGATGCCGGGGCGCTGCACCTTCACGACGACGTCCATGAGGCCCTCGTCGGTGCGGAGCTTCGCGCGATGGACCTGCGCGATGCTCGCTGCCGCCAGCGGCCGCTCGTCGAAATCGGCGTACACCTCGTCGAGCTCGGCGCCGAGGGATCGCTCGACCTGCTCTTTGATCTCCGAGAACGACACCGGGGGCACGTCGTCCTGGAGCTTCGTCAATTCGGCGATGAGCTCGGGCGGGAGCACGTCCGCACGCGTCGACATGATCTGACCGAGCTTGATGAACGACGGGCCGAGCTCTTCGAGGGCGAGCCGGAGGCGCGTGGCCCACGAGTCGGCGGCGGTGGAAGCATCGGGCTGCTCGGAGCGCTTCGGACCGAACCCCATGCGCCCGAGCACTTCGCCGAATCCGTAGCGGGCGAGGACGCCCGAGATATCCCGGACCCTGCCGATGTCGCGGGCGGCGTGAACGATCGAAACCACGACGCTACTTTGCGCCCCTCATCGCACGCGTACCAGGGTTCCCTGGTCGTACTCGGTCGGGAGCGCCGCGGTCCAGCCGCCGGGCAAACGCGGCCCGGCCCAATCGAATACGCGCTTCGCGTCGAGCGGCGTCAGATTCACGCATCCGTGGCTCCTCACGTGACCGAAGGAACGATGCCAGAACGCCCCGTGAAGGCCGTACCCCTTCTCGAAGAAGAGCACCCACGGCACTTCTTCGATGGCGTAATAGCGAAGCGCGTCTTCGTCCTCGAGGTTCGTCATGTCCGTCGTGCGAAGCTTGACCCAGACGCGATGCGTCCCGAGCGGGGTCGCCGTCACTTCTTTTCCGTGACCGATTCCCGTCGAGATCAACGTCGCGAACACCGGCTCCTCGCCTTGATAGAGCGTGAGCGTCTGAGTGCCGAGGTCGACGTCGATGAAGCGCTCGCCGGGACGGGCTTCCGGAGGCGGCGCCGCGAGCGTCGGCACGCGGACGCTCGCGCCGTCGATCCATCGACCCTCCCCGACGCGCACCCAACGACGTCCGTGCGTCTCGCGGATTTCGAGCACCGGCACGCGGGCGAATTGTTCTTCGGTCGCGCGGGCGACGCGCCGTCCGTTCGGGCCGTCGAACACCGCGGCGTGCTCGGCCACGACGAAGCCTTGGTCGAGCTTGCCTGCCGTGACGTCGTAGCCCGTGAACACGAGCGGCCTCGCACGGTTCAAGTCGCGGAGCGGTAGCCAGAGCCCCTTCGTCGTGAGCCCGAACGGGTCGCTCGCGGATTTGTTCGCCGTCTCGCTCACCGCGACCGAAAACCCGGGATCGAATTGTCGCGCCGGTGCCGTCTCCTCGGCGCTCCGTAAGTTGGCGTACCCGAACGAGCCGTCCTTGCCGACGAAGTAGTACGCGAGGGGCAGCCCATCGTCCGTGTGCGAGGCCGGCGCGTCGGGCACGTCGGGAGGTAACGACGACGGCGCGACGAAATCACTGCAGACCCACGCTTCGGGCCCGACCAGAAAATACGGCCCCTTGCATCCCGCCGCCGCCGTCGCGCCATAAAATGGCAAGCGCGCCCCGAGCGCTGCAGCCCCGCGCCGCGCCGCGTTCGGTCCCGGCGCCGCGAACAGCGGCTCGTTCCTGCGAAGCACCGCGACGCTCTTCGTGTCGGGGTCCACCGCTCCGCCCTGCGTCCAAGGCGGCATCCCCTGCGCCCCCGCGCCGGTCGCAAACAGTCCCCACAGTGCCGCCATCCGCCGTAACACGCGCCACAAATCTAGCGACTCGCCCGCTGCGAGTCAGATTTCCGGCGGACGGGGGAGAGCTAGAGCTAGGGCTAGCGTGAGGGAGGGGGCTGCCACGCGGTGGCTCGCGTGCACCAGTTCTGTTCGTCGCTTCGCCGCGCGTCGCGGCTTGAGGGGGCGAAGGACGCGGAGGTGGTAGGGCTAAGGCTAAAGCGCCGCGCGCCTGCTCCTTTACCTTTACCTTTACCTCTAGCCTTACCTCCAGCTCTACCCAGGGCGCGCCGCCGGGACTTTGAGCGTACCCGCGTGCTCGGCCGGTTCCAGGCCGGGGCCGCCGGCTTCGCCGGCGGTGCTCGCTCGCTTCGCTCGCGAACAGCCTGGAGCCGGCCTGCGCGCGCGGGTGGGGGAGCGACGTCCCCGGTCGGGACAGCAAACCCATGGAGGTTCCGAATGACGCTCAAGATCTATCCCGTCGTGCTCGAGCTGGTTCGAAGACTGGCGCCGCTGTTGCCCGCGCTGCGAAGGCGTTCTTCGGCGCTTGCGGATCAAATGGAGCGCGCGCTCGTCTCGGTGCCGCTCAACGTGGCGGAGGGCGCTTACTCGCGCGGGAAAAATCGCGAAGCTCGTTATCAATCGGCGCTCGCCTCCGCACGCGAAGTGCTCGCTTGTTGGGAAACCGCGCAGGCCTTTGGCTGGGTCGGGCCACTCGAGCCCGAAATCGCCGCGCTGTTTCAGCAAGTCATCGGTACGTTGGTCCGCCTCGCCCTGCGCTGAAATGGCCGCGCTGCGCCGTCCCGCGTGGCGACATTCCGCGCCGCGTGCTCGCAGCAAGCGCGGTGCAGAGCGATGGGTCGATCGCAAAGACCGCGTGCTCGAAGCGAGCGCCCCGCGAAGAGGACCGAGAGCGCTCAGATGGGCCTGTGCTCGCAGCAAGCGCGGTGCAGAGCGATGGGTCGATCGCAAAGACCGCGTGCTTGGATGCGTGGGTGAGGCCCGGAAGCGTGGATTGCCACGCTGAGGACCGAGAGCACGCAGACAGGCGCGCGCTCGCAGCGAGCGGCCCATCGCTCAGTGGAGGGCGAAGCGGAGTTCGTGATCGCAGACGCGAAAACTGTCGCCGTCGTTGATCACTCGACGTTGCACGCGTTGGCCGTTGTACTCGACGCCGTTCGTCGAGCCCATGTCGACGATGTAATATTGGCCGTTCAGGTACTCGACCATCGCGTGCTGGCGCGACACGTTCGGGTCCTTGATCGTGAGATCGCTCGTCTGCTTACCGCGGCCGATGATGAAGCGATCCTTGGTCACCGGGAATCGCTCGCCCATGTAGTAAATGAAGAGCTGGCCCTGTCGCGAGAGCGGCGGAGGCCCGGCGCGACCCGACATTTGGGGAGGCGGCGGAGGAGGTGGCGGTGCGCGGCTCGCTCCACGCGCGGCAGGCGGTGGTGGCGGCGGCCCGCGACGCGCGGGTGCAGCTGCCGTCGCGGTGGGAGGCGGCGGAGGAGGTGGCGGCAATCCTGCCGCACCACGCGGAGCAGGCGGAGGAGGTGGCGGCGGCATCGATGGGCCACCGCGTGCAGCGCCACCCGGTGGTGGCAGTGGCGGCGGCGGCGTGGGAACTCCGGTCGGCAACGCCGGCGCTCCGGTTGCAGGCGCGAGAGACTGTGTGCCTCCGTAGCCGCGTTGCCGGAGGTACTGCTTCATCGCGTCGTTGACCAGATAGTCGATCGAGCACTCGAGCTCGCGCGCCATCTGCTCGAACTTCTCCCAAAGGGAGTCGCGGCATTGAAAGCTCCGGCTTGTTTTCTTGTTCGCGTCGGACATTCCGCGGACCTCGGGGGCTATCAAGAGATCGTCGCGCCGCGCGACGGAAGCATGTTGTGCACTAATTTCCCCCGGTGGATGGATTCTTCATTCGCTTGCCGAGAGCGGGCTTCAGGCAGAACGATACGAAATCCCCGACCGTCGCGACCGTCTTTTCGTCGTCCTTGCCGGCGGTGTCCACGGTGCACTTCCATTCGCATTCCTTCTCGTCGGGAAGGCATTCGGGGACCTTGGTGGTGTCTGCGGCGTAATGATCCACCTTCGGTAGATCGGCCTTGCTGCCACCCTCGTAGTAGTAGCCGAGGGCGCTCAGGCGGACGGACGCGGGGTACTTCGCTTCAGCGTATCGATCGATGAGGTCGACTGGGTCGACCTTCACCTTCTTCAGCTCGCCGATGAGTTTACCGTACCGGAGGGGTTCGGTGATCGACATGCCCTTCACGTGCGCGAGGTGGCCCATGAACTCGTCCACCTGCGAGCTGTCGCTCATTTTGAGCACGAGTTCGGCCGCGACCCAGCGAATCTTCCACTCCTTGTTGTCGAACATCGAGTAGAGGCGGTCGGTCACGACCTTGCGCGGCATTTCTCCCGTGATGCGGAGCGCCGCGTCGCGAACGCTGTCCGGCGTGTCTTCGGCGCCATCGAGCGCAAGGATGCGATCCACCTGGCTCTTGTTGTTCTTGTCGAGATGCCCCTCGAGCGCCACGAGCGCCGCAGCGCGCCGTTTCTCGCTCTGCGTCTTGTCGCCGGCGAAGTTCAGCATGTACTCGTCGGCGGGACTCTGACCGATCTTCTTCATCGAGGTGAAGATGCGGAGGAGCTCCTCTTCTTGGTACTGGTCGAGTTGCTTCGCGAATTGATCCTTGGTCGGGGCGAGCTTCGCGGCCTTGTTCGCCGCGTCGAGCTTGGGGCCCTTGGTCTTCAGCCACTTGTCGGAGTTGATGTCCGTGGCCAGCGCGACCAATCGCTTGCTCGCCTCGAGCTTCGTCGGTGCGTCGCCGAGGTCGGCGACCAAGTCGCAAATCCGATCGACCTTCGGCGCGTCCGGGGTGATGAGCGCGGGCAATCCCTTCACGCCATTCGCGCCGAGCATGCGAAGCACCTGCTCCATGCCGTACGCCTGGGACGAATCGTCCATTCGCGCCGAAAAATCGGTAATCGCCCATTGCGTGAGGGCGTCTTTGATTCCGTCGACCTGCGCCTTGTCGGTGATGAGCGGGCCACCGTCATTGGTGAGCAGCGCGTAAGCGGCGTCCTTGTATGGAATCGACGTGTCGACGCGCGCTTCGGCGGTCCCCGTGGCCGGCCTTCGGATCTCTTCGTCGAGCCGCGGCACCATCCCCGCGACAATCTTCGTGCGCTCCGCTTCCGGCAGATCGTTCAGTGCGTCGATCAGGTTTCCAATGCCAATGCGACGACCCGCGCGCGGCCTCATGCTCACGAGGGTCATGGCCGCCTCGACGCGTAGATCCATCGCGTACTTCCCGTGGATGAGTACCGCCACGAGCTTCGTCGGCCCCTGCGCGGTGTTCGCCCACCGGTGAACGTCGTCTGTCGTGGTGCGGCAACCGGCTAATCCGGTTCCGAGTGCGAGCGTGGCGACCAGCGTCGTCGTGGACACCAGGCGCCCTGCGCGCGAGCGGCACATCATTGGAATCCCTACCGTTCCCCGTGCTAGTCACGACGGCTCTCGTCGTGTCCCCGGCGAAATACTCGTCGAGGGTTTTCATCATAAGATGGCGGCGTGAAAAACCTCAAGCTCGGGTGGGGTCCCGTCGACGAGGGAGCCCGAGAATACGTCCACTTAGCGAAGTGGCGACGCCCTTGCCGCGCACTCGGCCGAGGACGACGGATCCACCGTCGGGCGGAAAAGCTCGTGCAGTGTACGTGAAAGTCCTGTCACTCCAGCGCGGCGTTCTTGTGTTGTCCCTGGGGTAAGTCTATGTAGTATGAAGTAGTAGATGAGCGCACACTTATTTACCCCTCGCCGGCTCGTCGACGACTCTGGGTCGTCGTCCTCGCGGGGAAGGGCCGCCGGGAAAGCGCGCGAAGCGGCGTCGCTCCTGCTCGTGGCCGCGGCGCTTTATCTGGGGCTCGCGCTGTCCGGCGTTCATCTCGATCCCGAGGACGCGTCCGTCTCGGGTTCCGATTGGATGGGACCCGTGGGGCTCGCGATCGGCAATCTGCTCGCGCGCGGTTTCGGTGTCGTCGCGTGGCTTGCTCCCGTCGAGCTGGTCTTGATCGCGCTGCCGCTTTTTCGCCAAGGCCGCGGATCGATCACGTCGCTGCGGCTCACCGGCGATCTCGTCGTGGGCGTCATTCTGTCGGCGCTCGCTCATATCGCCGCGCCGCGATTCGTGGTGTTCGGTCGCCTGCCGTCGGGCGGCAACGTCGGTCTGTTTTTCGGCGAGCTCATGGCGGCGCTGTTCTCGGCCGTCGGCAGCTTCTTGGTGGGGATCACCGTCGTCGGATTGATCCTGATCGGACGGAGCCAATTCTCCTTCATCGAGTGGACGCTTCGCGCGACCCGGTTCTTGCGGATGGTGGAGCAACGCCTCGCGGCTCTCGGACGGAAGATCGGGCTCGCATGGCGAGAAGCGCGTCATCTCCGTCGCCAGCGCGAAGAAGCGAAGCGCGCCTCCGAGCTGCCGACGATCGAAACCGCGTCGCGCGATCAAGCCATCATCGCGGAGCTCGAAAGCGACGACGACGACTTCGATTGGCTGCCGATCGACAAGACCGGTCCGCCGCCGATCTCGCTGTCGAATGCGTTGAAAGAGAGCATGGCCCGGCGCGAAGTGGCGCTCGCCGCAGCCGACGTCACGCCGGGAAGCGCGGCGCCGCCCGTCTCCACGCGCACCGAGAAAACCGCGAAGCGCCGCTCGGTCACGCCGCCTCCGCCGAAGAGCGTGCCCGCACCCGGGCCTCACGCCGCCGGCGAGGAGTCGGACACGGACGACGAGGACGAGGCGGCCTCGGCATCACTCGGCCCCACCATCGTCGACACGCGGCCCGAGCGCGAAGTGAAGCGGAGTCCGAAGGCGCCCGAGCCGAAGCGCAACCGTGGCTTCCGTTTGCCATCGCCGGACATTCTCGTCGCCGCGCCGCCGACGGTGAGCGAGGTCGACAAGCAGCGGGTGTTCGAGCTCGCGGGAAAACTCGAACGGACGCTCCTCGACTACGGCGTTACCGGCAAGGTCGTCGAGATCCACCCGGGCCCCACCGTGACTACGTACGAGGTTGCGCCCGAAGCGGGAACCAAGGTGAGCAAAATCGCGAGCCTCTCCGACGATCTCGCGCTCGGACTGTCGCGCAAAGTGCGCATCGTGGCGCCCATCCCCGGCAAGAGCCGCATCGGGTTCGAGTTGCCGAACGACGAACGGCAGCCGGTGAATCTCCGCGAGCTCGTCGAAGACAAGCGCTTCGATCAGCTCGCCGAGCGCGTTCCGCTTCCGGTCGTGCTCGGTCGCGACATCGTCGGAGCGCCGTTTTACGCCGATCTGTCGTCGATGCCGCACGTCATCGTCGCCGGCGCGACCGGCGCCGGAAAGAGCGTCGGCCTCAACGTCATGCTCTCGAGCTTGCTCTTCCGCCGGACGCCCGACGAGCTCCGGCTCCTCATGATCGACCCGAAGGTCGTCGAGCTCGCGCCCTTCGACGGCATTCCGCACATGCTGCTCCCCGTCGTGACCGACATGCGCCAGGCCGCCAAGGCGCTGAAGTGGGCGGTCGACGAGATGGAGCGCCGCTATCAACTCTTTGCGAACGCCGGCACGAAGAACATCGTCACCTACAACCGCTGGGTGAAGCGCATCGAAGACGGCGAAATCCCACCGCCGGACGCCGCCGAGGTTTCGGCGATCACCGCGAACGGAGACGTCGTGAGCGTCGCCCCGGCGCGCGAAGGCGCCGACGGCGTGATCTTGCCCGGACGCCTCCCGTACATCGTGATCGTCGTCGACGAGTTTGCCGATCTCATGATGCAACAAGGCAAGGACGTGGAATGCGCGATCGCGCGGCTCGCACAAAAGGCGCGCGCGGCCGGCATGCACGTCGTGCTCGCCACGCAGCGCCCGAGCGTCGACGTCATCACGGGCATGATCAAAGCGAATTTTCCGACGCGGATCGCGTTCCGCGTGGCGCAAAAGGTCGACAGTCGGACGATCCTCGACGAACAAGGGGCAGAACTCCTGCTCGGCAAGGGCGACCTGCTCGTGAAGATGAACGGCTCGAACGAAATGCGGCGCGTCCAGTGTCCGTTCGTGAGTGAAGAAGAAGTGGACGCTTTGACGACGTTTCTGCGCTCGCAGGGAACGCCGACTTATCACGACGCGATCCTCCTCCGTGACGACGACGAGGACGAGGAAACGAAGGCGGAAGAACCCGCCGATCCGCGGTTCGACGAGGCCGTGCGCATCGTCGCCGAGACGCGTCGGTGTTCGACGTCGTGGCTCCAGCGGAAGATGACGATCGGCTACAATCGAGCCGCAAAGATGGTCGAGATGATGGAAAAGCTCGGCATGGTGGGTCCGCCCAATGGAGCCCGGGACCGCGAAGTCCTCATCCAGGCTCACTGACCCGAGAAGGCGCCCGCGGCGGCAAATGGGCGCGGTCTCGCCAGGTCGCCCCGACCGAGTACTATGAGTCCTCCGCATGCAGGGTGAGCCCGTCATTCCGCCTCCGCTCGCCGACGACGATGACGACGTCGCGTGGGCGCTTCAGACGGCTGCCGTGCAATGGCAGCGCGGGTCGCGCGCGGACGCGGTCGTGTGGCTCCGTCGCGCCGTGGACGCGGCGATCGCCGCCGGCAACCCGGGGCGAACCAAGGATCTGACCGAGCTCGCCGCCCACGTCGCGGACCGTCTGGTGTCGGAGGCGCTCTCGGCGCCGGACTCCGCCGCACCCCCGGCTCCGCCGAGCGAGCCGGTGCGGATCGAGGCGAACGACGTCGACGATTTGCTCACCGGCCGACCGCCGAGCAAAAGCCAAGGGCCCGCGCCGAAAGTGAGCATGCCGTCGCTCACCAGCGAGATCCCGTTCGACTTCGAGGAGGAAGAAGAAGAGGAGTTCGACGATCAGGCCCCGACGATTCCGCCCGTCTCGCTCGACTCGGGTGATGTCTACGACGTCGAAGCGGACGAGCTCTTCGAATCGATGCCGCCGAGTCTCCGAACCTCGCGCCGGGTCCTGTCGGTTCCCCAGATCCCGAAGATCGCGCCGTACCTCGCGCCACCCGAGGTTCGCGAGCTCGCCGACGTGCCGGCCGATGTCGACGAGAAGACCGGTGATCACATCGCAGCGAGCCCGGCAGACGACCGAGTCGACGAGCCGAGCGACGAGCCAAACGAGGAAGCTCGTCTCGACGAACGCTCCGACGCCGGTTTCGACGAACCCACGGCGCCCTGGGACGAAGACGCCGAGAACGCGGCGAGGTCCGTCGCGCCGGCTTCGTTCGGCGCACGCGCCCCGAAGTGGTCGTCGTTCAAGTTCGACTCGTACGAATCGACGGAAGTCGGCGTGCTCGGATTCGACCCGCTTCCGGCCTCGTCGCCGGCCTCGTCGGAGGGACAAGAGCCGGCGCCGCCCCTGCCGTCGGAACCGCCGCTCGACCCCGCGGAGTTCGACGCTCCTCCTTCCGCGCGGATCGGCGCGCCGACCCTGGCGTCCGTCAGCGACGCCGAGCTCGACGCTGCGGAGCCCGACACCGACGTGAGCGCCGCCTCGGAGACCGCGCCGGAGCCGGCTGAATACGCGCCGGGAAGCGTTTCGCCGGAAGCCGCCGCGATCGCACCGGAGCCGCCCGCGACGGCCGACGAACCCGCGCCGCCCGCGGGACCGGCGCTCGTCGACGGCATTTTGCTCTCCAACGTCCGCGGTTTCGAAGATTTGCCGGACGACGTTCAGTCGAAGCTCGCCGAAAGCGCCGTCCTCACGACGCTCGGCGCGGAAGACGAAGTGGGGTCGTTCGGCGCTGCGCTCGTCACTCGCGGTCGCGTCGGCATCATGCCGTCGATCGCCGACGTCTCGGCCGCGTTCGCGCAGCCGGGCGACATCGTGTTCACGCGCGGGTCGCTCGGCGAAGGTATTGTCCTGCGCGTCGTCGCGCTCGAGGCCGGCACCGTCGTCGCCTCGTGGACCGCCGATCTCCTCGGCGAGACCATGGTGGACTGCCCGTGGGTCACCGACGAGCTCCGTCTCGTCGCGGATCGATTCCAGGCCCTCGCCGGCGCCACGCTCGGCGCGCTCGGCGAGCGACTCGACGATTCGCTCCGCGGGATGGTCATGTCGCGCCTCGAAACGAAAGCCTACGAACCCGGCGAGACGATCGTCGTCAAAGGCAAACCGGTTCCCGGGCTCCACATCGTCGGCGCGGGCCGCGTCGAGCTCGTCGGAGGCGAGACCTCGTCCGACGACGTCGGTCCGGGCGAGTTCCTGTTCGCCCAAGAAGTGCTGAGCGCGGGTTCCGCGGGAGTGACGGCGCGCGCCGGAAAATCCGGCGCCGTCACGTTGTTCGCGACCCGCGCCGTTGCCCACGAGCTCCTGCTCAGCGTGCCGCCGCTCATCGAAATCCTCGCCGGCTGAGCCGCGCAGGGCTCCCCTAAAATAAAAGCTGGTTTCGGTGCGCTTCGAATCAGTTCGTCGCGGTTGCGGTACCGGCGTTCGCGTCGGGTTTGACGAGCCAGACCAGCTGCTCGTTCCCTTGCGCTCCCGCAAACCGTAGCCCGAACCAATGCGCGTTCGGCGAGATCGTCTGGCGGCCGTCGGCGCGCGCTACCGGAAACCGTACGCGGTATGCGCGGCGCCACGGCGTCGTGTACGGAAAATACGTGCGCTCGATCGCGCCGGGTTTCCGGATCGCCTCGATCTCGCTCGGCGCGGTTTCGTTTCCACGGTCGTCGATGAGCCGCATGATCCACGCGGCGTTCTCCGCGGTCAGATCCGACCACTGCACGCGCTGCGCGTAGAGCGCGACGTAAAATTGGTGATAGTGCTCCGACTCCTCGAGCGATCGCTCGAGCACCGCGCGCCGCTGATCGACGGTCAATCGATAGTCCTCGGCGTAACGGACGACGTAGGCCCACCGAAAATCCCACGACTCGTACGTCGCGGTCGCCGTCAGCAAGTCGTCGAGCTCGCTCGCGACGAAGAGTTGCTCGGTGCGCGTCCAGTTGTGGAGCACCTGCTCGTAGTCCGTCGCGACGTACTCGCGCGGGCCCTCGGCGAGGCTCACCATCGGCGCGCCGCAGCCCGTCGCCAGCGCGACGACCAGAGCAGCGGCGGCCGTCACGAGCGATCGAGAACGAGGACGCATGCCGACACGTTATCAGGGTCGGCGCGGGTTCGTCGAAACGACGATGCCCTCCGCCACGGCGCGCGCGACGGCGAGGTGCGTCGCCGCGTGACCCGGCCGGGATGCGCGTACGAGCCCGACCGGCGGCCCTCCAAATAAATAAAAATCGCCCACCAGGTCGAGCAGCTTGTGGCGGGCGAATTCGCCGGGCCGCGCTGGCGCGCCGGGCGGTTCGACCGAGCCCTGTTCGTCGAGGATCATGACCGCGTGCGCGTCCGCGCCGCGAGCACGACCTGCGGCAAGCAATGCCCGAGCCTCGCGACGGAACCCGAAGGTGCGCGCCCAGGCGATGTCACGAACGAACGCATCCGCGTCGCCGTTCCACGATGCGCGCTCGGCGCCCACTCCGTCGAATTCGACCGCGACGTCGAGCGCAACGTCATCGGCGGGCTCGAAGACGTAACGCGAACGCCCGACGTCGATGGCGCCCGCGCGAACGATTTTTATTTGGGGGGCCGCACGCGGGACGTCGAGGGCGGTCAAGGCACGAACGAAAGCGAGCGCGGCGCCGTCCGCGAGCGGCACTTCGCCTCCCTGAACGTCGATGGCGACGCCGCCGTGAATGGACAATCCGCCGAGCGCCGCGAAGAGGTGCTCGACGCTTTCGACGTGGAGATCCGTGCGCGCGCACGCGACGCGCACGCCGCGATCGGCGCGCTCTACGGCGAGCTCGCTCAAGCTGCAATCGCCGCGCGGCGTCCGGAACACGACGTCACCCGCCCGGCGCTCGAACCGGACGGAGCACGGCGCGCCGCCGTGCAGCCCCGTTCCCGAAACGGTGAACGCTTCCTTTCCGACGCCCACGGCCGTTTCATCCCCGGCGGCGTCGCATTTTTCAGTGAGCACGCCCGGAGATCTCGGCCACCTGCTTGGTTTCGCTGCGCTTCCGGTGCTCACGTACTCAAGTACGCTCCGCTCCGGTTCTCGCTCAACACGGCGCATCTGACTCGAGCTTTCCGGGCGGGTCGACTGATGTGATGAATCATCAGCGCCGGAAATCGAACACCGTCACGACGGCCAGGAGCGTGAGCAGCATCACCAGGCCGACGAAGTGGATTCCGGCCTCCACGCGGGCGTTCGCGCGACGGCGAGTGACGGCCTCGTAAGCCAAAAATGCGAGCCTGCCGCCGTCGAGCGCCGGCAGGGGGAGCAAGTTGAAGCCGCCGAGATACGCGCTCAGCATGCCGAGGAATTCGAGATATTCGTCCATCCCGCGTTCCGCGGCGCTTCCCGCGATTTTCACGATGCCGACCGGGCCCGCGAGGTCGGCGCGTTCCTTCCTCGTGATGATGCGTTCGAGGCCCACCACGAGTCGCTCCACGACGATCGCCGGCGCGACCAACGACTTTATCGTCGCCGTCTTCAAGGTGACCGGCACGCGCTCCGACTTCGCCTGCACCTTGATCTGACCACCCCCTTTGTCGCCCGTCGGCTGGGGCGTCATCTCGAGCGGGATCTGCACGCCCTTGCGATCCACGACGACCGCGAGCTTGTCACCGGGGTGCTGGAGCACGACGCGGCGCATCTCGTCGAACGTCGCGATGGGCTTTCCGTCGATGGAGACGACCTTGTCGCCGGTCTTCATCTGCGCGATGTCCGCAGAGCCGCCCTTCATCACTTCGACGACCGTGGAGTTCGAGGGGACGATCTCGCCGCCGATCATCAGCGCGACGAAGAACAGCACCGACGCGAAGAAATAGTTGGCGAGCGGTCCGGCGACGATGGTCGCGATCCGCGCCGTCAGGGTCGCGTTCGCGTAGCTCGTCTTGTCGTCGGGATCGACCTCCTCGAAGGGGTTCATCCCGGCGACCTGGACGTACGCGAGGAACGGGATCAGCGCGACTTGATAGACCGTCGTGCTGCCCCGCGGCTGGTGGCGCCAGAGCACGGGACCGAACCCGATGCTGAACCTGAGCACGCGCATGCCGAAGGCGCGCGCCACGAAATGGTGGCCCGCCTCGTGGATGACCATGAGCAGCCCAAGCCCAAGCACTGCGAGCACGATGGCGACGGGGCTCATGAACTTCGGATCTATAACCCTCGGCGCGAGGGCCCGCCACGCTGGGCGCGCGTTCCGCCGTGTTTTTGACGGCATTCGGCGGCGCTTGCGTTCGGAAAGGGGCGTCACGGCGCCCGAGCGGTGCTATTGCCGGACCCGAAACCCGCTGCTACGGTCCGCCGCGCAGCGGGCCGGAAAGCCGAGCGATCATCGCTCCCCCCGCGCACCGCGTCGCAGCCGAGAGGGGCAGCGCAGGCGGCGAATCCCGAGAGGTGTGACATGAGCCAGCCCAACGTTCCCGACAACGGCGCGCCGCAAGCGGCGAACCTCCAGATCGCCGGCACGGCCGCCATCATCGCTCCCGTCAACGCGTTCCAGGGGGGCATTCCCCAGAACGCGCTCGTCGTCATGCCGCTCAGCAAGCCGAGCGACGACTTGATGGAGAAGCTCAAGGGCGGTCCGGTCGTCGTCGCGCTCGACGAGATGTGGAAGCTCCTCGGGTTCAACGGTCCCGCGGTTCAGGTTCAAGACGCCGAAGGCCGTCCGATCACCATCGGGCTCGAGGATTTGCTCGCCGGTCTCGAGAAGCACTGGAACGACGCCAAGGACGACCTGACTCGCGGCCGGCTCTTCGCGCAGGAGCTCATGAAGTACGGCCGCGCCGAGAAGGCCGAAAAAGTACTGGCGAAGATCGTCGCGAGCGGCGGCACCGGTGACGACTGGCTCGGGCTCGGCGTCGCGCAGATGCAGCTCGAAAAATGGGACAAGGCCGAGAGCACGTTGAAGGGCGCGCAGAACCTCTTACCGGCGAGCCCGTACCCGTCGCTCCACCTCGCGCGCGTCGCCCGGGCTCGGCAAGATCTCGCCGCCGAGCGGCAAGCCGTCGAGCGCGCGATCGTGATCGATCCGACGTGCGTCGACGCCTGGGCGTACCTCTTCTCGCACGTGCGCGAGAAGGAAAACGAAGACGCGGCGATCAAGATCGTGCAGGAGCTCGCCGACGCCGCGCCGAACAAGAACACCGCGGCGCCCTTCGTCGCGATCCAGGGGATCTACTCGGCCGCCGAGGAGACGCGCGACAAGGCCGTCGAGTGGGCGAAGAAGGCCGTCGAGCGTAACTCCGACGACCCGCTCGCGCTCATCTCGCTCTCCGCGCTCTACGGACAGAAGGGCGATCTGAAGTCGGTGATCGAGCTGCTCTCGGCGCACGAAGGGAAGATGGCGCGCGACGTCCGCCTCGCGAACAACTACTTCGAGGCGCTGTTCCAGGCGCGCGAGATCGACAAGGTCACGCGCCTCTTGAACGCGCTCGCCGGCTCCCCGAACCGCGAAGTGAAACAATTCGCGATCGAGCGGTCGCGGCTGGTCGCGCAGTTTCTTCAGTCGCAACAGCAACGGCTGGCGGCTGGCGGTGGCGGCGGGGGCGCGCCCCCGCGTCCCGCGCCGCGCTGATCTCGCCAACTACCTGAAATCAGGAGAGTGTGCGAATCGGACCGCCGGTCCGACGTGCAGCCGGCGTGCAGATTGTTGGCCGTTTTTGCCCGTACCGCTCAAATCGCGAGTGGTGAAACCGGGTCAGGTCATCTCCGAACGCTACCGACTCCTGCGTCTCCTCGACGTGGGCGGAATGGGCGAGGTCTGGGCGGCCCGCAACATCCTCACGAAGAAAAACTTCGCGATCAAATTCCTCCTGCCGGCGCTTGCCGAGCGCCCGGACTCGCTCAGCCGCTTCATGCGCGAGGCCGAGACGGCGGGGAGCCTCGAGCATCCGTCGATCGTCGACGTGTACGACGTCGCGCAAGCCGAAGACGGCCGGCCGTACATCGTGATGGAGCTCCTCCCCGGCGAAAGCCTCGAAGCGCGCCTCGAGCGCGCGGGCCCTTTGAGCTCGCTCGAAGCCGCGGCCTACCTCGCGCAGATCGCGGACGGACTCGAGCTCGCGCACCGTGCCGGCATCGTTCATCGCGATCTCTCGTCGGCGAATATCTTTCTCGCGAAGAGCGCCGAAGGCGGTCGTCCCGTTCCGAAGATCCTCGACTTCGGCGTGAGCAAGACGCTCGGCCCGGGCTCGCACGATCGGACGCAGACCGGACACGGCGCCGTGCTCGGTTGTCCGGAGTTCATGAGCCCCGAGCAGGCGCGCGGCGCGGAGAGCGTCGATGCGCGCACCGACGTCTGGTCGCTCGGTGCCGTGCTCTATCAGTCGCTCGCCGGCGTCGTGCCGTTCCGCGCGAAGAACTACAACGCGCTGATGATGGCGATCCTCACGCGGCCGCACCGCCCGCTCCTCGAGGTCGCGCCGTCGATCGATCGCGAGCTAGCCGAGCTCGTCGAAAAGTGTCTGCAAAAAGATCGCAACCTCCGGGTCGGGAGCAGCCGCGAAGTTTCGGAGGCGCTCGGCCACATTGCCCGGCGTCTCTCGGGCGAGCAGCTCGGCGACAACCTCAGACGGCGCGCGACGGATCGCTTGCCCGGCACGGCCGAACGAGAGCGCGTCGCGCTCGCCACGGCGTCGGCGGAACCGCGGCGGCTGCTTCGTCGCGCGCGCGTCCGCACGGCGGCTGTCGGTCTCTTGTGTGCCCTGTCGGGTCTCGCGGCCGGCGCGGTGTTCGCCTCGGCGCATCCCTTGACTCGTCTCTTCTCGTCGGTGCCGCTGCACGCGCCGGCGAAACCTCACGACCGACCCGCCGCCTCGTCACCGACGCCGACGGCCCGAGGTTCGCGAGAAACGAAACCGCCCTCCGACGAAACGAGCCCGCCGCCGGCCGTCGTCGAGGTGGCTCGGAGCTCCAGTACCGACCAAAAGGTCGCAGATCATCGTTAGACGAACGGCGCCCGTCTCGAGTGGCACGAGTTTGGCCCCTCGAGACCGAGCGATTGTTAGTATTGTTGGGTGAGCCATGCTCGTCTTTGTCCTGGCGGTGGTCATGGCGCTGCTGTCGTCATTCTTCTGCTCGATTTGCGAGGCAGTGCTCCTCAGCGTCGGTCACGCCCAAATCGAGGCGCTCGGGCAGTCGCGCGCCGCGGAGATTTTGCGCGGCTTCAAGCGTGAAATCGATCTTCCGATCGCCGCCGTTCTCACCCTGAACACGACGGCGCAGACGATCGGCGCATCCGTCGCCGGAGCGTTCTACGGCGAGGTGTTCGATCCGAAGACGCTCTGGATCTTTTCGATCGCGTTCACCCTGAGCGTCCTCGTGTTCGCGGAGATCGTGCCGAAGACCATCGGCGTGAGCTCGGCAGGGACGCTCGCGGTGCCCGTCGCGTACGGCGTTCTCGGCCTGGTCACGGTCTTTCGCCCCTTGCTCATGGTGATGCGCGCCGTCGCGCGGTTCCTCAGCCCGAAGTCGGTGCGGCCCGTCACGTCACTCGACGAAATCCGTCTGCTCGCGACGCTCGGTCGAACCGAAGGCGTGGTCGCGACGCTCACCGCGGACATGATCGAGGGCGTCGCGACGTTGCGCGAGTTGAAGGCCAAGGACGTGATGGTTCCGCGCGCGCGCGTCGTGTACCTGTCCGGTCAGCGGAGCCTCGACGAGAACCTCGAGGTCGTTCGTCGTACCGGTCACAGTCGGTTTCCGTACACCGAGACCGGCGATCTGGATCAGCTCCTGGGCGTCATCCTCGTGAAGGATCTGATGTTCACGATGCACGAAGCAGGCGGTACCGTCGATTTGCCGGAGCTCGCGACGAAGCCGCTCGTCGTTCCCGCGTCGACGACGCTCGAGCGCCTCCTTCGCATGTTCCAGGTCGAGCGCCGTCACCTCGCCGTCGTGGTCGACGAATACGGCGGCACCGAGGGCATCGTGACGCTCGAGGACGTCCTCGAAGAAATCGTCGGTGACATCGAAGACGAGAGCGATCGCGTCGATCCGTTCGTCACGAAGCGTGCGGACGGGTCGCTCGTGTGCCGCGGGTGGGCCGAGGCGCGCTCGGTACTGAACGAGCTCGACGTGAGCAGCGACGAGGTTCAGGCGGTGACGGTGGGCGGTCTCGTGGCGGAGCTCGTCGGTCGGGTGCCGCGGGTCGGCGATCGAGTCGAGTGGCGGGGCCTCGAATTCGTCGTCACGCA
The DNA here is from genome assembly GCA_964506835.1 of uncultured Polyangiaceae bacterium. Lineage (GTDB taxonomy): Bacteria > Myxococcota_A > Polyangia > Polyangiales > Polyangiaceae > DASZVB01. The sequence goes on from CAZDNG010000004.1 coordinate 41,238, forward strand.
GGCGTCGCCGCGTCGAGCCGAGCGCATCCACATCCGGAAGCTGCCGGCGCCCGCGCCGGACTCGGCGTAGAAGCACGCCCGCGCAAGGGCGCTCGGTTGACAAAAAATGTCCGAGCGTGGTCGTCGCGGGCCGCTCATTGCCCGCGGTTTCGTGAGAAAACCTGCGGAGTGAATCGCACGCGAGCCCGGTGCGCCGCGCGCGACTCCCGAACTTGACATCTGAACGGCCGCACAGTACTTTCGACATCATCGCTGGACGCGATCCGGCGAATCGATCGAGCCGCGCAGCACCGAGACCGCGTGCTCATTCCGGAGACGACCCATGGACGACAAGAACCGCAGCAAGGCCCTCGAAGTCGCACTCGCCAGCGTCGAAAAGGAATTCGGCAAAGGGGCCATCATGCGCCTCGGCGACGGAGAGTCGATCGGCGGCGACGTCCAAGTCGTCTCGTCGGGCTCGCTCGGCCTCGACGTCGCGCTCGGCATCGGCGGATACCCGCGCGGAAGAATCCTCGAAATCTATGGGCCAGAGTCGAGCGGCAAAACGACGCTGACGCTCCACGCCATCGCCAACATTCAGAAGCAAGGCGGCACCGCGGCCTTCATCGACGCGGAGCACGCGCTCGACGTCACGTACGCGCGGCGCCTCGGCGTCAAAACGGACGAGCTCCTCATCAGCCAGCCCGACTACGGCGAGCAGGCGCTCGAGATCGCCGAGATGCTCGTCCGTTCGTCGGCGGTCGACATCGTCGTAGTCGACTCGGTCGCGGCGCTCGTGCCGAAGGCGGAGATCGAGGGCGACATGGGCGACTCGCACGTCGGTCTCCAGGCGCGTCTCATGAGCCAGGCCCTGCGAAAGCTCACCGGAACGGTCTCCCGGTCGAAATGCCTGCTCATGTTCACGAACCAAATGCGCATGAAAATCGGCGTCATGTTCGGGAGCCCCGAGACGACGACCGGCGGTCAAGCCCTCAAGTTCTACGCCTCGGTGCGGCTCGATGTGCGGCGCATCGGTGCCATCAAAGAGTCGGTGCCCGACAAGAAGGGCGATCTCGCGGTGGTCGGCAATCGGACGCGCGTGAAGGTCGTGAAGAACAAGATGGCTCCGCCGTTCCGCGAGGTGGAGTTCGACATTCTGTACGGTCAGGGCATCAGCAAGTCGGCGGAAATTCTCGATATGGGGGCGGATGCTAGCATCGTGCAGAAGAGCGGCGCCTGGTACGCCTACGAAGGCGAGCGCATCGGGCAGGGTCGCGACGCTGCGCGGCAGTATCTCGAGCAACATCCGGAGCTCATGAAGAAGATCGAGCTGCGGTTGCTCGAGCACTTCAAGATCGGTAAACCCGGCGGAGATAGCCAAGACTCCGGTTCGAAGGCGAACGACGCAGGCGATGCGAAGGCGCCGCCGTCCGCTCCGCCCGCGAAAAAGGCTGCCCCCGCCCGCGTCAATTGAGCGCAACGAGGGGCCCGATAACCGCCCAAAGGCTGGGGAAAACCTGTCAGTAGGCTGGGGTGAAGGCCGGGACGACCTCGGGGCACTTCCGGGGGCAAATGCCGGGGCGAGCTTCCGGAACCGACGGCGGATCGCGGGGTTAGGGCCCCGCTTGGCGGGCTGCCCCGTCGTCGTCATAACTCATTGAAATGAGTGAACTATATTGCATTCCTTGACGCCATGGACCTCGTCCCATACCCCCCAGATCAGCATGGCTCTCCGAGCAGCATTTCCTTGGTCGAACGAGCGTGGGGCCCTGCCTCGCGGTCGCGCCAAGATCATCCCGCGCATGGCGGCGGCTGCTGCGGTTCGCATTCCAGACCCGCGCGTTGCGTCGCTTCCTCTGTTCTTCACGTCGGGTGGCCCTCAGATCTTCGTGCACGAGGGAGCTCGGCAAGCACTCGAACGCAAACTCGAGCTCCGAGCGTCGGGGCCCGTTCAGCTCGCGGTCACGGACAACCGTCAGCGGATGATTTCACAGACCCGGGAGCGCGGAACCCAGCGCATCCGGGTTCACATGATGTTCCTCGACGCACCCGAACGGGTGCAGGACGCCCTCGTCGAGTACGTGCTCTCCGGCGACCGCGCTGCGTCGCAGATCGTCGGCGAATACATTGAGGAAAACAATCATCGTATCCGCGCGTTGCGCGCCATTCGTGGCCCGCTTCGCACGCGCGGCAAGGTGCACGACCTTGCCGAAGCCTTCGCCCGCGTGAACGAGACGTACTACGGCGGTCGCATCAGCGACGTGCTCATCACCTGGGGTCGCAAGACCCGCGCCGGCGAGGCCGCCCGCCAGACGATCAAGCTCGGCAGCTACAGCGCCGAAGAGCGACTCATCCGGATCCACCCCGTTCTCGACAAGAAATGGGTGCCTCGCTACTTCGTCGCCTACATCGTCTACCACGAGCTCGTGCATCACCTCGTCGCGCCGCTCCGCGTCTCAGGCAAGCTCTACTTGCACCCCCCGGAGTTCGTCCGCAAAGAGCGCGAGTTCAAGCACTACGACCGCGCCATCGCCTGGGAAGAAGCCCACATCGGCCGTCTCCTCCGCGGCTAGCTCCACGATTCGCGCGCGGCCGCCGCGAAGACGCGTCAGGTCAGCGCGTCCGGAAAGCTCGAGTCAAATCTCGAACGCGAGACCGAGGACCCAGGTGTTCGTGCCCACGTGGATCTGGTCACCGGTGCCGATGTCCGAGACGTACCACTCGGCGAAGAAGTACGAGTTGTTCACGCCGGTATCGTTGTCCATCTCCTTGGCCGCGCTCGGATCCAAGAAGTCGAGCAAGAACATCCCGCCGAGCGCAAACTGCGGCCCGAACGAGAGCCCGTGCCCGGGCGTGCCGTTGAAGCTCGCCGTGCCGCCGCCACCGCCGACCGACCAGACCGCCGCGCCGAGACCGAGCTTCGCGTAAGGGACGATCGGGATGTTGTATCGGCGAGCGAGGTAGTCGGCGCGCAGCACGCCGACGACGTACGCCGGAATGATCGTGAGCGAGGTGCTCTCGTCGGAGGGGGTGATGATGCCGGCGTCGAGATCGCTGGTGACGAGGCTCTTCCCCGACGACTTCGTGTAGCCGAGGCCGACGCCGGGCCCGAACGTGCCGAGGAAGGGGATCCGGATGAGCTGCCAATCGAGCTCGAGCCCGAGGGAGTAGCGGTTCTTGTCGCCGAAGATCGTGTCGTACGGGCGCGCGTTCTGAAACTCACTGTCGACGTTCGGGAGGTAGCGGCCGATCCGGAGCTCGAACGCGACGTGTTGCGGCGACTCGACGTCGCGCTCCTCGTGCACGGTCGGGAACGTGCCGAACTCGTCGATGCCTTGAGCACGACTCGGCACTGACCACGCCACCACGAGGGCGAGGCCGGAGACGACAGTCCAAGCTTTCACGCGATGTTCCTCTTCCGCCTCGAGTACCAGAGCGCCGACAGCGCCAGGGCCGCGGCAACATAGCCCGACGGATCCCTCTTTTGACCGGAGATCGAACAGAAGCCTCCGCCCTTGCCCCCGTCCCGCTTGTAGAGCTCGAAAAAGTCCGTGAGCGAGACCGGGGTCGAGCAGGCCGTGTTCGACAGGACCCCGACGTTTCCGAGGGCATCGACGGCGGACACCGCGCAGACGTAGAGCGTGTCGTTGGTGAGGCCCCCAGCCGTCCCGGACGTCGCCGTGATGCCGGTGACCGTCCCGCGCTGGTACTGCGAATAGTTGTTGGTGACCGGGTCCGAGCCGGGGATCAGGTTCGTCGCGGCGCAGACCTGCGCCGGGCCGCCGTCCTGTCCGGGTAGGAGCGACCCGTCGAGGCCGGAATCGAGGAGCGTGCTCGTCGCGCCACCCGTGCCGGTCGCCTTGGTGCCGCCGGTGCCCGCCCCGATCACGCCGCCCGTGCCGCCCGCGCCACTCTCGAGGCTCGCATCCCGGATCGCCGCGTCGACCGCGCCCGAGTCGGTGAGCGCCGCTCCCGAGCCCATGCCTTTGCCTTTACCGGCATCGAGCAACGTGGCGAGCGGTGAGAGGGGGCCGCCGTCGAGGTAGCGAGGCGCAAGCGAATCCGCCGACGCCTGACAATAGAACACGTACTGGTACAGGTCGCTCGCGGTCGACAACGTCCAGCTCAGGTGAAGACGGGTGTCACCGACGCCAGCTTCGACTCCCGTAGGCGGATCGGGCGGCACGATGTCGAAGCCCATGTCCGTCCACTCTCCGATGGTCCCAGCTTGGGTCGTGCCCTGCACGAGCATGAAGTCGAGGACCAGTGCCTCGCCAGGGTTGCTCGTTGAGTCGCACACTGACTCCGGCGCGACGGGCACGCTCGACGGGTCGCCTTGAAAGGACAACTGCTGACCGACGATGTCGCGCGCGCGGATCGTCGCGTTGAGAGTATTGTTCGTCAACGATGCGGGGGGCGGAAACCGATACACGAGCCAGCAGGTGGGCGCGCTGCCGGTGCGCGTCGTAGGATCTTGGCAGCTGGATGCGCCGGCCCAAGCCTCGAGATAATAGCCGGCGAAGTTCGAGAGCCCGATGGCGAATGTGAGCTGTTCATCCGCGATGCAATCGGCGCGGTTGATCCAGTTCGGCTTCATCAACGTCGCGCGTTGCGGCAAGGGCGTTCGAGGAATAACGGTGCCGGTCAGGGGCAACGCGACCGCCTGCGCGAACGCCGCCGGCGCGACGGCGGCGACGAACGACGCGGTTGCCGCTGCGGAAACGAGTCGGCTCGGGTTGAAAAATGTTCGCATGCGGTTCCGCTCCGGCGGGACATTGAGCACAGAGCGTGCCGCGTTGCAAATTCGCGAAACGCCATCAATAGCGGCGCTGATTGGACGCGATGTCGCGCCAGCTTGGCGCGGTGTTTCGCGGGGTTGCCAAAGTGGCAGACCGAGCATCGGCGCACCAGCGCGAAGGCGGACCGCGACGTCGTCGTCAGAACCGTCGCGCCGCTGCGGCCGAGCCGTTCAGAGTCACGCACCGCGCTCGAGGAACGCGTGTGCTGTTCACGCGCTCGCCTGGCTGCTCAGAGTCGAATCTCGACGTGCGTTTGCCGGCGCAGGCCTTCGAGCCAGCGCTTTCGCGCTTGATTCATCTTCTCCATGTAGACGCGCTGGCTGAGTTCGTCGCGCGACTCGGTGAGGGCGGGGAGTTGCGACTCGCCGCGGCTCACGACTTTGAGAATGACGAAATCGTCGCCGTCGCGGATGGGCTCGGACACGCCGCCCTTGTCGAGCTCGAGCGCCATCGCGTCGAGGGCGGCGGGGAGCTGGCCGGGTTTCAGTTCGCCGAGCGCGCCGCCGCTTTCGCGCGTCGTGCCGTCGCTCGACGTCTCTCGAGCCACCTTCGCGAAATCTTCGCCTTGGCGGAGCCGTTCGAGCACGCGGTCGGCTTGTTCGCGGCGCGAGCGCAAGACCGGCGGCGGAAGCGTCCGCGGCGCCGCGATGCGGATCCACGCGGCTTGAAATGGCTGCTGCCGGCGTTCGTCGATGACGAGCTTCGAGTACGCCATGTGCACGTCGTCGTCGCTCACGTGGAGACGACCCTGGATGCGCAGGTTCATGAGCTTCGCTTCGAGGAGCTGCCGCCGGAGCTCCTGGCGGTAGCTCGCTTCGGTGAGCCCGCTCTTCGTGGCCTCTTCGACCACGCGCGCGACGCTCACGCCGTTTTGCGCGGCGACGCGGGAGAGCGCGTCCTCGATTTCATGCGCGGTGATCGAGACGTTCGCGCGATTGGCCGCCTTTTGTTCCAGCTCTTCGTCGATCATGTGGTCGAGGAGCTGCCCATAGAGCTGCGACGTCGCCGCCGCGCGCGAAGCGTCGTCCGCGCTCTGCTGCTCCATACGGAGCAAGAACGGCTTGGCCCGCTCGCGGAGCTCGCTGAGCAAAATCGCCTGTTCCCCGACGACCGCGACGACGCGCTCGACGATCGTGGCATGCGCCGACGGCGCGACGGTGGATCCGCCGAGGGCCGCCACGAGGGCGACAAAGGTTACCCGACAAAAAAACCTGGGACGAAGCATCGAGCTCATTGTCGCAAGAATTTCCGATCCGCGTTCGTCACGTAAAATCCGCGCGGCCAGTGGCGATAAAACTTCGCGAGCAAGATCGGCTCGCCGTCGGACGGATCGACGTCGTCCGACAGAGTGCCGATGATGCGAACGAGCGAGCGCGGCCCCATGCTGTGCTCGCCGATGTCGTCATCGGTCGTGAGGTGGACCAGGGCGTGCACGATGGCGTATTCGTGATCGCTGACGGTGACCCGGCACGAGTCGTCGTCGCTGCTGTCGCAGAGATTGCGCGCCTCGAGCGTGCGCACGCTGAGCTTCACTTCGGCGTTGCCGCCCGAGCCGGGGTTGCGCGCCAGGACCACGCCGAACACGCTGACGGTCTTACCCTTCCACTGCTCGGGCGAGCGTTTCGCCATCACCGGGTCGTATTCGATGGTGCCGCTCGCGGCGTGCTCCTCGTCGCCGGTGGGCTCGTAGACGCGGGAGTAGCCGTACGGACCCGCGGAACCGCACGCCGTGATCGCGGCGGCGAACAGAAGCACGAGCCATCTCATGGGCGAAGGGGTTATCACGGGCCACGCTCGGGAGCACGCCGAAGGCGCCGATCAACCCTCGATTCTCGCCTGAATGTCCTTGGCATGCTGGCTCGCCCTGAACTCGACGACGCGAATTTCGGCGAGCCCGCGGGTGTGGAACGGGTCTTCGTGAGCGATGGCTTCGATGCGCTCGCGGCTGTCGCCCACGGCGAGGATGACGCCGCCGTCGCGGGGAACCTTGCGGCCCGAGACGAGAAAGTTTCCAGAAGCGTAGTACTTCTTCACGAAGACCATGTGCGCGGCCATGTGGGCGTCGATCTCGGCCAGGTCCGCTTTGTAGGTGAGCTCGATCACGAAGAGGTTCGACATCGCGGCGGAGCTTTGCATCGAACGCGGCGGGTTGCACGGTCCCCTGCGGGCGTCGGATCCAGTCGGAACGAACCGCAAGACGGAACCGCCCGGTCCGGTCGCGCTCAGGTCGCGGGCGCGGCGCGACGAGCCGCGATGCGCCGGCCGATTCGCAGCGCGAGCTCGGCGGCGAAGAGGGCGATGAGCACGAGCGCGACTTCGCGCGACGAATCGACGAACGTCGTTCCCGCGGCCGAGGACCCGGCCGTGCTCATTTTTGGGGCACGCGGCTCGGCGAGGAGCTCCGCGGGGTCGAGGGTGACCGTCCGCTCTTCGGCGTCGCTGCCGATCTTCACCGTGTAGCGGCCGCGGACCGCGGGGACGGCTCGCGCGACGGTGTCTTCGCAGTCGCCTCCGCCGGTGCACGCCGCGTCGCCGTGCTCGGTCGTCACGACGAGCGCGCCGTCGGGGCCCGTCACGGCGACGTCCTTCGCGGCGGAGAACGTCCAGGGAACGCCGGCCAAGGTTCTCCGCGACCCTTTGCGGCTCTCGGCCTGATGAAGCACATGGTCGAGAAGCGACAAGAAACCTGGACGGAGCGCGAGGTCGCTGTCGTCGAGCGACGCCGGTAACCCGACGGTCGTCGCCACGCCGAGCTCGACCTTGCGTTCGACGATCCACGGCACGCCGTCGCTCCATTTTCCGATCACGCGCGCGCCGTCGAGCTCGGTGCCGTCGAGGCGCGCGCGTCCGCGTCGCGCGATCGCGGCGAGGCTCTTGCCTTCCACGCCGAGCCAGCCGATCGACGTCGCGTCGATGCCGAGCCCCGACGCTTCTTCCCAGCGCACCGCGCCGCGCGCGAACGGCTCGAGCGGAAACCCGAGCTCGGTCGACGCCGAGCGACGGCCGAGGAGCGCCAGGCCCACGCCGCCGCGCTTCAGAAATCGGGCGAGCGCCGCCCGCGCTTCCGGCGAAAACCCGGGCGGGTCGTCGATGACGAGCGCGCCGACGTCGTCGAGGCCGTTCTCGTCGTCGGGGACGAACGCGAGGGGGCGCGCGACCCAGCCTTGGCCGAGCGCGCCGAGCGCTTGCTCGATGACCGTCGGACCGCCGGTCTTCGCCGACGCTTCCGACGGATCGGCCACGACTCCGACCACCGGCGCGGTCGTTTCGAGGGAGACCGGCGCTTCGTCGTCGTGAGCGGAAGCGTCGCTACCGGTGAGGCGTGCGTCGAGCACGTCGCCGCGCGCGGGCACGTCGAACGACAGCGTTTGCTCGCCGCGGCGCGGCCCGAGGTGCGCCGTCGCGAGCACGTCTCCCTTGGCGACGCGCTTCGCGCCCGCGTCGGGGCCGCCGCTCGACGCTTTCACCTCGCCGTTGCTCTCGCCACCCACCACTTCGACCGCGCGGTTCTTCGCGGCGTCGTCCGACGAGCACGCGACCGAGACCGTCACGTGTCCGGCGCGACGCTCCGCGGCGGTGATCCCGCAGTCGCTCGCGGGCTCGGCCAGCGACGCGAGCGGGGTGACGGCCGGCGGCGCGCCGTCTTCGATCGGGTCGCCCGCGAGATCGCTCAAGACGACGACCCGGCGATCCTTTTGCGGCAACGAGCGCACCGCCGTCCGGGCCAGCGCGACCGCGACGCCGAGGTCCGTCGCGCGATCCGAGACCCGGAGATCGTCGAGCGCTTGCCTCGCTGCGGCCAGGTCGGTGGTCGGAGCAAGTGCGATCCGCGCCGGTCGTCCGGCGAGGACGATGGCCACCGAGTCGCCGGTGCGCGCCGAGTGGAGCAGGTCGCTCGCGCCCTTCTTCGCGGTGTCCCAGCGCGACGCGCCGTCGGAGAGGACGTCGCGCATGCTGAGCGAATCGTCCAGGACGAACGCCATGGCGACCGACGCGCCCTGATTTCGCTCGAGCGAAAGCCGCTGGCAACGCACGAGCGGTGTCGCGCCGAGCACGGCGAGCCCGACGATCATCGCCGCGCGCAAGACGAGGAGCGGGTAGTCCTCGAGCCGGCTCCTCTGACGCGCGGTGCTCGTCAAAGGGGGCACCAGCGCGGCGGCGGGAAATTCGCGTTCACGCGCGCGGCCGCGCCTCAGGAGGTGCGCGACGATCGGACCGACGACGAATCCGGCGACGGCGAGGGCCGCCCAGAAGACGAAGCTCATCCGGCGCCTTCCACGGCCTCGAGCAAGCGCTGAACGACGCGGATCGGATCGTCGGCGCTCGTGGCTTCGACGAACCGGCCGCCCGCGCCCACGAGCCGCTCACGGAAGCCGGCCATTTTTTTCTCGAGCGCCGCGAGGTAGCCGGCGCGCGCGTGCGTGCCGTCGGTTTCGACGTGAACGGCGCCCTCGCTCGACCGGAGTTGCACCGGGCCTTCGAAGGGAAACGTGACCTCGGCGGGGTCGAGGATGCGCGCCCCGACGACGATGCGGCCGCCCGACGCGAGCGCCGCGATGCGGTCGGCGGCGCCGTCCGGCAGATCGAGAAAGTCGCTCGCGACGACGATCACCACCCCGCGCCGCGCGCGCCGGGCGACGCGGAGCAACGTGCGATCGAGCGCGTCGTCGTCGACGAGCACGTCGCCCGCGGGCGTCACTTGCTCGAGCACGTCGACGATCCGCTCGAACGCTTCGAGCCCCGACAGCGGCGGGAGCGGCCGCGCATTTTCCCCGCCGATGAAATCGAGCGACACCGTGTCCGAGCCGGTGAGCGCGACGCGTGCGAGCGCCGCGGCCACGAGCGCCGCATACGCGAGCTTCGCGCCGGGGGCGCCCTCGCTGCGATACGCCATCGAACGCGACGCATCCACGACGAGCCGGAGGCCGCGGTCGGTCTCGGTCTCGAACTCACGGACCAAGAGGCGGTCGTGGCGGAGCGTCGCGCGCCGATCGAGAAACCGGAGATCGTCCCCGGGAACGTAAGCCCGGTGTCCGCCGAACTCGACGCCGGAGCCGCGCTTTCGGCTGCGATGCGAACCGGAGTAAACGCCCTCCGCGACGGCGCGCGCGCGCACCGAGAGCGGCGCGAGTCGCCCCCAGTCGAGCGCTTTTCGAAGAGGCGTCTCGGGGATCACGGGATCGAATGCTCGCACGCGGCGATGATCTTGGGGCTCACCCAGTTCGGATCGAGCGGCGCGTTCGGTTCGATTTTTCGCCACGCGTTGCATTCCGCGCTCGCGAGCCCCGCGGCGCCGAGCGCGACGTACGCTTCGAGGAGCTGCCGGTGCACGACGCCGAGCTCGTGCATCGACAGGTCGGTCGACGCGAGAAATCCGTTGCCGAGCCGGATCGCGTCGACGTAGCGGCCGCCCCGCACGTCGGCGATGAGCGACGGAATTTCCGCCGCGACCTTGCGCTGGCCGGTGCGCGTCTCGCCGTGAGCTTCGGTCGCGCCGAGCGCTTCGGCGGCGCCCGCTTCGCGCCGCCCGTCGTCGGTGAGGGGCAAATCGGTGAGTGGCACGAGCACGACGTCGCCGCGCGCGAGCTCCACGCCTTTCATGTTGTTGTACTGCTCGAGCATCCACGCCTTCTTCGCGTCGCCGAGGTACCGATACGCGACTTGCGGCAAGGTGTCCGGGCTCGTCACGATGACGCGCACGTTGTACGGCACGACGATTTCCGCGCCCTCGTCGCAGGGGAGCCAGGGGTTCGTGCCGTTCGCGATCGCGAGCACGTCGGCGCGCTTCGGCGAACCGAGGAGCTCGCCGGCGAGCGTCTGCCACGTCTCGCCTTTTTTCACGCGCCGGTAGCCGAGAGCCGGAACCTCGAGCCGCATTCCGACGACGATCGACAGGCCTCCCTGCACGTCGAGCTCGTTCGCGGCGACCAAGATGCGCTCGTATTGAATCCTGCCGTACACGTGCTCGGCGATCGACGCGAGCGTCTCGCCTTGCATCACCACGTGCGAAAACGCGCGCGCGTCCGTCGCGTGCGCGGCGAGCAGCGTGAAGGAACCGAGAGCGACGAGCGAACGACCGAACGAGCGAAGCGACATGCGCGCCGAATCTAGCGCATCGATACCCCGATCGGGTGCCCCACCCCGCCGCCGCTCCGCGGCGACGCCCTCCCCAAAGCCGCCGCCCCGAACCCGCGGCGGCAGGGGAGGGTACGTGTCACATCGCGACGTCGACGCGTGGCCCCTCCCGCGGCGCGCGCAGGCGCTTGGCGCCGAGCACGACGCCGGGGAGCGGGCGGCGGCACGCGCAGGCGGCTTGGCGCCGAGCATGGCGCGGGGTGGGCAGCCCTCTCGAATCGGTGTCGGAAACGTCGCTCAACCCGTGCGCACGGCGTCGCTGCCGTCGGCTTCGGGCGGATGATTCACGTCGATGCCGTCTTTTTTCAGGTCGCTCTCGGTGGCGCGGATCGACAGGGTCTCGCCGGGGGCTTCGTAGAAGCCGGGGTCGCCGTAGCCTTTCAGTCGATCGCGCACTTTGAAGATCGAGAACATGCCGCCCATCGTGATGAACCCGAATTTTCCCTGACCGCCGCTCATCGGAATGCTGTTTTTCGGGACGCCCATCGACATGTCACCCATGTCGCCCGTGCCGTTCTGTCCCATCGTCATGTACCCGGGGATGAGCGAGCGAGCGGCGGCGTCGAGCCCTTTCGTGTCGACGCCGATCATGTTGGGGATGCCGTGGCCCATTTGATTCATCACGTGATGAGTCATGTGGCAATGCATCGCCCAGTCGCCGGGCGCATCCGCGACGAACTCGACGGTGCGCGTGCTGCCGACCGGGACGAGCACCGTCGTCTCCGGTTGCTGAGCCGATTTCGGAACCTGCCCGCCGTCGGTCTCGGTGATCACGAACCGATGGCCGTGCAGATGAATGGGGTGATGATCCATCGCACTCAGGTTGCCGATCCGGATCCGGATCTTCTGCCCGGTCTTCGCGACGAGCGAGTCGGTGCCGGGAAATACCTTGCCGTTGATGGTGAGCACGTTGAAGTCGACCATCTCGTTCGGGTCGGGGCGGCGCGCGCCGGGATTGATGCGCCACTCGTGGAGCATCAGCGCAAAATCGCGATCGACGCGCTCGTGCGGGCCGCGCGGATGGATGACGAACAGGCCGGTCATGCCGAGGCCCATCTGCGTCATCTCGTCGTGATGCGCGTGGTACATCGCCGTGCCCTGCTGGCGCAGCGTGAACTCGTATTTGTACGTTTCGCCCGGCAGGATGGGCTTCTGGTTCAAGCCGCCGACGCCGTCCATGCCGTTCGGGGTCAAGACCGCGTGCCAGTGCACCGTCGTGGACTCGGGCAAACGGTTCGTCACGTAGATCCGCACGCGATCGCGATCGACGGCTTCGATGAGCGGGCCGTGCACGCTTCCGTTGTAGCCCCAGCACGTCGCCTTCAATCCCGGTGCGAACTCGTGGTCGACCTCTTCCGCGACGAGATGAAACACCTTCACCCCGTCGACGACCTTCCACGGCAGCTTCGTTCCGTTCGGCACGGTGACCGGCTGGTAGTCGCGGTTCGGAAGGCCGGGTTCGAGCCAGTCGCGCGCGCCGTGCGAGCGTGGTGTCGGGGTGCGCGCGGGCGTCGTTTCCTTCGCTTCGGCGGCGCGCGCGTCGCGCGGAATCAAGGCCGCGCCCGCGGCGACCGTCGCAAGCAGACTCCGTCGCGACATCGCGTGCGCCGCCGTCGTCGCGTCGCCGCGCTTCTCGCGTCGATCGTTCATCGGACGCTTCCTTCCGGAGGTCGTCGTTCGTCGACGCGGCCGCCGACGGCCATCTCCAAGTCGGCACGCGCCATCCAGTAGTCGCGGAGCGACTCGATGTACGACCGATGTGCTTCCACCTCGGCCTGTTTGGCTGCGAGCAGCTGATAGAGACCGATCTGCATGCCGTTGTAGAGGAGCTCCGCCTCGCTCAACGCTTGCTGGCGCAGCGGGAGCAAGGTCGTCTTATAGCGCGTCGCCATGAGACGGCTTGCGGCGAGCCGCGCTTCGGCGACGCGAACCTCTTGGCGCGCGTCGATGGCGACCTTCGTGAGCCGGCGCAGGGCTTGCCGATATTGCGCCTCCAACCGGCCGATCAGGCCTTGTCGCTGGTCGAAGAGCGGAAGCTCGAGCGACAACGTCGGGCCCAGGTTCACGTGGCCTTCCGCGTCCTCGTTCGCGCGCACCCCCACTTGCACGAGCCCGAAGTAGCGCGACCCCTTGGCGAGCGAGAGCGCGTCCTCGAAGAGCTGCGCTTCTTTCCGCGCGGCGCTCACGTCGAGGCGCGACGCGATCGCTCGCGACTCGAGATGCTCGAGCGGCGGATCGCCCGACGGCAAATCGGCGAGCGGCTCGGTCAACGTCCACGCGGTGTCGTTCCCCCAGAGGCCGAGCAACCCGTTCAGCGCCTCGCGCGTTTCGAGGAGCGTCATTTTCTCGCGCTCGAGGTCGAGGGACGCCTGTTCGGATGCGGTGGTCTCTTGGGTCCACGTGAAGTCGTCGATGTTGCCCGCGTCGTGCTGCCGGCGCGCGAGATCGGCCGCGACGTGCGCCGCGTCGGCGATCGTGCTCCGCAGTTCGACCACTCGCGACTCGGCCTGGAACGTCGCGACGGCTTTGCGCACGTCGGTCGCGACGGAGAGCGCTTGATGCGCGACGCGCAGCGTTTCTGCGATGAATTGCCGTTTCGCGACCTTCTTCCGGAGCGGCACGATGAAGACGTCGAGAAAGCTCTCCGTGAGTGAGCCTTCGTACTCGTTGCTGCTCCCCTTCAATGGAAAGCCGATGCTGCCGGACAACGTCGGGTTCGACAGGAGCCCCGCCTGAACCATGTCCGCCTGCGAGACACCGAGCTCTTCGTACGTGATCTGCAGCGACGGGTTGTTGACCAGTGCGATCTCGACGGCACGGTCGCGAGTCATGCCGCCGGCGAGCAACTCGTCGACCCATTTCGAGATCTGCGCGTCGGTCGGCGGCCCTTTTTCCCAGCGGGTTCGATATCCGGTGCGTTCGTGGACGAGCTTCGCGACGTCGTCGTGCCCGCGTTCTTTCACCATGCCGCCGCAGCCGACGAGGGCGAGACCGAGGACGAAAAACGCGCGCCGAGTCATGAGGGAGGCGCCAATTCCACTCTCAAGCCGCGGCGTCGTCAAAGGACGACGACCCTTACGGAAGCGCACGCGAGCGTTCGCTCGACGCCGTTGACAAGGCCGCGCCGTTGGCTATAGGTAACCCACTGGTTACTCAATGAGTCGAGCCCGAGCCGAAGTCGACGTGTTCCGAGCCATCGCCGATCCGACGCGACGCGCGCTCCTCGATCGACTGCGCGGGGGGCCTGCGGCGGTGAACGCGCTGGCTGCCGATTTCGAGCAGACGAGGCCAGCAATTTCCAAACATCTTCGGATACTAAAGGGCGCTAACTTGGTCGTGGAGCATCGCGCAGGCCGCGAGCGCTTGTACGAGCTCAAGCCCGTCCCGCTCCAGCGCGTCGCCGGCTGGATCGAGGGGTATCGAATGCTCTGGCAACGGAACCTCGGAAACTTGAAGCGTTACCTGGAGGAATCATGACGATCGACAAGAAGCACCGAACCCCGCGCGCCCTCGCCGACGTCGACGCAGGAAAGATCCTCGCATCAGTGGACATCGCGGCGACGGCCGAGCGCGTGTTTTCCGCGTTCACCAACCCCGAGGAAGTCGTTCGCTGGTGGGGCTCCGACGATCTCTATCGAACCAAGACGTGGACGTCGGAGCTCGAGGTCGGCGGAGGTTGGCGCGCCGACGGCGTGAGCGCGGACGGAACGCCGTTCGTCGTGAAGGGCGAATACCTGGAGATCGATCCGCCGCGGAAGCTCGTTCAAACCTGGAAGGCGGACTGGGACGGCGGTCACGTCACCACGCTCACGGTTCTCTTCGAGCCCATCGCCGGCGGCACGCGCGTCACGGTGCGACACGAAGGATTCTCGGGACGCGTCGAGTCGTGTCGCGGTCACGGGGAGGGCTGGGCGAGGGTGCTCGCGTGGCTGACCGCGCACGTCGAGCCGCCGGCGGCCGCACAGCGGTTCTTCTGCTGCCGATTGATCGGTCCGCGTCCCACCTTTCCGGGTGACGCCACCGCCGAAGAGCTGGGCGTGATGAGGGAGCACGCGGCGTACTGGACGAGGCATCTGGAAGCGGGAAGGGCCATCGTGTTCGGTCCGGTGATGGACCCGAAGGGCGCGTGGGGGCTCGGCGTCGTTCGTGTTCCGGACGAAGCGGCCTTGCGCGAGCTCGAAGCCGGCGATCCGGTCATTCGTTCCGGAATCGGCTTTCGCTACGAGACGCTGCCGATGCCTCGCGCGGTCTTTCGCGACTGACTCCGGGGTGGCGGGACGAGCGGTTGCGCGAAGGGGCCTTTTCCGGCATAGAACGGCGAAATCATGCGCCGCGCCGAACGAGGGCCGACCCGTGGCGACCGCGCCGGGGGTGCTCTGACATGAAACTCCACCCGCGGAAGCTCGCGCGCATCCTCAGACGACACACGCTCGGATTCGAAAGCCGGGAGTTCCGCAAGCTGCACGATCGCTTCGCCGGCAAGCTCGGACTCGAGATCGGCGGGCCGAGCCTCGTGTTCCGGCGCGGCGATCGGCTTCCGGTCTACCCCTTGGCGCGGCGGATCGACGGCGTGAACTTCGCCGCCGAGACAGTCTGGGAAGGCAAGATCGCCGAGGGCATGAACTACCGATACGGCCGCACGAAGCGCGGCTTCCAGCACATCAGCGAGGGCACGAAGCTTCGCAACATCGGCGACGCGGCCTACGATTTCGTGCTGAGCAGCCATTCCCTCGAGCACTCGGCGAACGCGCTTCGAGCCGTCCTCGAGTGGAAGCGCGTGTTGAAGCCCGGTGGAGTCCTGCTCGTGATCGTGCCGAACAAGGACGTGACGTTCGACCACCGGCGCGCGGTCACGCCGTTTCGTCATCTGGTCGACGATTTCGAAGGCAACGTCGACGAGGACGACCTTACGCACCTCGACGAGATCTTCGCGGCGCACGACCTGTCGAGGGATCCGCTCGCGGGGACGCCCGAACAATTTCGCTCGCGTTCGCTGAAGAATTTCCAGAATCGGTGCCTGCATCACCACGTGTTCGACGCGGCGCTCATTCGGGAAGTCTTCCGTTATTCCGCGCTCGACCCGCTCTATGAAGGCGCGGCGGACGAGCACATCATCATCCTCGGCGAAAAGCGCGTGCACTAGCGCACTAGCTTCGAGCTCGGCGGTGTTGGCAGACCCTCGCGCGCTCAAATCCAGCCCATGATGCCCGCGGTGAGGACGCCGAACGAGACGGCCTCCGATCCTTGGCCCACGAGACCGAGGTCGAGGACGGGTCCGAAGAGAAACGCGAAGTGCGGGGCGGGCGCGCCGTAGAACATGCCTTCGAAGGTGAGCGCGAGCTCGTCATCGCCCTCGGAGTCGCGATAGGTGATCCCGCCGCGCGGCCAGAACCCGAACGCGTCGCTGAAACGAATGACGTAGCCGACGCGCGGCGAGAAGAGCACGCCGGTCGTGGTGCGGTCTGCGCGAGGGTCCGAGTGGTTGTCGTACGACCAGAACGCGAACGACCCTCCGATGCTCAGGTGATTGATCGGGAAAAAATCCACGCCGAGCCGCGTGACCATGTAGGGGTGTGCGTCGGGCGGCGAGAACAACCCGATCGCGGTGAGCTTCGTCGGATCTTCGTTGAAAATGTAGATGCCCATGAGCCGATCGGCGGCGAACGAGACGTCGCCTTTTTCGCCGAAAGGTTCCGCCTCGGCGCGTGCGCTGAGCGACGCGACGGCGGACAACGCAAGAACCCAGATCCCGGCAGGTCGCACGTTCATGGGGAACCTCCGGCAGGAACGATATCCGCGCCGGACATCGCGAAGTAGCTTGATTTCGTGAAGAACCACCGAGGTAGCGCGACCGGTCTCTCCGTTTCCAGAGGTGCGTTTTGTCTCAGTGCGACGCGGCGCCCGTCGGGATGCGTTCGAGCGCCGCGATCGTCGCCTCGAACTCCGACTTTTCGTCGGGCGCTTGCTTCAAGAATCGCTCGATGTGCGGAAGCGCTTTCAGCGCGCGATCGACCATCGGGTCTGCGCCCTCGCGGTAAGCACCCAGACTGATCAAGTCGCGCTTCTCCTCGTAGGCCGCGAGGAGCGCGCGCACCGTCGCGGCCGCTTTCTGGTGCGACGCGCGCGCCACCGAGGACATCAACCGCGAGAGCGACGCGGTCACTTCGATCGCCGGATAGTGGTGCTGCGCGGCGAGCCGTCGCGCGAGCACGATGTGGCCGTCGAGGATACCGCGCACCTCGTCGGTGACGGGTTCGTCGAGATCGTCGCCTTCGACGAGCACCGCGTAGACGGCGGTGATGCTCCCGCGCTCGCCCTGGCCGGCCCGCTCGAGGAGCCGCGGCAACATCGCGAACACGCTCGGCGGATAGCCGCGACGAGTCGGCGGCTCTCCCGCCGCGAGCCCGACTTCACGCTGGGCACGCGCGACGCGAGTGATGGAGTCGAGCAACAAGAGGACGCGACGGCCCTCGTCGCGAAAATATTCGGCAACCCGAGTGGCCACTTGCGCGGCCCGGATGCGCTCCACGGCCGGGGCGTCGCTCGTCGCGACCACGACGACCGAGCGATGTCGCGCGCCGTCGAGCGCGCGGTCGATGAACTCGCGCACCTCTCTCCCCCGTTCGCCGACGAGGCCGACGACCACGACGTCCGCCGCCGCGCCGCGCGCGAGGGCGCCGAGGAGCGAGCTCTTGCCGACGCCGGAGCCGGCGAAGAGACCGATGCGCTGCCCAACGCCGAGCGTGCACAAGCCGTCGATGGCGCGGACGCCGGTGGCGAGCGGCGTGTCGATTCGTTGCCGAGACAGTGGCGGCGGCGGGGACGCGTCCACCGGCACGGCCATCCCGCGGAGCGGTCCACGCCCGTCGAGTGGCCGCCCGAGTCCGTCGAGCACACGGCCGAGCAGTTCGCTGCCGACCGCGATTTCGAGCGGCCCTCCGGTGGATTCGACGCCGTCGTTCGGGCCGACCCCGGCCGCGTCCCCGAGCGCCAGCGCGACCGCTTCATCTTCACGGATGCCCACGATTTCCGCTAGGAGATCGCCTCCGCGACGCCGGATGACGACCACGTCGCCGATGCGAGCCGACGGGATTTCGAGCGTGATGGAGAGCCCGGTGACGGCGCGGACCCGACCCTCGACCCGCGCCGGTGACTGAACGGCGAGCTTGCCGCGAAGGTCGTCGAGATCCACGCGCGGCGAAAGTACCACGCTCAAGAGCTTGCCCGGCTCGCCGCGTCGGTGCGACCCTTCCGCTGTGAGGCTCACCGTCGCCATCGCGCTTGCCGCGGAGTTTTGTTTCGTCGCGGGATGCACCGCGTCCGTCCGAGCCGACTCGCATCTGGGAGACCAGCCCGCGGATTATGACCAGCCGATTTCGTCGGCGGCGGCACCGGCTCCGACCGGCTCGGCCACCGGTGCACCGAGCACGCGCTCACTACTCGGGGAGCGACAGGATCTCGGCTTCAAGGGGCCTGCGACCGCGAATTGCCAGTGCCTCGCCGTTGCTTTGGGGCAGCCACGCGATCCGGCGTTCCAGTGGAGCGGCAACCCGCCCAAGACCGACGCGAGCGCCGAGCTCGTCGTGGCGCTTAGCTCCGCAGGACAAGCGTGCCCCGAAGCCGGCAAAAATACGCTCGGCGCGTCGTACTGGGGATACGAGGTCGTCGGCAGTGACGTCGTCGTCGTCGTCGAAAATGCGGCGCCGGGTCGCCCGTTAGCCAGCGGCGCCATCATTCCGCGTCCGTTGAGCGGCGGACAGGTCTTCGTGCGTCCCGAAGGTAAGACCGTCCCCTACGGGCGCTCAGCCGACGGGTCCGGTCGATGTCGCGTCAGTTCGTTTGCTTCGGAGGCGGCTGCAAAATCCCCGTCCGAAATGACGAGCGACATGGCACATTCAACACCGTGACGTCGACGGGTCCACCCCGACGAACGCTCTCGACAATCCCTGAGGGCCGGATTCCGTTCGTTGTCGTCGTGGCGCCCGGGCCCGAGCTCCTGGACGCTTGTCGCGAAGCCACACGTTTCGTCGGACCGTCTCAGCTCGAGGTCACGGACGTTAGCGCCGCAGCGACGAGCGTCGCCGAGCGACGGCCGTTTTCCATCGTCATCGAAGAAGACCTGTACGCCTTCGATCCGAACGAGTTTTTGGCGCTCGCCCGCGACGTGGGCGGCGAGGTGATCACCATGCCGACTGGACTGGGCAGGGACGATCTCCTCGCGCTCCTCATTCCGCGACTCAAAGTCGCGTTCCAACGATGGGATTCGTACGAGGCTCTCTTTTGATGGACCGTGGCGGCCAGCGGGCTGACGAAACCCACCCGTCTCGAGCGGCGTACCGAGTCGAGGGCGCCGCGCTGTTTCTGCGCCCGCGGTGGACGAACGGTCGGGTCGCGCCGTATTCTTGAGGATTGGGTCGTGCCGTGGGTGAGCGTCTTCCTTCCGTCAATTTAGGCGACAGCATCGAGGGCTTGCCCCGTCGGGGCGATGTCATCGCGGAAAAGTATCGCGTCGATTCGATCGTCGGAAAAGGCGGCATGGGAGTGGTGCTGTCGGCGAAGCACATCCACCTCGGCCAAGACGTCGCGATCAAGATCCTTTCCGTGGAGGGGCTCGACCACGAACGACGGCACGAAGCGTGTACCCGGTTTCTTCGCGAAGGGCAGGCCGCGGCGCGATTGACCAGCGATCACGTCGTCCGGATCTACGACGTGGGCACTCTCGAGAGCGACGCTCCATTCATGGTGATGGAGCTACTCCGGGGCGACGACCTCGCGACGTTGCTCGGTCGTCAGGGACGCGCGCCGCTCGACGTGTCGATGGACTACGTCCTTCAAGCCTGCGACGCGGTCGGCGAGGCACACGACTACGGGATCGTCCATCGCGACCTCAAGCCGTCGAATCTGTTCATCTGCCGGCGGAGCGACGGTCGCTCGCTCTTGAAGGTGCTCGACTTCGGGATCTCGAAGTCGCTTCGTGGTGCGGACGCCCTCGAAGGCAACTTGACCGCGACGCGCACCGTCGTGGGGTCGCCCTTCTACATGTCACCCGAGCAGGTGCGCGACGCGAAGCGCGTCGATACTCGCGCCGACATTTGGGCGCTCGGCATGATCTTCTACGAGCTCCTCGTCGGCTCGCCTGCGTTCCACGCCGACACCTTGCCGGGCATCTGCGCGGCGATCGCCGCCGATACGCCGCCTCCGATTCGAGAACGCCGCGCCGAGGTTCCGCCGGAGCTCGAGGCCATCGTGATGAAGTGCCTCGAAAAGGATCCGGCGAAGCGGTTTCAGACCGTCGCGGATCTCGTCCTCGCGATTTCGCCGCTCGCGCCGAGATCGGCGCCGTCGAGCATCGAGTACGCGTCGCGCCCCGTCGATCTTCTCGTGTCGCTCCCCGCCGCGGTCTTGCCGAAGGACATTCCGACTCTCCAGGTCGCGGAAGAAGTGAAGATCCCGACCTTGCAGTCGCCGTTCGCGACCGACCTCGACATCGCCTCGGGGCCGATCGATCCCGAGAGGACCGAGGTCTCGAGCCCGTTCCCGTTCGAAAAGCGGAAAAAACCCGCGAATGTCGACGGTTCGTCGACGCTCGTCTCGCATACCGGAAAAGCCGAGCCCACTCCGCCGTCCGGCCGCTTCTTGAGCCGTGGCGCGCTGTTCGTCGCGGGCGGCCTCGGCGCGCTGGTCATCGTCGGGGTCGCGGTCGCCCGGTACACGGCGAGCCTTCACGTCGCGTCGCCCGCGGCTCCGACGGCAACGACGGTCGCGGGGTTCACGTTCGCCATCGAATCGACGCCGAGCGGCGCGAGTGTCTTCGAGGGCGACGCGCTCCTCGGTCGCACGCCGCTTTCGCTCACCATCGACAACGCCGCGGTCGGCGCCGCGCCGCGCCGCTTCATCCTTCGCGCGGACGGCTTCGAGCCATACACCATCGTGCAGGGACCGTCGGACACGGCCGTTCGATTTCGCGCGACGTTGACGCCCGCGCCGCTCGCGGCGCCACCTTCTGCCTCGTCGAATCCATCGAGCGCGCTCCCCGTCGCCCCTTCGAGCAAGCCCGCGCCGACGAGGCCGACCCCCTCGCGAAAGCCCGCGCACGCGGCGCCGGGCCCGACATCCCCCGACATTCGACTCGAGCGCTGATCCGACGTTGTCTTCATGCGATTCCGAGCCCTTTGTCTCGCGTTCGCGTGGTCGCTGAGCGGCGTTCTTTTTCATGCCGAGCGCGCGCGCGCCGACGATCTCGCCGACGAAGCCGATCTCGAATTTCGCCTCGGCGCCGACGCCTATCAAAAGGGTGCCTACGAGGTGGCGCTCGAGCACTTTCTCATCTCGAACCGGCTCGTTCCGAATCGGAACGTGGTTTACAACATCGCGCGGAGCTACGAAAAAAGCGGTCAATTTCCGCAAGCGTTCCGCTACTTCGACGGAGCGCTGGTCAGCGAAGCCAACCCCGACACGCGAGCGCGCATCGTCCAGGAGCTCGATCGGATCCGGCCGCACGTCGCGGTGCTCGACGTAAAGACGGACCCGCCCGGCGCGACGTTGTACGTCGATCGCGAGGACCTCGGATCCCGAGGGGAAAGCCCGCGCTCGCTCGGCCTTCCCGCGGGCAAGTACGTCGTCATCGCCGAGCTTCCGGGCTACTACCCGGCGGAGGCCAGCGTCGAGCACGCCGAGCTCGGTCAGACGATTGCGGTGTCGTTGACGCTGAAACCGATCCTCGGCGCGCTCCGCGTCGAAGGCGACGCCATAGGCGCCCGCGTTCGCGTAGACGACGACACCGGGGTTCCTCGCTGCGTCGTCCCCTGCCGACTCGAGCTGGCCCCCGGTCCGCACGCCGTTCACGTCGCGGAGGACGGCCATCGCGACGCCGACGTCATGGTCGAGGTCGTGCGCTCCGCGGAGGTCGTCGTGCGCCCGCGCCTCGACGCGATCACCGGCAACGTCGTGGTCACCACCGACGAACCCGGCGCGCTCGTCGAGGTCGACGACCACTCGAAGGGGTTCACGCCGGTGATCCTGACGTTGCCGGTCGGGACGCACACGCTCCGGATCTCTCATCGCGGGTTTCACCCCATCGAGCACGCGGTGGACGTCGTCGAGGGAAAGCCCGTGCACGTCGACGACGATCTGACCCATGAAGAAGAAGTGACGGCGGCGTCGCGTGTCGCCGAGTCCGTCGACGATGCGCCGAGCTCGGTGACCATCATTTCGCGCCAGGAGATCCTCGCGTTCGGCTATCCGACCATTGCCGAAGCCGTCCGCGGCGTGCCCGGCATGTACGTCTGGAACGACCGCGCCTACGCCTCGGTCGGCGCCCGCGGACTCGGCCGGCTCGGCAGCTACACCAATCGCGAGCTCGTGCTCGCCGACGGCCACCCGACCAACGACGATTGGATCGGCTCGGCGTACACCGGTTTCGATGCGCGTACCGATCTCGGTGACGTCGATCGCATCGAGGTGCTCCGTGGTCCCGGCTCGGTGCTCTACGGAACGAACGCGTTTTCCGGCGTGATCAACGTCGTCAGCCGCTACAAGGACGAGAAACCCGGCGCCGAGGTCGGCCTCTCGGCGCTCGACTACGGCGTGGGCCGCGCGCGGATCCGCGCGCAGGCGAGCCTCGGGCGCGACGCGGGGATCTGGACCAGCGTGTCCGGCGCGGACGGTGCAGGCCGTGATTTCTACTTCCCGGAGCTCGCCACCTCGGCGCCGGATTCGGGCAACTCGCGGAACGCCGACGGGTTCGTCACCGGCACCTTGCAAGGTCGCGTGTGGTGGAAGTGGTTCACGACCCAGTGGTTTCTACACTCGCAAGACAAGCATTTGCCGACCGGCGAATTCGATACGCTCCTCGGCGATCCGCGCACCCAGCAAGTCGACACCCGCGGGTTCGTCGAAGCCCGCGCCGAGCCGTCGCTGTCGAAGACCGTGCAGCTCTTCTCGCGACTCTACTGGAACCTCTATCGGTTTCGTGGGGACTACGCACGCAATGCGGGCGCCGACGGCGGCGTCGAGGTCGACACCTTCGACGGACAGTGGCTCGGCGCGGAAGAGCGCGTCGTGTTCACGCCAACGGCCGGCTTGCGTCTCACCGCGGGCGGCGAAGGCCAGGTGCACTACCGCGTGAAAGAGCAGGCGCGGAACGACGACGGCTATTACCTGAATCCGAACGGCAGCAACGACGGCTACCGAGTCGGCGCTTTGTACGGCCTGGCCGACGCGTCGCTCGGCCCCCGCGTGCGCGTCGAAGCGGGCCTTCGGCTCGACGCGTACTCGACGTTCGGCACGTCCCTGAACCCCCGCGCCTCCGTCATCGTGACGCCGTATGAACGCGGCCGCACGAAGGTCCTCGTCGGGAAAGCCTTCCGCGCGCCGTCGGTCTACGAGCTCTACTACAACGACGGCGGCCTCACCCAGGTGCAGAGCCCGCATCTTCACTCCGAGTCGCTCTACTCGCTCGAGGTCGAGCATTCGCATCGTTTCACGCCGACGTTGACCGGCACGGCGTCCCTCTACACGAACTACGTGAACGACCTCATCGTTCCGCTCGGCAACGGCGACCCGACGTCGCCGATTCACTATTCGAACTCCGGGCTCCCGCTCTCGACCGTCGGCACGGAGATCGGCATCCGGCGCGAATGGCGACAAGGATGGATGCTCGCCGCGAGCTACGGGTTCCAGCACTCGATTTACCTTGCCGGACGGAGTGCGTCGGATCTGTTGGGGCTCAAGAAATCGCCGACGATGCGCCACGTCGAGAATTCACCCGAGCATCTCGCGTCGCTCAAGGCCGCCGCGCCGCTCATCGTGAAGGGGCTTACCGCCGCGACGCGCCTCACGTTCGAAGGCCCGGTCTACGATCGCAACGAGTCCGTGTCCGATCCGCCGCAGACGCACACCGGCGCGTTCGCGATCTGGGACGTCGTGCTTTCCGGCTACGACGATCGCCGTCGCATCCATTACTCAGCCGGCGTCTACAACGTCACCGACTGGCACTACTCGCTCCCGGTGAGCAGCGAGTTCACTCAGACGACGATCGTGCAGAACGGCCGCACCTTCCTGGCCTCCGCCGATATCGCGTTCTAGTGCCTGGTCACAGCGCGCCGCGGTTTCGAGAACGCCGATCGCAAATTCGCACTAACAACCCGGCTCGAAGCCAACGCGAGAGCATGAGGGAGAGAGTGCTGCCTTGCGGTAGCTCGCTTGCACCAGTTCTGTGCGTCGCTACGCCACGCGGCAGGCTCGAGGGGGCGAAGAGGGGTCGCGGCTCCGCGGGCGCTGCGCTAGCCGGCGAAGCGACGGGCCACTGACGAGGACGTGCTCGCGGCCCCCGAGCACAGGGTCGCCGAGATCATCGACGGAGAGTTGAAGCTGAGTCCTACCGGTCGCGATCGGGTGACGGCGTTCCGATCTCGATCAGGATCCTCGGATCGTCCGCTGGGTCGCCTTCGTGGAGGCCGAAGAATGAGGTTCCTTCGTTGCCATCATCTTTCAGCTGAAAGCGAATGCCGAGGTCGACGCCATTCGCGATTGAATCGACCACTGCTGTGGTCACATCTAGGGGCCACTGGGGCCAATGTCCTTCGGAGTCGGGTTGCACGGTTTGAGGCGCCAGGAAGTCGCCGATGGGCGTCACGTCCCGAGCGTAGTCGTCGGGCGTGATTTGGAGATCCGCAGCGTAGTATCCGTAGTCGACCACTACCGGCGGCGCGGGATTCGCGCTCAGGAGATAAACATAGTTGGTCATCACGAGCGTCGCTCGGCGGACGCCGACGCCAGCGAGGCTGCTCAAAGAAAACTCGATCATGCCGCGTGCAATGCCGAGGTTGTCGAGATCGCTCTCGGACCAACTTATTTGAATTCCGGTTGCCTCGGACGCGAATCGAGTGACGCCAAGCAATGGATAGACGGCCACGGTGCCGGACGCGGCCCCGAACAGCGTGAGCACCGGCGGCCCGGAATCCGTCCGAGCGACGCCCGCCTCCGCGAAGCCGGCTTCGGGCCCAAGGCCCGTCGCGATCGGCGTCGCACCTCCGCCGTCGAGTATCGGCGTCACATGGAATTTGCCACCATCCGTCGGTGATCGGTCGTTCGACGGCGGCGTCGACTCACCGGAGGATGAATCGAAGGGCGGGAACGAGGCGTCCGTCAGCGGAGTGGACGGGCGAGGTGACGACCCGGTCGGAGTCGGCGCCGCGCTGTTCGGTGACGGTGGGGGAATGACGCACACGTTCTTTTCGCACACCGCGCCGTGGATGCAATCCGGACACGTTCCGAGCCAGTGGGTTTCGCTCCCGCTCGGATCAGGGGTGGACGCGCTGCAGCCCAGTGCCGTCGTTGCACACCAGGCCATCAGCCACGCGAAGTGACGTGCGGTTTCGTTCATAGCGCCCCCTCCTCCTCGTCATCGTGTTCGGGTCCGACGATGGTTTGACCGACGTAGGCGATCACGCGCATCGGATCGTCGCCCGGTGAGTGCTGCTGATTGTGCTCGGTCACGCGGCGCCGGAGGGCCACCGCGCGTTCGCGCGTCTCGCGCAGGAAGCCGAGCACCTCGGACGCGAGCGGGTGCCCCTTCCAGAGGTCGAACCCGAACGTGCTGCCGCCGACGGAGTCGGTCCAGCGCGCGCGACGCGTTCCCATGCGGAGCTTCGTGCAGATCGCGGTCACGACCGCCTGGTAATGGTCGAAGACGGCCGCTTCCCAGCCGGCCTCGTCTTCGATCGCGATGACGCATTGCTCGGACGCGTATCGCGTGGGGGTCGACGAATCGTCCCGGCGGATGCGACCGTCGCCGAGGAGTCGCGCGAGCGCCGCTTCGATCGCGGGCGTCTCCGCGGGGACCTGCGGCGTGAGCTCGTCGAACGCGAGGGGGCCGAAGCGGTAGATGACGACCCACAGGAGATTGTCGAGCCGGCCCGCGTCGTCGTGCGAGCTCAAGCGCGCGTAGTCTTTTTCGTCGGCGGCGCGAAAGAGCGTCTGGTCGCTTCGCCCCGCGCGAAAGACGAGTCCGGAATCGACCAGATCGTTCAAGACGCCGCGCACCGACGTTTCGTCGTCGACCGCGAAGCGGGTCAGAAGCTCCGTCCGCGAAACGGAGCCCTGCTGCTGAACGTACGAGAGCAGCGCCTCCCAGAGCGAGCGCCCGCGATCGGTTCCGCTCTCCGAGAGCCGGGCAACCTTGTGGTGATAAGCGCGCAAGGTCAGCCCGAACATGTCGGCGATGACCTTGTTCCCGATGCCCTGGCTCTTCAGCTCACTCACCAGGTCGATGAAGACTTTGTTCGCCGTGTGAGCCAGCGTCGCGCGTGCGCCGGCAGCCGTCGCGAGCTGAGCGATCAACACCGTGGTCTGCCGAACGATGGCGTCGACCAGGAGATTCACGTTCATCGCCGGCTCACTTCGCGCTCGGCACGTCGACGTGGGGCCAGAGCCCCGCCCTCTCCCGGTTCGTGCACACGGCCGAGGGTACCGGCCCCTCCATCGGAACCGGTAGTGATCACTTTTTCACTCTCCAGCGGAACCGCGGCTTCCCGAAAAAGCGCGATCGTTTCCCCTGGCTGCGCGCGGCCACGCGTCCCATCGAGGATGCCGCGTCAAAAAGCGGACGAAGACGGGATCCGCGCGATCCCCCCCGGATACGGCGGTGTTCGCGCTCGAGATAAGCCCGCGTCGTTCAGACGCGTTTCTTTTCGTCGGCGAGGCGCGCGTGTTCGAGCAAGAGCGACGTCACGGTCGTGCGGAGCTCGTCTTGACGCACGACGTCGCTGGAAGCGAACTCGAATTGTCCCGTCTGGTAGTCGAGTGCGAGCATGACGGCCGCCTTTGCGGAAAGGTTCGATTTGTCGCCCTCGATGACCGCCGCGAACAGGCTGCCGTTCGAGAAGAAGAGGCGCGCGACGTCATCACCGACGATGAGCAAGGTGCCCGTTTTTCGTTCCATCTCGATGAACGACAAGAGCGCCGGCAACCCGACATGTTCGATCTCGCCGCGCAGCGTCGAACGAACCGAGGGCGAGCGGCGCGCGTTCTGCGCTCGGCGCACGATCTGATGCACGCGAACGAGGAGCTCGTCGGGGTCGTACGGCTTCGGAATGTAGGCGTCGATGCCGAGCCGGTAGCCGAGCAGGCGCTCCGCCTCGCCGCTGAGCGACGTGAGGAAAATGACGGGGACCGACGACAACGTCGGGCGCGCGCGCACGAGGCGGAGCAGCTGCCAGCCGTCCATGCGCGGCATTTGAACGTCGCTCAAAATGACGTCGGGGGGTTCCTTCAAGCACAACGACAGCGCTTCGAGTCCGTCGGAGGTCGTGTGCACGGTGTCGCCGCGCTTCCTGAACGGCGCGGCGGCGCGCTCGCGAAAATTGGCGTCGTCGTCCACCACGATGACCCGAAGCGCGTCGTTGTCGGCGCTCGACGGTTCGGCGGGCGCCTCCGCGCGCCGCTCGCGGAGCAGGCCCTCGAGGAGCGGACGCTTGTCGTCGGCGATGTCGAGGAGCTCGAAGCCCATTCCGGCCGCCTTGCCGGACGCCGCGGCTTGTTTCGCGTCACGAATGAACGCCACTCGGCAGACGGCGGGGATCGCGATGCCTTTTTCCGGTACCTCGATGGACAGCGCGATGACCGCGTTCAGCGGTAAAAATCGGGTCGACTTGATGAAGATGCCGCCCTTCGAGAGGTTGTCTCCCGCGGCTCCTTCGGGGTCGAGCGCGGTGGACCGGACGCGAAACGACGCTTCGATCCGCAGATGCTCGCGCTGATCCTGATCGCCGCTCATCTCTATCTCACTGATCTCGCATCGTACCGCTCACCGCGCCGTACTTCGAGGATCATGACCGCTCGCGCGACTTTGTGCCCGGAAACGGCCCGTTCAAGGAAGCGGCTCGCGCGGTAAGACCACGACCCTTCCGGTTACCGGATCCCGTTCGACGCGGGCGATGATCCGAAAATACCGACGCAAGGTCTCTTCGGTGAACACGTCCTCGGGCTTGCCGGAGAGCGCGACCTGGCCCTCCGCGAGAATGACGACTCGGTCCGCGTAACGCGCGGCCAGAGAAAGGTCGTGGATCGCGATGGCCGCGCCTTTTCCGCCGGACACGAGGCGTCGCACCAGTTCGAGTAGCTGCAGCTGGTGCTGGACGTCGAGGTTCGACGTCGGTTCGTCGAGCAAGAGCACCGGCGTCGATTGTGCGATGGCGCGGGCAACGTGGACGCGTTGCCGCTCTCCGCCCGAAAGGTCGGACACGTAGCGATCGGCGAGAGGTTCCGTCTCGGTCAAGGCGAGGGCGCGATCGACGGCGAGGACGTCCTCCGCGCCCGGCGGACGAAACCGCCCGAGGTGCGGCGTTCGCCCCATCGCGACCAGCTCGCGCACGGTGAACGCGAAGTCGGCGCGCGCCGATTGCGGCACGAACGCCATCGACCGTGCGATGGCTTTCCGCGACAGGTCGGTGAGCGGCCGCCCTTCGACGGTCACGGTTCCCCCGGCACCCGG
This sequence comes from uncultured Polyangiaceae bacterium, assembly GCA_964506835.1. Classification (GTDB taxonomy): domain Bacteria; phylum Myxococcota_A; class Polyangia; order Polyangiales; family Polyangiaceae; genus DASZVB01. The sequence goes on from CAZDNG010000004.1 coordinate 69,645, forward strand.
CAAGATCCCGAGGAGCACGTGGAGGAGCGTGCTCTTGCCGGCGCCGTTCGGTCCGACGATCGCGACGAGCTCGCCCAGGTCGAGCGCGAAGTCGACGCCGGTGAGCACGTCCGGCCCGTCGTAGGTGAAGCGGAGGTTCCGCGCTTCGAGCACGCGCGTCATTCGATCGAGACCTCGCGTCGGCGCGACAGGAGCAAGAATAGAAAAAACGGCGCGCCGATCGCCGCGGTCATGACCCCGAGCCGGATCTCTTCGGGCGCCGCGACGGTGCGGCACAAGAGGTCGGTGGCCACGACGAACACGGCGCCGACGACGAAGCACGCCGGGAGCAGCACCGCGTGCGCCGGCCCGACCAGGAGCCGCACGACGTGAGGGATCACCAGACCGACGAACGCGATGAGGCCCGACACCGCGACCGCGCCGCCGATGACGATGGAGGTTGCGAAGATGAGGCGCCGTCGGACGCTCGGCACGTCGACCCCGAGCGCTACGGCTTCGGTCTCGCCGAGGAGGAGCGCGTCGAGCTCGCGGGTGGAAAAGACGATGGCCGCGGCGCCGAGCAGCGTCGTCGGAGCGACGAGCGCGACGTCGGCCCACGTTCGCGCGTCGAGGCCGCCCATGAGCCATCGAAAAGTCTGACGTCCTTGTTCGTACTCCTCGAGCGACAGCGACAAGAGCAACGTCGTGAGCGCGTTGGCGAGACTGCCGACGGCGATGCCGGCGAGGAGCAAGGTGCCGACGGGAAGCCGCCCGCGTTGCGACGCGATCGCGTAGACGAGGAGCGTCGCCCCCGTCGCGCCGACGATCGCGAACGTCGGGAGGACGAACCCGAGGGCCGCGCCGCCGACCTGGATCGCGAAGACGGCGCCGAGCGATGCTCCGGACGCGACCCCGATAACGCCCGGGTCGGCGAGTGGATTTCTGAACAGCGCTTGCAGCGCCGCGCCCGAGATCGCGAGCCCCGCGCCGACGAACGCGCCGGTGACGACCCGGGGGAGGCGCACGTCGAGCACGACGGTCGCCTCCCACGCCGGAAACGCGGGACCGAAGTGGAACCCGAGCGCGGAGCCGACGATCGACAGCACGGTCGAACCGCCGATGTGCACCGCGCCGAAGGCGACCGCGGCGAACATCGCGAGGCCGAGCGCCGCCGTCCCCGCGGCGAGAACGACGCCTCGAGAAAGCCGTTTCACGCTCGGAACGCCTCTGGGTGAAAGAGGCGCGCGAGCTCTTCCACGCCGAGGACGCCGTCGGGCGTTTCCGACGTCAGCGCCGCGGCGCGCACCGCGAAGACGCGACCTCGTTCGACGGCGGCGACGCCGCGCCAGGTCGCGTCGTGCGTGAGCTCGCGCACCGGCGCGTCATGATCGCCGGACCACGCCGGCACGATGATGATGTCCGGATTCAGGCCGATCAACACGTCGAGCGAGACATCGTGAAAGCCGACGAGGCCGAGCTCGGCGGCCGCGTTGACGCCGCCCGCGCGCCGGATTTTTTCGTCGATGAGCGTGTCCTTGCCCGCCGTGTAGTCGACGGCGGAATAGTAGAGAACGCGGGGCATCGCCAGGCCAAACACCTTGGCGTGGACGGCGTCGAGGCGCGCCCGCATCGTCCGGAGCAGCGCCTCGCCGCGGGTCGATTCGCCGACCACGTCGGCCACCAGGCGAACGTTGGATTCGACGTCGTCGTAGGACGTGGGGTCACCCAGCCGAACGACGGAGACGCCCGCGCCCGACAGGATCCGCATTCCGGAATCCAGATTGAAGCGAGTCACGAACACGAGCTCCGGCGAAAGCTCGAGAATGCGTTCGGGATCGGCCCCCCGAATGCGCGCGACGCCGGGCGGAATGCGCCCCGCCGACATCGCGACGTTCGCGTCGTCGGCGAAGCGGCTCACGGCGACCAGGCGCGCGGGCTGGACGAGCTCCGTCAAGAGCTCGTCGCCGGCGACGATGAGCGACGCAAGCCGCGTCGGAGGGTGCGCGAGCGTCGTTTCGTCTCCGCCGTTCCGAAGCCGCTTCGGGAACCCGGTGCCCTCGACCGTCGTGCCCGAGTACCGCTCGAAGCCGTGCCCTTTGCCTCCGGAGCGAACGAAGAAAATCGACGCCCCCACGCCGAGCGCGAGGAGCCCCATCGCGAAGAGCGCGGCCGCCGGAGTTTCAGAAGACGATGGACGCGCCGAGCGTCGCATTCGGAACACCGACTCGAGCCGTGATGTGGACGGAGCGAAAGACGCGGTAGCGGAGGCCGGCGTAGACCGACGGCGCGATGTGCGTTCCGATGCCGAACGTGAGCTCGGCTCCGGGCTCGGCGAGCAGGCTCAGGTCCTTCGCGAGCCAGATGTTCCACTGCGCCAGGATCGGCACCGTGGTGTGTGGAAAATCGCTCGTCCCGAGCCAATCGAAGCCGCTCGAGATGGCGAGGCTGTCGTTCAACCCGTTGATGATGCCCCGGGGCAAGATCACGACCGAGGCGCGAAAGCCGGGTCCGGCGCCGCGCGTCGCGTCTCTGCCGGTGCTCAACGTCTCTCCGGCGATGTGGCCCTCGAGCTCGACGTGATACTGAATGTGCGCGGTGTCTTCTTCGATGGTGTCCTTCGGTTTCGGCGCCTCCGGAACGATGTCCACCGTGGTGGTCACATCGGCGCCGGGCTGCACGTTCACCGTCTGAGTGTGACGAACGCCGTCCGGCGTCACCGCGACGATCGTGGTCTCTCCGGGCAGCACCGGAATCGGCTTTTCGAGCGTCGTGATGGGGACGTCGCTGACGAGGTAGTGCGTTCCTTTCGGGACGCGCGCCGTCTTGATCGTCAAGAGGCCGATGCGCGGCCGCACTTCGGCGAGCTTGTCCCTCGCGGCGCGCGCGGTGTCCGCGTAGCGTTTGCCGAGCGCGTCCGTTTCGGCGATCACCTGCTCGAGCGCGGCGTACGCCTCGATGTTGCGCCCGAGCCGCGCGAGCGAGCGCGCTTCCATGAAGTGCGAATTCGGACTGTTCACGTGCTCGTAGGAGTCGTGGAACGCCGACAGTGCCGCGTCGTAGTCGTCATGGTCGAAATGATCCATGCCCTCCGCGTACAGCTTCTGCGCGTCCTTCTGATCCGCGGCGCTCGCGTCATCGACCGAGTGTCCGGTCTCGGCGAGACTCGGAACGGCGACGAACAGGGCGGCGGCCACGAACGGGAGACCGGTGCGATTCACTAGATGCCCCCTGGCTTGTATCCCGCGTTCGGCACGCTGTGTGAGGGCGGCGGACGATGTTTCGCGCCGGCAGCGTTATCGCCCGCTGCGGCATGCGTTTCGGCGACCGCGGCGTGCGTCTCGCTCGGCGGCGCCTTCTTCGTGCTGTCCGGCGCGGCGGTTGCCGCGTGGGGTTCCGCAGAAGCAGCTTCCGCGGGCGGCGCCGGTTCCTGCGCGGTGATCGTCACTTGTGGCGCGGCGCTGTCGCTCGGCGCGGCGCTCGCCGTCGCTTCGGGAAGAGGAGCAGGTTCTGGCGGTGCGGCCTTGGGCACCGCGAGCGCCGTCTCCGGCTTGGCTGCCGTCGGGGCCGCTTCCCGCGACCCTCCACGACGCGCCACGAGCCAACCCCCTACCGCGATCCCGAATGCGAGCGCCGCGACCGTGGCGGCGATGCGGAGCAAGCGCCCGCGATCCCGCACGGGAGCCTGGGTCAGCTGTGCCGATGGAGAGCCGATCGAAATCGCGCGGGACGCTCCGTGTTCCATGCCGGCGAACACGGACTCTTCGCTCTTCCCGGCCGGCTCGGAGCCCTTGTTCGAATGTGGCAATGCCGGTGGTCGCTTCGACGGCGGCGGTGGGTGCTGACGAAGGGCACGGACTTCGTCCGGTTCTTCCTCGGCGGCCTCCTCGATGTCCTCCGGCGCTTCGGCAGCGTCGGGGCTCGACTCCTGTTCGCCGGAAGCGCGGCGCACGTCGTCGTCGCCGACGTCCATCGTCAAGCGCTCGCCGTCGCCCTCCGAGACGGGCGGCAACAGATACGATTCCGGAATTTCCGGCGTTTCGTCGCTCGTGCCGGCGTGTTCCGGGACCGGGACCGGTTCGTCGGGAAGCGTCGCGGGCCTCGTGCCACTCGACGGAACGCCGCTCGACGCTTCGGTGTCGGGCGGAGGCGCGAGCGTCGGGGCGTCTCTCGAAACCGTGAAGCCGCCGTCGCCCGGGCGCGCCGCTTCGGCCGGTATCGCCGCGACGGCTTCGGTGTGCGACGAGGTCGCGTGCGCCGACTCGAGCGCGGCGGCTTCGGCAACCGCGGGCGTCTCGCGCGACGCGTCCGACGACGGAACGGGGTCGCTCGCCGGGCTCGACACGGGGGGAATCGATGGGCGCGGGCTCGACAGGGGAGGCATCGACGTCAGCGACGATCGCGACGAGCGCTCCGGGATGGCGGGCCCCTTTCCGAACGCGCGCTCGAGCGCCAGCCGTCGCTTGGCGATGGTGGCCTCGGCGATGCCCGCCGCCCATTTGCCGATCGCCTCGCTGTCGGCGCACGGCAGCGCCCCGATGACTGCGGACATTCCCTCCGCGGTGATGAAGCGCGCGTCGCGGTCGCGTTCGAGGGCGCGCGCGACGAGATCGGCAATCGGAGTGGTCACTGTCGCCGCCGCCGAGGGCCGGGTTGCGTCGAGTCGCGCGATCGGCCCCTTCAGTAAGCGCTCGCGCACGGTCTTCGCGTCATTGCCGGGAAACAGGCGGCGCCCGCTGAACGCCTCCCAGAGCATCACCCCGACGATGAAAACGTCGGTGCGGGCGTCCGGGACGCCGCGCGACTCGAGCTGCTCGGGCGCCGAAAACCCGAGACGTTGCGGGTCGCTGCGCCACGGTTCGCGCGTTGCCGCAGCAGAGCCGATCCCCGCGTCGAGGACGTGCACGCGCCCGTCGAGGCCGATGAGCACGCTGTCCGGGTGCAACCCACCGAACCCGAGCGGCGACGACTCTGCGAGCGCCCGCGAATGCACCTTCGCGATCTCGTCCAGGATGGCCTTCCCGATGCCGAGTAGCACCGCGGAATCCGTCGGCATATGACGAAGCGCGACCGTACGCAGCAAGGACCGGAGCGGCTCGGCTTCGACCGCAGGCATCACCAGATCGATCGACGTTTTTCCCTCGATGACCTCGAGGATCGGCAGATCGCTCCAGCCGGAAGCCCCTCGACCCCACCGAGCGGCTTCGACCATTGCCACACGAGTTCCGGAGGCTGCGATCGGCGCCACATGACGAACGAGCGCCGTCCGATCCTCGGCGTCCTCGTCGGGGTCCTGACCGAGCCAGAGCGTCCCCAAGTAGCCTCGGAGCACTTCGACGACGAACGCGTGGCGCCCGGCCGCTCCTTTCGAGCCGTCCCGGCCGCGTGGCGCGTTGGTGGGGGATCCACCGGTGGCCATAGAGTCATCCTAGATGGGTCTCCCCAATTCTGGAACGATTCTTTGGCCCTGGCGCTCGGCCCGTCGCCCGTGAAATGCCCGATTCGATCGTTTCCGTGATCAACGTTCCACGTCCCGGGGATGAGTCGCCGAGCGCGCGGACGGTGCGCACTTTTAGGGAGACCAAATCATGCGTCAGTACTTGATCCTTGGAACGATCTTATGGAGCTCCGTGGCCTGCAGCGGCACTTCGGTGCTCGGAATGAGCCACGGCGACCTTTCCGATGCGGGAGCGACGGGCGGCGCAACTTCTGCGGGCGGCTCGACCTCAGGTGGTGGGGGAACCGGTGTCTCGTGTCAGAGCGCGGGCGATTGCCTCGTCCCGGCGATCTGTCGCGTGTGCGCGAGCGGTTCGTCTTCATGTGCGAGCGGGGACTGTTCGAACGGGCAGTGCGTGATCACGTATCCGCCCTGCGACGGCACGGGCGGCAGCGGCGCGGGAGGGTCCACTGGCGCGGGCGGCAGCGGCGCAGGCGGGGCGGGCGAGTGTACGTCGGCGTCCGACTGTGTAGTTCCCACCCTCTGTGAGCTGTGCCCCGACGGAAAATCGTCGTGTGCCACGGCCACGTGCGTCGCGGGCAAATGCGTGACGAGCGGGGCTGATTGCGGCGGCGCCGGCGGGAGCGGCGGCAATTCATCCGCGGGCGGCGCGACGGCAGCCGGCGGAGCGTCTTCAGGCGGCGGCACCGGCGTTCCCGAGTGCACGAGCGCGACTGATTGCGCGGTGCCTGCGATCTGCGCGGTGTGTCCGAACGGAACCCCCTCGTGCGCGACGGGCGCGTGCGTCGACGGAAAGTGCACGACCCATATCCCGCCATGCGATTCGACCGGAACCGGCGGGGCGAGCGCCGGCGGCGCGACGTCGACCGGCGGCACCACGAGCACCGAGTGCACGCACGGCTGCGCGGTTCCGCAGATCTGTCGCGCGTGTCCGAACGGCGGTGCGTCGTGCGCGAAGGGTGGCTGCGTGAACGGCGCCTGTGTCACGACGTTCCCGGCCTGCCCGACAAACTGAATGAGATTCAGTCGGTCGACGACGCGGTGCAGTGCCGCGCCGTCGATCGACGCGTGAGCTCGGCGCTACACGCGCGCAGGACCGCGGAGTCGGGTCATTGTAGTCTGCGGGTCTGAACGCACCGACTCAGTGAAGATCCTCACGTGCGAAGAACCTTTCGCGCGCGAGCGCGATGCTTTTTTGCGGCGCGCCGTCCCCGAGCGGGTATACGAGGCGAGCTGAAGAGCCAAGAGAGCGGGTCGGTCGGGCTGTCCGGACGAATTCGCTGTACCCGGAAGCAAAAAGCATGGTGGGCTCTGGTGCCCCCAGCCCGGGCTTCGAACGAGAGGACGAGATGAAGAGTCTGACAGACCACGTGATCTACAACGACAAGAAGCTCGCCAAGAAATACGCGACCGAACGCATTCCGATGGCGACGCTTTACGAAGCCTACTTCGACGGCGCGATCGACATCCCGGGCGACATCTATGCGCTTCTTAGGGACCGCAATCTGTTCGTCAAGTACACGCTGACGCCTCAGCACTTGAAGTGGATGGTCACGAACTTCCTTCCCGAAGTCATGATCCACTCGAAGCAGCAAGACGAGCGGATCGTCCGCGAGCACTACGACCGCGGCGACGACTTCTTCGGCTGGTTCCTCGGCGAGCGCATGATCTACACGTCGGGGTTCTTCATGAACTCCAGCGAGTCGCTCGAAGCCGCGCAGGACAACAAGCTGAACCTGGTTTGCCAGAAGCTCCAGCTCAAGCCGGGCGAGCGCATGCTCGACATCGGTTGCGGCTGGGGAACCTTGGCGTGCCACGGCGCGCGTTACTACGGCGCAGAGACGACCGGCGTGACCATCGCGCAGAACCAAGCGGCCTTCGGCGCCCGTCGCGCGAAGGATTGGGGCGTCGCGGATCGCGCGCGGTTCCTGTGCATGGACTACCGCGACATTCCGCACGGCAAGTACGACAAGATTTCGAGCCTCGAGATGGTCGAGCACGTCGGCGTGAAGAACCTCCGCGCGTTCTACGAGCAGGTCCTCGATCTCCTCACGGACGACGGCCTCTTCCTGCTCCAGTGGACAGGCCTCCGCCGCGGCCTTCGTCCGGAAGACCTCATCTGGGGTCTCTTCATGAACAAGTACATCTTCCCCGGCGCCGACGCGAGCCTCTGCCCGGCTGCGATGCTCACGTCGATGGAGAAGGCGGGCTTCGAAACGCACAGCGTCGAGAACATCAGCCACCACTACGGCTGGACCATCAAGCGCTGGCACGACAACTGGCTCAGCAACAAGGCCGCCATCCTCGCGGCGTACGGCGAGCGTTGGTTCCGGATCTGGCACCTCTTCCTCGCGTGGTCGACGATCATCGCCGAGCAGGGCAACGCGGCTTGCTTCCAGGTCGTGTTGAACAAGAACATCGACTCGTTCGACCGAGCGCGTTGGATCGGTCGCCGCAGCGCGGTGATCGGCGATCGCATGTCGGGCATTCAATCGCCCGGCGTGAGCGAGCGCGTTCAGGCCGCAGAGTAACGTCCGACAAAGGACGTTCGACCGCGATGCGACGCGGGCTGCCTCCGGGCGGTTCGCGTCGTTTGCGTTTTACGGTGTGCATTCGATTGCACACTTCCGTCGTCGTGCACGTCGCGCGATCAATCGAGTGATCGCGTGTGGGACGACGACGGCGCGAGTCGTCGGACGTCGTACTTCGTATTGACGCGCGCTCGCCGATCCGTCGGAAAACGCCGGTAGTAACTCGAGCGACACCTCTCGTCGGTCGCGGGTTGGTTTGTGACGGGGCAAAGCGTGACGTGCGTGTTACGATTGAGACTCGTCGAGTCATCATGGATCAATGGTGGGTTATCAGAAGGAACAGGGACCCCGTAGGTCCCGTGAGCACGGACCTCGTGCTTCAGGGCATTCGCGCTGGACGGCTTCCCTCGGACGCCCTCGTGTGCGAGCTCGGTGGCGCCAAGTGGCGCCCGATCACCGAGATCCAGAGCTTTGCCCGCGAGCTCGATAATCTCGCCGCCGCGCAGGAAGAATCGGTGACCGAGTCACTCGATCTCCGAGATCCGCGCGCGAAGTCGGCGCGGCGCGGAGCGTCTCGGCGTTTCGATCAGACCGCGGAGACGACGCTCGTCGACGACGCGCCGTTGTCGTCGGGCGATATCGACAGCGCGGTCGACGCGACGCGAACGCTCCGTCCGTTCGACGACACCGGCGAACAGACCGTCGTCGAATCGTCGCCGATGGAGGCGGAAGAGCCGCGCTCCGTTCGTCGGAGAGGGCTTCGTTCCTTCGAGGACGGAGACGAGCAAACCGTCGTGGATGCGCTGCCGCTCCGTCCCTCCGAGCCGCCGTAGCCCGAGGCGCGGCTCGCGGCGATCCGCCCTAACCGTCTTCCCAGTGAAGTCGGGAGCCGCAGCCCGAGTCTCCGCGGTCGACGCAAAATCGCCGGTCGATGGTCGTATTTCGGCATCCGATCGATTCGTAGATCGTGACCTTCACGGCGGTGTTGAGACGGCAGAGCAGCGGGTGGTGCGAGCGCCACTCCGTGATGAGCGTCACGTCCGCGTTGGTGCCGAGCATTTCGTAGTTGGCTTTGCCGCTATCGTAGTTCAAAGGCCAAAATTTCCCGACGAAGAAGCCCCACCGCTTCGGTGACGCGAGCAGCGCGAACACGATCCCTTGTGCGCCGCGCATCATGGCGCGCACCGTCGCCTGCCCGCCGCGATCGGCGAGTTGGTCGATGTCGTCGGCGCCGAGGCCGTGCGTGAGTGCGTCGAGAGCTCGGTGAATGGTGCGCGCCGGGTACCAGGTCGCCGCGGCGATCCCGAGGGTCGGCTGGTCGAGACGAAAGAATGCACGGTCCGCTGGATCGAGCATCTCGAACGCGGACTTGATCCGCGCCATTCCATGCTCCTTCAGGTACCAGCCCAAGAAATCGCGAATCGCCCTGCCTTTGACGTTGCCGAGGTTCTCGTCGGTCACGCGATCGTCTCTCGCTTCAAGGCTACCACGCACGGACGAATCACGCCGTTCGCGGGCGCCGCGTGAAACGCCCGAGCGCACGCGCCGGGTTCAAATGCAAGCAGCGACGTAGTTGCAGCCGCAATGAGGCTCCGTGAACGGGCCCGATCCGGCGCCCGCCGGCAGAACGAACACGTCGTCGCAGCAGCCCGGGAAGTCGGAGAAGGGCGTGATGCAACGTCCACACGAGTCGCCCTTCATGCAAGGGTCACCGGGGCTCAGTTGGCCGCCGCTTCCGCCGGAAGACGTGCCGGTGCTCCCGCCGCTGCCGGTGGAAATCGCGTCGCACGCCGTCCCCCCGGCGTTCATTTCATATCCGGGCGAACAGGCGAACGCGCATTCGTTCTTTGCGCAGACGGAGAACGCGTTCGCGGGAATGGCGAGCGCGCAGCGGGCACAATCGGTCGGACCGCACCCGACGCTTGGGTCCGGCGGCACGCATCGCCCTCCCTTCACACCAGGCACCGGGCAACGTTTGAGTCCTGAAGCGCAGATCGGTGACGCGTCGGCGGCATCCGGCGGACCACTGTCCGTCACCGTCGTGCTCCCGCCGCTCCCCGCATCGATCGCGACGGGGCCAGCGTCATTTCGAGTGTTCCCGCCGGCGCTCGGCATTGCGTCAGCGGTCGAGGCGAGTCCGCCGCTACCGCCGCCGCCCGATGCGGCCTTGACCGGCTCCGCGACGTAGTTGCCGTCGATACCGAGAATGTTCGTGCACGAGGCGACGATCGCGCCGCACGCGACGACCACGACGAGCACGCGCACGCTCATGACCGCGGGAGCCTAGCCCCTTCGTTTCGGCGAGTCGTGCCGTCGTCGTTGCTCGAAATGCCTTTTTGCGGCCCTTCGGCGGCGAAGAAACACCCGAACGCCGAAAGTTCGACTCCGGTTAGAAATCGGCGACTCCCGACGCCCGGGCTTGCGCGTCGATTGGTTGAGGCAAATCGGGACTCTCGGCCCGCCGGCATGAGTGTCGGCCGAGTGCGCTTCGTCGACGGCGAGCGCGTGTGGCTCTCGAGATCGCATGCTGGCGCGAACCGATCGAGGCGTTAAGATTCGGTGGTTCTGGAGGTAATCATGATCGTCAAACTCGCCGCTGTCATCGCTCTGAGCTCGTGTGCCGCCTTCGGGTGTCAGTCGTCGCGTTCCAGCGACGCTGCGCCGGCCGCCGCTGCAGCGGCTCCCGCGCCCGCGGTTCATCAAGTGACCATCGCGCAGGTCGCAGGGTTCGTGAAGGACAAGAACGCCGTTATTTTCGACGCGAACGGGAGCGATACGCGTTCCGAGTACGGCGTCATTCCGGGTGCCGTGTTGCTGACGAGCCACGACGACTACCCGCTCAGCGAGTTGCCGGCGGACAAATCGGAGAAGCTCGTCTTCTATTGCGGAGGAACCGCGTGCCGGGCGTCCGACGCCGCCGCAGCCCGCGCGAGCTCCGCCGGTCACACCGACGTGAACATTCTTCGCGACGGCATCACCGGTTGGAAGCGCGCCGGTCAGCCCACCGATACGCCGCGGTCCTGAACGCGTCGCCGGATCGAGCGTAAGTGGCGGTCATTTCAACGGCCGCCACGTGAATTGATCGACGAGCACCGGTTTCGAGTCGTTTGCGAGTGGGTCGACCAAGCCGAGGCACCAGCCGTCGATCGCGCTGCCATCTGCGCGCACGCGTAGCCGCACGAAGTGTTTGAACCCGGGATGATCGAGCGCCGTGAACGCCTGGGTGCGCTCCAGGCCGAACAACGTGAGCGCGGCGATGTACGCGCCGAACACGAACGCGCCGCTGAATGCTGCGACGGTGAGCGCGACCAGCGCGACGAGCCAACGCTCGGAGGCGAGGCCGGCGGCATGAAAGACCGGGCGCGAAGCGTAGAACACGATGAACGGCGTCGGCGCGGTGAGGAGACCCGCGAGCGTCGAGAGCAGGAGCACACGCGGGTTTCGTCTCATGCCGCCCAAGAATCCGTAGCTGATGGCGAACAGCAGCACCGTCGCGCCGAGCGCGGCGAGATCGCCGGCGCGCGCGCCGCGAGAGCCGAGGAGAAGGATCGACGGCGCGAACACCACGGCGAGCAAGAGGTGCGGCAAGAACCCCGCGCGCCCGAGCGCGATGCGGATCGGGACGCTCGGCAAGAGCGCGCGCGACTGCCGGATGTCGGGCCATTCGACGTCCGCCGGGCGACCCGGGTGGAACGCGGCGGGGTGAAGAAACGCGCCGCCGCCGCCCGCGGTGACGTGCAACGTCGGTCCCTCCTGTTCGCGGCGATAGTGATGAATGTCGCCCGAGAGAATGAGGTGCGGGCGCGAACCGAGACGAAGCCCGAGCGATTCGAGCATTCCCGTTCCCGAAGGGCTCGGCTCGCCGAATGCGTAGACGGGATCCGGAAGAAAAACCCACGGCGAAATGCCGAGGTGGTTATTGAGCCACGATTCGAAATAATGGGCCTGTCGCGAGTCGATCTTCTTCAGCTGACGATCGGCGGCGATGAGCCCGATCGACGGTGCGACGTGCAAGGCGAAGTAGCTCGCGTTCTGGACGCGCACGTATCCCTCGAGCTCGAGTGACCTCGGCTTCGACACGTGGCCGCCGATCACGAACTGGCGCGCGAAGTCTGCGTATTGACCGAAGCGCGTCTTTCTCGCGTCGCGAGTCGCCGCCGCCGTTCCGGACGCGTGATGCGCACCGGGCCTTCGGAACATGCGCGCAAATCCGTCGAGGCCGTCATACCAGTCGTGGTTCCCCGGAATCCCGAGGAGCACGCGGAGACGATCGCGCGGTCGTTCGATGAGCACTTGATTGAACGGCACCACGACCCGGCTCTTGATTTCCTCTGCCGTCGCCACCGGATACGCCGTGTCGCCTCCGAAGAACAGGATGTCGCCGCGCGGCGTCGCGATGCGCTGATCGGCCTGTGCCGGATCCGGGAGCACGTACTCGGCGAAGATCAACCGCGCGACGGCGCGGCTCACGGACACGTCGTCGCCGGTGTCCGCGACGTAGTCGACCCACAGATCCCGTCCGAGGCATTCGGTGAGCGTCGACGCCGACTTCGTCGCGCCGAGCGCCGCGGCGATGCGCTGCACGAGCTCGCGAGGGTCGTCCGGCGTCATCCAGTCGCGCGAATCGATGTCCTCGGTCGCGATCGCACTCGCGGCGAGATGCCTCGAGTGTCCCCAGAACGAGCGAACGCCGTACCAGGCGACGCCGCGCGGCTTCTCGCCACCGCGCGTGAAGCTCCACCGAGGAGGGCCCGCTCCGAGCCGTTCTGGCGCCATCGGGGGTTCCGACCGGCGTGGTCCGGCCGTCGCCGCCGTTGCGGCCGCCGGGTGCGCCGGTTCGACGCTCTGCTCGTCTCGGACCGGCGCGGGCATGGGGTGAGAGCATTACCACAAAGCGCTCCGGCCCCCTCGAACGGCAAGAGCCGACATCCGTCTCGAAGACGGATGCCGGCTCTGTTCATGCCGCAGTTATTGCGGGTCGCGTTACTGGTTCGCGTTATCGGGCGAGGGTGTCGCTTCGTCCGGCGCGCCGCGATTCCACTGGTGCGGCTTGAACGCCGCCATCTCGGTTGCGTCGATCTTGCCGTCACCGTTCGTGTCGGCGGCCTTGAGGTGCTCCCAGCGCTTGGCCCCGACTTCGCTCTCGGTGAGCACGCCGTCGCCGTTCGCGTCGAGGTGCTTGAACCACATGCCGCGGAATTTCTCGCGAGCGGCAGCGCGTTCGTCGGGGCTCACCGTGCCGTCACCGTTCGTGTCGATCATCGCCTTCATTTTTGCGCGCATCGCCTCGTGTGCGGCTTTCATCTCGTCGCGCGTGAGATATCCATCGCCGTTGGTGTCGGCGCTCTTCAAGTGGTCGCGCATTCCTTCCGGCAAGTCCGCGAGAGCGACCTTGCCATCGCCGTCCTTGTCCCAACGTTTGAAGAAGCCTTCGAGGTCGCGATGATGGTGCCCATGTCCGAAGCCGTGGTGATCGCCTCGTGCCGCTCCGCCGTCTGCGCCCGTCGCTTGCGTCACTGCTTCCGGCGCTGCCGCGGTGTCAGTCGGTTGCGATTGCGCGCCCGGCTCACTTCCACTCGCCGAACTACACCCGGCCGCGGCGATCGCGGCCCCGAACAGAACGGGAAGGAGGGCTCGGCTTACCAACTTGGACTTCATGACTTGGTTTCCTTTGTGAGAGTCGCTGATTCGACGCGACCTCGAAACGGCTCCCTACGGCGGCGTCAGGGCCGCCACCCGCTCTTCTCCTTCGATTGCTAACCCGGCAATTCCATGCGTATTAGGATGCTTCAGCCCCATCGGGGTGCCCCCGCCCCAGGGCCGTAGGGATTGCTTTTCGATTGTCGTCAAAACCTTCGAGATGATGCGCCTGGCAGAAAGTAACGCGCGTTGGAACACCTCGCGGAGGCCGTAAGGGAGATCGTCAATGGCGACGCCAAGGCCTTTCGGAAAATCGTCGTCGCGACGAGCCCCCGTCTCGTGCGACTTGCGGCCAGGATCATGGGCAGCGTCGAGGACGGCGAAGATGTCGTGCAGGAGGCGTACGTGAAGGCTTATCGCGCCATCGCGGACGGCCGTTTCGATGGAAGGAGCCGACTCGAGACGTGGCTCTACCGAATCGTCACCAATACCGCGATCGACGCGCTCCGGGGCGGTACCCGTCGTCCACGGAGCACCGACACGATTCCCGAACCTTCCTGGGACGGCGCCGCGGCCGCCGAAGCGCGGGTCGCCTTGCGCGAGCTCGAAACGCTCCTCGCCGAGCTCCCTCCCGACCAGCGTGCGGCCATCGTGCTAAAGAGCGTCGAAGGGCTGAGCGCCGCCGAGATCGCCGAGATCATGGACACGAGCGAAGGCGCCGTCGAGCAGCGCCTCGTCCGTGCTCGTACTGCACTCAAACAACGGAACCGGAACCATGATTGAGCCTAAGGACGATCTTGATCTCGAGTTGTCTCGCCTCCAGGGCGCGACGGAGGCGCTTCACGCGACGCGCGGTTTCAACGACCGCGTGCTCGCCGCCATCGACGCGCTGCACGTCCCGGAGTGGGGTGACGGGATCTTGAAATTCGGCAAGGCCATCTTGGTTGTCGCAGCGCTGTCGGCGGTCGCCGCGACCGTGGTGGGGATCCGGAGCCAGCGGGCGGAGACGGAAGCGCTCGCGAGCACGTACGGCATGGAGGACTTCGACTGGTGAAAGGGGCGAGCGTCAAAGCTCTCGCGACCTTGCTCGGAGTGTTCGCCCTCGGTGCGGTAGCCGGCGCGGGCGGCGTGTTCGCGTACACCCGTCACGAAGTCGAAGAGTTCGCGTCGCAACCGGGCGCGCGTATGCAGAGTCGCATTCACGGCCTCGCGCGTGCGTTGGATCTCACCGACGCGCAGCGAGACCAGATCAAGGCGATCTTCGATCGGCATCGCGCCGATCGCCGCGCGCTCTTCGGCGACGTCATGGAGAAGTGCGGCGAGCCGATCCGAAAGCAGAAGGCCGCGCAGGACAGCGAGATTCGTGCGGTGCTCAGTCCCGCTCAGCAGCAGAAGTTCGACGCGCTCTCTTCGAAACAGGACGAGCGACTCTTTCGCGCCGGGGACGGCCCTCCGCCTCCCTGAGCAGCTCAGCCGCCGCTCTCCGGTTTGCCGCCGAGGCCGTGCTCTTCCATCTTCGCGTAGAGCTGCGCCCGGGCAATGCCGAGCTGTCGTGCGGCTTCGGAACGATTGCCGCGCGCGCGCTCGAGGGCGCGCTGAATCATGGTGCGCTCGAGCTCGGCGACGGCCTCGTGGAGCGTCTTTCCCGACGCGGCCTCGGCGGGTCGAGATTCCTTGGTTCGCAAGGCGTCCGGCAAATGCGCCACGTCGATGATCTCGCCGCCGGAAAGGACGCTCGCTCGCTCGATGACGTGAATGAGCTCGCGCACATTGCCCGGAAAATCGTAACCGAGCAGGTGCTCCATGGCGCGTTCCGAGACGGCGCGCGCCGTCGTTCGCCGGATGGCGTGCGCGACGAGAAGCGGGATATCGCTCCGTCGCGTGCGGAGGGGCGGCACGTCTATTTCGACGACGGCGAGTCGATAGTACAGATCCTCTCGGAGCACGCAGCCCGCCTCGTTCGGGCGAACCGGCTTGCTCGTCGCGCTGACGACGCGCGCGGCCGCCTTCAGCGGCTCTTGTCCCCCGACGCGTTCGTAGGTGCCGTCTTGCAGGACGCGGAGTAACTTCGTTTGAAGCGCGGCGTCGAGATCGCCGATTTCGTCCAGGAAGAGCGTCCCATCGCGAGCGAGCTCGAGGCGCCCGAGCCGCCGTGATTGCGCCCCGGTGAACGAGCCCTTCTCGTGACCGAAGAGCTCGCTCTCGAGCAAGGTCGCCGGAAGCGCGGCGAGGTTCACCGCGACGAACGGCTGGCCTCTTCGCGGCGAATATTCGTGGACGGCGCGGGCCACCAGCTCTTTGCCGACGCCGGTCTCGCCGGTGATGAGCACCGGTGCGTTCGACGCGGCTGCCCTCCCGATGAGCTTCCACGTCGCGAGCATCGCGGCGCTGGTGCCGATGAGGCCGCCGCCGCCCTCGGGTTTCGGCGGAAGCGGCGCAAGGCGCGACGCGACGTCGCGTTGAGATAGCGCGCGCTCGACGGCGGAGAGCAGGGTGGGGAGATCGAACGGCTTCGTCACGTAGTCGAACGCCCCGTCGCGCATCGCGCGGATCGTCCGCTCACTGTCGCCGTACGCCGTCGCGATGATCACCGGGACGTCGAAGCGACCGCCCTGCTTGAGCTCACTCAAGAAGTCGAGCCCGTCGCCGTCCTTGAGACGAATGTCGAGCAAGATGCAATCGACGGGCTCGGCGATGAGCGCGGCGCGCGCTTCTTCGAGGCTCGCGCTCGGAACCGCTCGGCACCCGAGGCGCTCCACCGCGCCGACCAGGCCTTCGCGAAGGCCGCGCTCGTCTTCCACGATCAGGACGACTTTGCTCGTCACGCCGGAAGCCCCGCGGCCGCGGATCGCTCGCCGGGCTTCGCGCCGGCGCCGAACGCCTCGTCTCTCGCGCCGGCGGGTGGAAAGGTGAGCTCGAAGCGAGTCGAAGAGCTCCGCCGGAAGTACGACGCGTCGCCGCCGTGCGCCCTCGCGATCGCCCGCGACAGCGCGAGGCCGAGGCCGGTTCCGTCGGGCTTCGTGGTGAAGAAGGGCTCGAAGAGCGACAGCGCGTGCTCCTCCGGAACGCCGCTGCCGTGGTCCTCGATCGCGACGACTACACGGTTCAGCGTGGCTTCGACGCGCACTTTCACCGCTTCTCCTCGCGGCGAGGCCTCGACGGCGTTGCGGAGCAGGTTGTCGATCGCGCGGGTCACCGAATCCGCGTTGGCCTCGACGTTGGCGTCACCGGCGACGTCGAACGACACCCCGCGCTCCTCGGCCCAGGGCGTCAAGCTCTCGGCGCGATCGCGAACGAGCGCGCCGAGGGCGAACGAATGCCGCGGCCCGGAGGCACGACCCGCGACGACAAGCAGATCCGCGACCAGCCGATCGAGCCGGCCAATCTCCGACGTGGCGTGCGAGATCGCCCTTTGTGCGGACTCGGGGAGCGACACCTCGGCCGCGGCGAGATCGAGCCGGAGCTTGATCGACGCGAGCGGATTTCTCACCTCGTGCGCGACGCCGGCGGCCACACGCCCGAGCGCGACGAGCCGCTCCTGCTTCGCGAGCTCCCTCTCGAGCCGCTCCTCTTCGTTGCGCGATTGAGCCAGGCTCTCGGCGAGGCGGGCGACGCCTTCCGCGACGGAGGACAGCTCTTGCATCCGCAGGCGAGGAATGGGGGCCGATAGGTCCGTCGCGAGCGCCGCGAGCGCGGTGCGGAGCGCCGCGGCACTCCGCTGAACCGTGACGATGGCGTAGACGGTCGTCGCGACGAGCCCGGCCGTCGCGAGCGCCAAGAGCATCACGATCCATTGCCACGTACGCAGCGACGGAACGGGGCGAACCAAATAACCCGCCCACGCGGCATCTCCGTCGGGGAGCGCGCGGGAGGCGACCACCAGCGTGGACGAGTCGAGCGCCACGTCGAGCGCGGCCGGCTGCCGGGTCTCGCGGCTCTCGCCGATTGCCCGACGGATCGCGGGCACCCACGCGCTCGGGATGGAACGAGGCGCGCGTGCCTCGTTCCAGGTTCCACCGCGCATCCCGATGATGGCCGACACCGGTGGCTCGGTGACCGTGTGGGGGTCGATCGTGAGCTCGGCGACCTCTTCGAGTACCGCTTCTCGCGCTCGCTCCACGCGATTGCGCGTGGTCGTCGAGAGCAGGTGCACGAGCGCGGCCAACGACAGCCCCGACACGAGGACTCCCAAGACGAGGATGGTGAGCAGTCGGTGGCGGATGCCCTTGGTCTTAGCCACTCGCCCGTCGACCAGCAAGGAAGGTGCCGCGGCAAAACACCCCCGGCGGTGGTGCTTCGATGCGGCAATTCTGCAAGTGAAGTCCGGCCGTTCCTGTCGGATGTCGTTCGAAATTCCGACACCTGTCGCCGGGGAAGACAGGTCGTCGACGGATCTATTGCCGAAACGTCGAAGAGTCGTCGTGGTGAAACCTGGCACGGAAATCGCTCACGGGGACCGAAGTCGCTCGATTAAACGGAGCACATGAACCGTCTCCTTCCCCTCGAAATTCTCCTCCTTTTGGGAATGGTCGGAGCGCCGTCGATCGCGTCCGCGGATGAACCCGCGCCGCGTGTCTTGCACTTAGACGACGCCGTTCGAATCGCGCACGACCATCAGCCGTCGGTGCTCAACGCGCGAGCGCTCACGAACGCCGCCGCGGGTCGGATCACCGAAGCGCGCGCCGCGTATCTTCCGCAAGTGACGGGAACGGCGCTCGCCGAACGGGTGCACTCGCGCTCGGTGTCGTCGACGTCGGCAACATCACCGACGACCGGCACCGCTGGAGCCGGAACCACGGGCACCACGGGGATTGGCGGAAGCGGCGCCATCCCGACATACGACGTCTTTTCGGTGGGGCTCAACGCGAGCCAGCTCATCTGGGACTTCGGCACGACGATCAATCGGACGCGAGCAGCGACCGCCGGGCGCGACGCGCAAGAGGCCGCGGAGCACACGACGGAACTCCAGATCGCGCTCCAGGTGCGGCGCGCGTTCTTCCAGGCGCACGCGCAGCACGCGCTCGTGAAGGTCGGCGAGGAGTCGGTCCAGAACTTCGAGCGTCACCTCGGGCAGATCACCGGGTTCGTCGAGCAAGGCATCCGCCCGGAAATCGATCTCGCTCAGGCAAGAACGGATCTCGCCAACTCGAAGGTGACGCTCATCAATGCGCGGAACGGCTACTCGATCGCCAAGGCGCAATTGAACCAAGCCATGGGCGTCGTGGGTCCGACGGACTACGACGTCGCGGACGAAGACATCGGGGTGTTGCCCGGCGAAGACGGGCCTTCGACGGATCTCGCGAAGACTGCGCTCGATACGCGCCCGGAGATCGTCACGCTCCGTCGTCAACAGCGCGCCGCGCAGCTCACGTTGACCGCCGTGAAGGGTGCCTATGGGCCGACGCTCTCCGCCGTCGGCGCCATCTCCGAAGCCGGCGTCCAGCTCGACGCGCTCGGGACCAACTGGAACGTCGGTCTCGTGCTTTCCTGGCCGCTCTTTCAGGGTGGCCTCACGACCGGTCAGGTGCGTGAAGCGCAAGGCAATCTCGACGCGGCCGGCGCTCAGATCGCGCAAGAGGAGCTCGCGGTGCGCCTCGAAGTCGAACAAGGACTTCTCGACGTGCAATCGGCGAAGGTCGTGATTTCAGCGGCGCGCGAGGCGCTCACGAACGCCAAAGAGCAGCTCCGCCTCGCCGAAGGGCGTTACGAATCCGGAGTGGGGAGCATCATCGAGCTCGGGGACGCGCAGGTCGCAGCGGCGAACGCCGCCGCGCAAGACGTCCAGGCCGAGTACTCTCTCGCGAGCGCTCGCGCCGAACTTCTGTCAGCACTTGGAAGGTAAGAGCATGCAGGCTTCCCACGAACGTCAGCGGACGGAAACGCCCGAATCGAGTCCTCCGGTCGCGTCGAAAGGTCGAGCGCCGCGTCCTGCGCTCCCGATCTTCGTCGTACTCGTCATCGGTGTGATCGGCGGCGTCCTTTGGTTTCGTCACTCGGCGTCTTCACACGCATCGGCGACTGGGCCTGCCGGCGCCGGGTCCGCGTCGGCGGAGGGTCGCGCGACGCCGGTCATCGTCGCGCCGGTTCAACGAACGGACGTTCCCGTCTTTCTCGAGGGCCTCGGCAACGCGACGCCGCTTGCGACGGTGACGGTGCGAAGTCAGGTCGACGGCCGACTCGACAAGGTGAACTTTCGCGAAGGCCAGACGGTAAAAAAGGGAGAAAGCCTCGCCCAAATCGACCAGCGTCCGTTCATCATCGCGCTCCATCAAGCTCAAGCAGCGCTCGCTCGCGATACCGCGCAGTCGAAGAACGCCGCGCTCAATCTCGGTCGCTACACGAACCTGCGAACCCAGAACCTGATCCCACAACAGCAGGTGGACGATCAGCAAAACACGGCCGATCAAGCCACTGCCTCGATCGCCGCCGACGCCGCCGCCGTAGACAACGCTCGCCTTCAGCTCGACTACGCGCAGATCCGGTCGCCGCTCGACGGCGTCACCGGCGTCCGGCTCATCGATCCGGGAAACATCGTTCACGCGAGCGATCCGGGCGGCATCGTCGTCGTCACCCAACTCGATCCCATGGCCGTGCTGTTCACGCTACCAGAGGACGACTTGCCGAAAGTGTCGAAGGAGCTCGCTGCGGGTCCGCTCACCGTCGAAGCCTACACGCGCGACGAGGGCATGCGGGTCGGCGTGGGCAAGCTCCAGCTCATCGACAACGAAGTGAATCAAGCGACGGCGACCATCCGGCTCAAGGCGATTTTTCCGAACCCCGACAAGGTGCTGTGGCCGAACGCGTTCCTGAAGATACGCTTGCTCCTCGAGACCCGAAAAGGCGTCCTCGCGGTGCCCGCGCAAGCGGTTCAGCACGGCCCCGACGGGCCGTTCGTCTACGTCGTGGGCGCCGACAAGAAAGTCACGGTCGCCAACGTAAAGGTCGCCGACACACAAGACGACAAGATCATCCTGGCGTCGGGTGCCTCCGAAGGCGATTCGATCGTCATCGAAGGGCAGAGCCAGCTTCGCCCCGGCGCGAAGGTGATTCCTCGCGCGGCCGATGCTGCGAAGCCAGCGAGCACGAGTGGGGCGCCACGCAAGCACAGCGACAATCCGTCGGGTGAGTCCGCGCCGGGCGGGGCGACTCGGTGAGTATTTCCGAACCGTTCATCCGGCGTCCGGTCGCCACCACCTTGCTCATGGTCGGGCTGCTCCTGGCCGGGCTCGTGGGTTTCCATTTTCTTCCCATCTCCGCGCTTCCAGAGGTCGACTACCCGACGATCGTCGTTTCGACGGCGCTCCCCGGCGCGAGCGCCGAAACGATGGCCTCTGCCGTCACCACGCCCCTCGAGCGGCAGTTCGGCCAGATGCCGTCGCTCGCGCAGATGACGTCGGTGTCGAGCTTCGGCAACTCACAGGTGACGCTTCAGTTCACGCTCGATCGTAACATCGACGCCGCCGAGCAAGACGTCCAAGCGGCCATCAACGCCGCGTCGAGTCTGTTGCCGAAAACGCTGCCGACGCCGCCGAGCTACAGCAAACAGAACCCGGCCGACACGCCGATCCTCACGCTCAGCATCAGCTCCGACACCTTGCCGCTCAGTCAAGTCGACGACTACGCCGACTCGATCCTCGCGCAAAAGCTGTCTCAGGTTTCGGGAGTCGGTCTCGTGACCTTGAGCGGTGGTCAGAAGCCCGCGGTGCGCATCCAGGTCGACCCGGAATCCCTCGCGGGAACCGGACTCACACTCGACGATGTCCGTCAGACGCTCACGCTCGCAAGCGTCAATCAGCCGAAGGGCACGCTCGACGGGCCGCGGCTCGACTACACCATTGCTGCCGACGATCAGCTGCTCAAGGCAGCCTCCTTCAGGCCGCTGGTCATCGCGTACAAGAACGGCGCCGCCGTACGTCTATCGGACGTCGCGAAGGTGCTCGACGGCGTCGAGAACGACGAGCTCGCCGGCTGGGCGAACAAGGACCGCGCGATCATCTTGAACATTCAGCGGCAGCCCGGTGCGAACGTCATCGAGGTTGCGCGGCGCGTGAATGCGCTCTTGCCGCAGCTCCAGGCGTCGCTCCCTCAGGGTATCGCGGTGCACGTAATGACCGACCGTACCGAGACGGTGCGAGCGTCCGTGGAGGACGTGGAGTTCACGCTGCTGCTCACGATCGGATTGGTCGTCGGCGTCATCTTCGTCTTTCTTCGGAACATTCGCGCCACGGCCATTCCGAGCGTCGCGGTTCCGCTCTCTCTCGTGGCGACCTTCGGGGTCATGTACCTCGTTGGTTACAGCCTCGACAATCTGTCGCTGATGGCGCTGACGATCTCGACGGGCTTCGTCGTCGACGACGCGATCGTCATGATCGAAAACGTCGCGCGCTACATCGAGGAAGGCGACTCGCCGTTCGAAGCGGCGTTGAAGGGCAGTAAGCAAATCGGGTTCACCATCGTGTCGCTGACGGTCTCGCTCGTCGCGGTGCTCATCCCGTTGCTGTTCATGGGCGGCGTCATCGGACGGCTGTTCCGCGAGTTCGCGGTCACGCTCAGCGTCGCGATCGGCATGTCGGCGATCCTGTCGCTCACCCTCACGCCGATGATGTGCGCGTACCTGCTCAAACCCGAACCGCCGCCCGAGAAGCGGGGTTGGTTCGTCCGTGCTTCGGAAAACGTCTTCGAAGGTGCGGTGAAGTTTTACGACAGAGGCCTGAAGGTCGTCCTCGCGCATCAGCGAACGACGCTCTTCGTCACGCTCGCGACGGTGGCATTCACGGCGTTCTTGGCGTGGGTCGTACCGAAAGGGTTCTTTCCACAGCAGGACACCGGGCTCATCACCGGCGTGACCGAGGCATCGCCGGACATCTCGTTTCCGAAGATGATGGAACTGCAACAGGAGCTGTCCGACATCGTACTCAAGGATCCGGACGTCGAGAGCGTCGCTTCGGCGGTCGGTGCCGATGGGACCAATCCGACGGTGAACGACGGACGTCTCTCGATCACCTTGAATCCGCGGTCGAAGCGGCACGCTAGCGCGGACGAGATCACCGCGCGTCTCAAGCCGAAGCTCGCACAAGTGAGCGGCATCGAAGTCCATCTGCAATCGGTGCAAGACCTGCAGATCGACACCCGCGTGAGCCGGACTCAGTTCCAGTACACGCTCGAAGACGCCGACCCGATCGAGCTCGCCGCGTACTCGAATAAGGTAATCGACAAGCTTCGGACCATTCCCGAGCTCGAGGACGTTGCGAGCGACCAACAAGCCTCGGGCATTGGAACGTCGATCACCATCGACCGCGACACCGCGGCTCGCCTCGGCGTGACGCCACAGGCCATCGACGACACGCTCTACGACGCCTTCGGCCAGCGCCAAATCGCGACGATCTTCACGCAGCTGAACCTGTATCGCGTCGTGCTCGAGGTGAAGCCCGAGTACCGGAGTAACCCGCGTCAGCTGGCGCAACTCTACGTACGGTCGACGACCGGTGCTCCGGCGCCCATCGGGACATTCGTGCATTTTTCCGAGAAGCCCGCGCCGCTCGTGGTGAACCATCAAGGACAATTTCCGGCGGTCACCGTGTCGTTCAACGTCGCTCCCGGCAAGAGCCTCGGCGACGCGGTGAACGCGATTCACGAAGCGGAACGCGACGTCGATATGCCGCCGAGCGTGCACGCGGCGTTCGTCGGCACCGCGCAGGCCTTCGGCGAATCACTCGGAAGCGAACCGGTGCTCATCCTCGCGGCGCTCATCACCGTCTACATCGTGCTCGGCGTTCTCTACGAGAGCTACATCCACCCGATCACGATCCTCTCGACGCTGCCGTCCGCGGGGGTCGGAGCGCTGCTCGCGCTCATCGTGTGCCACAGCGAGTTCAGCGTCATCGCGCTGATCGGGGTCATTTTGCTCATCGGCATCGTGAAAAAGAACGCGATCATGATGATCGATTTCGCGCTCGAAGCGGAGCGCGACCAAAAAATGTCGCCGGGCGACGCGATTCATCAAGCTTGTCTGCTCCGGTTTCGGCCGATCATGATGACGACCTTCGCCGCGCTCCTCGGCGCGCTGCCCCTCGCATTCGGTACCGGGACGGGATCGGAGCTCCGGCGGCCACTCGGTATCTCGATCGTCGGCGGGCTCCTGATCTCGCAGGTGCTCACGCTCTACACGACTCCCGTGATCTATCTCTACATGACGCGGCTCGGTCAATGGGTCACGCGGTCGAAAGCGCCGGAGGCCGTCGCGAGTCCGGTGTCGACGTGAACATCTCGGGCCCCTTCATCCGTCGCCCGATCGCGACCACGTTGCTTGCGATCGCGATTTTGCTGTCGGGGGGCTGGGCCTTCACGCTCCTTCCCGTCTCACCGCTGCCGCGCGTCGACTTTCCGGCGATTCAGGTGAGCGCGGCGTTGCCCGGCGCGAGCCCCGAGACCATGGCGTCATCGGTCGCGACGCCGCTCGAGCGCCGTTTCGGTCGCATCGCTGGGATCAACGAGATTACGTCGGCGAGTACGCTGGGATCGACGTCGCTCTCGCTCCAATTCGATCTGGATCGAGACATCGACGCGGCGGCACGCGACGTCCAGGCGGCGATCGCGGCGGCGGGCGGCGAGCTGCCGCCGAATCTGCCGCTCCGTCCGACATTTCGAAAGGTGAACCCGGCGGATTCGCCGACGATGATTCTCTCTTTGCGCTCGGACACCTTGCCGCTCGCGGAGGTGTACGACGAAGCGAACACCGTTCTCGCTCAGAAAATCTCACAGGTCCCCGGCGTCGGACAGGTGTTCGTGGGCGGCGGGCAGCAACCCGCGGTGCGCGTTCAGATGGACCCGAAAGCCCTCGCCGGCATGGGGCTAGGGATGGAGGACGTGCGCAACGCGCTGGAAGTCGCGACGGTCAACGACCCCAAAGGCGCGTTCTCCGGCCGAAACCAGTCGTCCGTCGTCACCGCGAACGATCAGCTCTTCAACGCAGCCGCGTACAAACCGATCGTCGTCGGTTACCGAGACGGCGCCGCGGTACGGCTCACCGACGTCGCGAACGTCTTCGACGACGTCGAAAACAACCGAGTCGCCGGCTGGGTAAACGGCAAGCGCAGCGTGGTCGCGATCATCCGGCGGCAGCCAGGCGCGAACATCCTCGAAGTGAACGATCGCGTGCGCGCTCTACTTCCGTCGCTCACGAGCTCCATCTCGCCGTCGATTCACGTCGACGTGGCGCTCGACAGAACGCAGACGATCCGCGCGAGCGTCCACGACGTCGAAGAGACGCTCATCCTCAGCGTCTTTTTGGTGATCGGCGTCGTGTTCGTCTTTCTTCGAACGCTCCGCGCCACCGCAGTTCCGAGCGTGGCCGTCCCACTGTCGCTGCTCGGCACGTTCGGCGTGATGTACCTGCTCGACTTCAGCCTCGACAACTTGTCGTTGATGGCGCTCACCATTTCGACGGGGTTCGTCGTGGACGACGCGATCGTCGTCACCGAGAACGTTGCGCGCCACATCGAAGACGGGATGAAGCCGGTAGACGCCGCCCTCGAGGGGGCGCGCCAGATCGGCTTTACCATCGTCTCGATCACGGTCTCGTTGGTCGCCGTCTTCATTCCGATCCTGCTGATGGGCGGCATCATCGGCCGGCTCTTCCGTGAGTTTGCAGTGACGCTGAGCATCGCGATCGTCCTCTCGGCGCTCGTGTCGCTCACGCTCACGCCCATGATGTGCTCGCGGCTTCTGAGAGCCGAAGGCGGACGACGTCACGGGTGGTTCTATCGAAACTCGGAACGCGTCTTCGACGCGCTATTGCGTACCTATGCGCGTGGGCTCGACTGGGTGCTCGGCCATCGCCGCTGGGTGCTCGCGTTCACGGTGCTCACGCTGTTCGGTACGGTGAAGCTGTTTACCTTCGTCCCGAAAGGGCTCTTCCCTCAGCAAGACACCGGCACGCTTTCCGGATTTTCAGATGCGCCGCAGGACGTCTCGTTCCCGGCAATGCTCCAGCGCCAACAGGCGATCAACGCCGTCGTTCAGGCTGATCCGGACGTGAGTCACGTCGTGTCGTTCATCGGGACCGGTAGTGGAAATACGGCGAACAACGGAACGGTGTTCATCGACCTCGCCCCCAAGCCCGGGCGCAAAGCGAGCGCGGACGAGATCATCGCTAGATTGCGTCCGAAGCTCGCGAAAGTTACCGGCATCACGTTGTACTTGCAGTCCATTCAGGATTTGCGGGTCGGCGGCCGTCTCGCCCGAACGCAGTATCAATACACCCTCCAAGACGCGGATCTCGACGAGCTCCGGACGTGGGCGCCTAAGGTTCTCGCCCGATTGAAGAAGGTGTCGCAGCTGAAGGACGTGGCGACCGATCAGCAGACCGCGGGGCTCGAATTGTCGCTCGCGTACGATCGAGACACCGCGTCGCGGCTCGGGATCACGCCGCAAGCCATCGACGACACCCTCTACGACGCATACGGCCAGCGCCAGGTCGCGACGACGTTCACGCAAAAGAACCAATACCGCGTCGTGCTCGAGGTGCTGCCGAAGTATTCACTCGGCCCGTCGGGGCTCGAGGACGTGTACGTCTCGACGCCCGTCGACGGACAGGTGCCGCTCCGAGCGATCACGACGTCGCAGATCACCTCGACGCCGCTCGCCATCAATCACCAGGGTCAGTTCCCCGCCGTCACACTCTCGTTCAATCTGGCGGAGGGTATCGCCCTCGGCACCGCGGTCGACGCGATTCACGCGGCGGAGCAGGAGATTGGCATGCCGGGCAGCGTGCACGCGGCGTTTCAAGGCACGGCGCAAGCCTTCAAGGATTCGCTCGCGACGCAGCCCATACTCATCGTGTCCGCACTCCTAGCGGTCTACGTCGTGCTCGGAATGCTCTACGAGAGCTACATCCATCCGATCACGATCCTCTCGACGTTGCCGTCGGCGGGCGTCGGCGCGCTGCTCGCGCTGCTCTTCTTCAAGGTGGACCTCAGCATCATCGCGCTCATCGGGATCATCCTCCTCATCGGTATCGTGAAAAAGAACGCCATCATGATGGTCGACTTCGCGATCGAGCAGGAGCGTGAAGGGGCGACGCCGGCAGAAGCCGTCAGGCAGGCGTGTCTCCTTCGCTTTCGCCCCATCCTCATGACGACGTTCGCAGCGCTGTTCGGCGCGGTGCCGCTCATGCTCGCGAGCGGCACCGGTTCCGAATTTCGACAGCCGCTCGGCATCACGATCGTCGGAGGGCTCTTGGTGTCGCAGCTCCTCACCCTCTTCACTACACCGGTGGTCTACCTGGCCATGGACCGCTTCTCTCGACGGAACCGGATCGGCGATCAACATCGTCCGTCGTCGAATCACCCTCGCTCGGGCCCCATGGTTACCGCTCCCGGTGAATGAACGAAGCCCGAGGCCGCGGGTGTGCTCGCCGGAACGCGACGCTTTCGTGGATGCGATTTACGTTCCCCGACTAGACTCGCCGCGTGAATGACGCGGACGCGGGGAGCGTCCATAGCGGCAAAAGGAGTCCCATGACGTCTTGGAAGATTTCTACCGGTGCACTCGCGATTCTCGTCGTCGGGTTGGGGTCGAGCGCGCTGTCGCGATCGGCGTCCGCCGACCAACCTGAAATGCAAACCGCGCTCGATAACCTCAAGGCCGCAAAGGCCGCTCTCGCGAGCGCCGAGCGCGACCATGGAGGTCATCGCGAGAAGGCGATGAAAGCGACGGACCTTGCGATTGGCGAGGTCGAAGCCGGCATTGCGTGGGCCGAGCGGCACAAGGGAATCGAGCCGGGTCCGAAGGGCCCGCAACCCAAAGGCCCGCAACCGAAGAACTAATCCCCCGGATCCAAGATTCGTGGGAGCATTTTCGAGGCCCCTGACAGGGCAGGGGCCTCGAAAATTCAGGACTCCGCCATAGCTTTGATCCCGCGGACCGACTTTCTCGTCGCCGAAAACTTGGCGCGCGTTTGCAAGCCGCGTAGGGAGTCGTAGGCTGAATTCCGTCCAATGACGATGCCGAGGGCTCCCTTATTTTCGGCTCTGCTGAGCTTCTTTTGCGCGCTCGCTGCCTGCTCGAGCAACGATCAGCGACCGCCGACGCTCAACGAGACTTGCTCCGATCCGCGTTGTCTCGATCAGGCGAGCATCGCCGGGACGACGACGGGAACCGGCGGAACGGGCGGAACGACGTCGGTGCTCGTCGACGGCTCGGTTCCGGCGAGTCAGCAATGCACGACGGATCCGACGGGGCACGTCACGCTCTGTCTCGGCACACCGTCGTGCCCGGGCTTCGGCGTCGACCCGACGAATTTCCCGTCGTGTGGGTTCTTGAGCGGTGCATCGACGTTGAGCGTCGAATGCTTGTGCAGCGGCACGCAGCTCTGCCCGGTAGGCGTAGCGGCGGCCTGCACGAACCTGACGGGGCTCTTTTTTTCGACGAGCGTCAATGACGTGTGCAATCTCGTCGCGCAGGGACGTTGCCAAGACCTGAGCATGCTCACTGGAAGCGGCGGCGGCGCTTCGTCGTGCGACCCTGTGTGTGCGTCTCAGTGCGCGGGCTCGCCGCCCTGCCTCCAGAGCTGCGGCTGCTGATCGCCCCGGACCCCGGCGCGTAGCGGCACTCCGTTCGAAATCGGCGCGAAACGTCGCGCTCGGAACCTTGTTCGAAAAATCGACCGGAGCTCCGCCGCTTCGTAAGTGGTGAGAAGCAGCGGGATTTGAGGCGCCAGCGACGCGGACGACGAACGATTCCCTCGCGGTCGTAATTGACTTTGATAATCACTTTCAATAGTAGGACGGGAGCTGGCGATGCCATTCCTTCGTCCCTTCTTCGTTCTCTCGGTAGCGGCCTGCGCCGGGTGCGGCGGCGGAAACGCGCCGTCCTCGACGACGACGGTGCCCCCGGTCGACGTCGCACACGTCGATCCGTTCGACGTGAACATCGGCGGCGTGACGAGCCCTTACTACGACGCGTTCAACGACGGCGACATCGCGTTCGACACGCCGCTCCGCGACGGTGACGGGCTCGGTCCGCTTTACACGCGCGCGTCCTGCGACTCTTGCCATACCGACGGCGTGCGCGGTCCCGGCTTGGTTCAGAAGATGTCCGTCGTCGAAGCCGACGGAATCACCCCATCGCTGGATCAATCGGAGTTGCCCTACGGGCATACCGAGCATCCGCTGACCGCCGGTGGTGGCAAGACGCCGGTGCTTCCGCCCGACGACCCGAACATCAAAGTGACGATCCGCGTCGGGCCGCCGGTGCTCGGCCGTGGATACATGGACGCCGTCCTCGACAGCGAGATCGAGCGCGTCGCCGCCGCACAAGCGACTCGGACCGATGCGATTCACGGCAAGATCAACCACGTCGTTTACGCGTCGGAGACCGTCGGCGATCCGGCCTTCAACACGGCTACCACGGGGGAGACGTTGATCGGGCGCTTCGGGTTGAAGGCTCGCATCGCGACGATCGACGAATTCGTCGCCGATGCGTTTCAAGGCGACATGGGGATCACCAGCCCACTTCGTCCCCTCGAGATCCCGAATCCAGACGGGCTTACGGACGACGACAAGCCTGGCATCGACGTCGAGCTCGACAGCGTGACCGATCGAGCGATGTACGTGCGGCTCCTCGCGATCCCGGCGCGCCACGACGATACCGACGCTCGGGGCACGGCGCTCTTTTCGAGCACGGTGTGCGCGGTGTGTCACGTCCCGACGTTGAAGACGCGGAGCGACTACGCGGTCGCCGAGCTCGCCGGTATCGACGCACCCGTGTACACGGATTTTCTACTCCACGACATGGGCGACGACCTCGCGGACGGTCTCCCCGCGTCGCCGGCCGTCGACGGCGAAGCCGATTCGTTCGAGTGGCGCACCGCGCCGCTCATCGGCCTCCGCTTCGACAAGACGTTCCTTCACGACGGACGCGCGAAGACCATCGAAGACGCCATCGAGATGCATCGAGGGACGAACTCCGAGGCGAACGCCTCGATCGACGCCTTCGACGCGCTCTCCTCCGACGATCGTCAGAGCCTGATCAACTACGTCACCGCGCTCTGAGCGGTCGACCTGGGTACGAGGAAAATCAAATGAAACGCTTCACGTGCTTGCCTCTTCTGGCGACGTTCATTTTCGGCTGCTCGGATTCGAACGGAACCAGTGCGAAGACCACCCAGCCGCAAACGGACGCTCAGTTTCAGGAAGCCGTCGTGACCGGCATGCATGACAGCTTGCTGGCGCAAATTAAGACGCTTCACGCCGCGGCGATCGATCTCGCGAACGCGGCGCCTTCCGCCGCTCGCGGCTGGGACGCGACGATGGACGCCGGCGCGATCCAGGCGATGGAGGCCGCCTGGAAGCAGGCGCGAAGTGCGTACGAACAGATCGAAGGTGCGACCGCACCGCTCTTTCCCGATGTCGATACGGAGATCGACGCGCGCTACGACGACTTCTTGACGACGCTCGGCGCCGCCGGCGATCAGGACCTCTTCGACGACCAGGGCGTCACCGGGATGCACGCCATCGAGCGTATTCTCTACCAGCCCGAGACGCCCCAGTCGGTGATCACGTTCGAGTCGAGCTTGCCGGGTTACAAGGCCGCGGCATGGCCGGCCACCGCCGACGAAACGTCGGAGTTCAAGAACAAGCTGTGCGCGCGGTTGGTCACCGACACGCAGACGTTCATGGATGAGTGGCAACCGCAGGCCATCGACGTCGGTGGCTCGTTCCAGGGACTCGTGTCGCTCATGAACGAGCAACGCGAGAAGGTCATCAAGGCGGCGAGCTTCGAAGAAGAGTCACGGTATTCGCAGCGCACGATGGCCGATATTCGCGACAACCTGACCGGGACCAAGAGCGTCTACGCGCTCTTCCAGCCGTGGCTCGCCACGAAAGCGGGTGGTTCTTCGCTCGACGACTCGGTGGAAGGCGGATTCGCCACGCTCGCCACCGACTACGGCACGGTCACCGGCGACGCGATCCCCGAGCCGCCGTCGACGTGGAGCGCGGAGAGCCCGTCGGCGGCGGATCTCGACACGCCGTTCGGCAAGTTGTACACGGCCGTCAACCAAGCCGTGGACCCGACCATTTCGGGTTCGGTGGTCGACTCGATGAACAAGGTCGCGGTGAAGCTCGGCTTCCCCCAATTCACCGAATGAAATTCTCGATCGCTGCCATTTCGGCCAGCATGGCCTTCGTCGCACTCGGGTGCGCGGGCGGCGGTGCGCCGGAAACGTCCAACGGGGCCGGTGGGGTGTTCGTCGCGTTCGCCGAAGACTTTCGCGGTTATCACTCGTGGAAGAGCTTCGACACGACGGGGGGAGCACCGGACGCGGGCATCCACGACGGCAGCAAGGTGACCGAATACATCAAGGCGCTGCCGCCCCACGGATCAAAGGTATTTCCTGTCGGTACCATCATCGTGAAGGAAGCGACAGGCGGAACCATTCCGCATGAACTCTTCACGATGGTGAAGCGCGGCGGCGGGTTCAACTCGACGCCGCCGGGCGCCCCGAACTGGGAGTGGCTCGAGCTCGCGAACGTCGACGACGGCAACGACGGCGTGAAGATCGTTTGGCGCGGCTTCGGCCCCCCCGCGAACGAACCTTACGGCGGCGACGTCAACGCCGGCTGCAACAC
The DNA here is from genome assembly GCA_964506835.1 of uncultured Polyangiaceae bacterium. Lineage (GTDB taxonomy): Bacteria > Myxococcota_A > Polyangia > Polyangiales > Polyangiaceae > DASZVB01. Next base: position 100,880 of record CAZDNG010000004.1, read on the forward strand.
GTGTCACGTCGCGTGCGGCAACGACGCGGTCTGCGCGAAGCCGCTCGCGCTCACGAATTTCTAGAGCCTCCCGAAGGCCGTTTGCGCTCGAAAGAGCGCGCCCGCTTCCAGTCGACGCTCTTCTCGAAAAAGGATCTCGAACATGGCTACGCGCTCACTGATCGTCGTGGGATTGGTTTCGTTTGCGTCGTGCAGTGCGGCCACCGCGCTGGCCAATCCTCGCCCGCTGCCGTTCACTTACCAGCACGAGCAGCTCGCCGAAGGCGCGACGGAGATCGAGCAGTTCGTCGATCTGACGCCGGTTCGCACGCTGGACGCGGGCGGCGCACTCCGGTGGTACGGGCTCACCGAGTACCAGACGGAGTTCGAGCACGGCCTCACCGATCGCCTCGAGCTCGGGCTCTACGTGACGATCGTCCCCGGCGTCGCTCCCGGGTTTTCGACCAACGGCATCGTGCCGCGTCCGATGGAGGGGAGCGGCGTGAAGCAGCGGCTCCGCTATCAGCTCGCTCCGACCGGCGAGTGGCCCATCGACGTGGGCGTGTACGGCGAAGTCTCGGAGAACGAGCGCGAAGTCGAGCTCGAAGCGAAGGTGATCCTCCAGCGCCGCTTCGGTATCGCGCGCATCATCGCGAACCTCACTGGCGAGCAGGAGTTCTATTACAACGCCGACGAGGAGTTCGTCCTCACGCCGTCGGCGGGTGTGACGTTCGAAGCGACGCCTTCGGTTCAGCCGGGCGTCGAATGGTGGATGCTCGCGGAGTACTCGGAGAAGAGCTCGAGCGGCCCCAACCCCCCGGCGCACCATTACGTCGGCCCGGCGCTGCTCGCTCAATTCGGAAACCTGTGGTGGTCGACGGGCCTCTACTATCAGATGAATAACCCCGGCCACACGCTGCTCGAAGGCGAAGCGTTCGGTCATTTCTGGGTGAGAACGGTCGTCGGGATCGGCCTCTAGACAGGGGGACTGGCGAATTCCGTCGCTGTGCAGCGCCCGCGCCCGGCGTCGTGAATGACCGCTAGCGGCGTCGGCGAGGCGCACGGGCGCCGCGTTCGGGGTTAGCCTCAGGGGAACCGCTTGGGCGCGCCGGACACCGTTCGGCATGTCCCGCGCACGCGAGCGCCCGGACGATGAGGGAGTCGAGCGACGACATTGTCTTCCTGTTTTGTCGCGTGGGCAATCGAGCCTGCGCGCTCCCGCTCGCCAGCGTGGTCGAAACGATGCGGCCTTTGCCCATCGAAACCGTGGCGGGCTTGCCGTCGTTCGTTCGCGGCGTCGCGATCATCCGGGGGGTGCCGACTCCCGTCGTCGACGGCGCAGCACTCGTCGGTGCCGAGAGCTCGGGCAACGCGGGCCGCTTCGTGACGGTTCGCGCGGCGGGTCGCGTCGTCGCGCTCGAAGTGAGTTCGGTCAGCGGAATCGGTCGCCTCTCCGCCGAAGCGCTGACGGATTTGCCGCCCCTCTTCGGCGCGCGCGATCCCGAGCTACTCGAGGCCGTGGGGGTCGTCGACCGCGAGCTCGTGATGGCGCTGGCGCCGGCGCGCGTCGTTCCACCCTCCACGTGGGAATCGATCGAGCGCGCGAGGGACGCGTCGTGAGCGGCGCCTCCGGTCTCGGATCGGTCGAGCGCTTCCGCGTCGCGATCGCCGATCGGCTCGGCATGAAGCTTCCCGCGGACAAGGACGGCTTTCTCGCGGACCTTCTCGAGCGTCGAGCACGCGACGCGCGCCTGTCCGTCCCCCAGTACGTCGCGCTCCTCGGTGACCGTCGTCGAATCGACGAAGCGCGCTCGCTGGCGTGCGACCTGACCGTCACCGAGACCTACTTTTTTCGAAATCGGGTGCAGCTCGAGGCGTTCGTGCGAGCAATCTCCGAGCGGCCTGCGACGGCCACCGGTCGTCGCTCACTGCGCATTCTCTCGGCTGGCTGCGCTTCCGGCGAAGAGCCGTACTCGCTCGCGATGCTCCTCCGCGAAGCGTTCTCCGACTACGACGCTCGGGAAATCTCGATCCGCGCCTTCGACGTGAATCGCGAGATGCTCGCGAAGGCCAAGAGCGGACGCTATTCCGAATGGTCCCTCCGCGAAACGACGCGGGAGCTCCGTGATCGTTATTTTCACGCGAGCGGCAAGGAGTACGTTCTCGATTCTCGCGTGGCGGCGGCGGTGACCTTCGAGGAGGCAAACTTGGCGGACTTCACGGACGTCCTCGGCCTCCCCGAGACGCTCGACGTCGTGTTCTGTCGGAACGTCCTCATGTACTTCACGCCGAAGGCCATGCGCGACGCGGTCGCTCGGATCGCGCGGTGTCTCGTCCCGGGCGGTTTGTTCTTCCTCGGACACGCCGAAACGTTGCGGGGTGTCTCCGACGATTTCGAATTGGTTCACGTGGACGGCGCGTTTTATCATCGGAAAGTGGGCTCCGGCCCGTACCATGAAGGTCCGGCGCCGCGAACCGCGGCGTCATCGGAGCCAGACCCGACTGCGGCGTCCTGGGTCGACGCGATCCGCGGATCTTCGGCGCGTATCGAGTCGCTGACGAGCTCGGAACCGGAGAGCCCGCGAGAACCCGACTACCCAAGCGCCCACGACCCTCCGGAGAACGAGCTCGATCGGGTTCGCGCGCTGTTCGCCGAAGAGCGATTCGCCGAGGCCAGCGACGTTCTCGACACGCTGCCAGTGACGTCGTCTGTGAAGCCCGACGCGATATTGCTCCGTGCCGTCCTGTCCGTCGCACGGGGCGATCTCGAGCGGGCGACGCGGGTCTGCGAGGAGCTCCTCGTCTTGCGCGAGCATGCGGCGGGCGCGCACTATTTGCTCGCACTCTGCGCGGAGAACGCGAAGGACTTTCGAGGAGCGGCGTCTCATCACCGAATGGCGCTCCGAATCGAGCCGGCCTTCGCGATGCCCCGTCTGCACCTCGGGCTACTTTCACGACGCGCGGGAGACACGGAGGCCGCCCGCCGCGAGCTCGTCGACGCGCTCACTCTTCTTTTGCGCGACGCGGAAGATCGGATTCAGCTCTTCGGAGGTGGCTTCAATCGTCGCGCCCTGATCGCGCTCTGCCGCACCGAGCTCGGAAAGCTAGCATGACCGTCGATCGACTCGAAAACCGTGCACGCGCACTCCGGGAAGCCTTCGATCGGTCTTTCTCGGAGCCTCGCGATCGCGAGGAGGCGCGAATGGAGAGCTTCGTCACTTTGCGCATCGGTGGCGACGCCCACGCCTTGCGAGTCGCCGAGCTATCGGGGCTCCACTCCGGGAAGAAGATCGTCGCGTTGCCGAGCCCGTCGCCGGAGCTCCTCGGCATCTCGGGGATGAGAAGCGGCGTCGTGCCCGTCTATTGTCTCGAAGCGTTGCTCGGCTATCCGCGAACGACCGCGCCGGCGTGGTTGGTCATGGCCGGAGTCGAGGACCCGATCGGGTTCGCGTTCGAGTCCTTCGAAGGGCACTCGAAGGTCGCTTCGGGTGCGCTGTTCACGGTCGATCCGGGCGCGGCGCGAACGCACGTGCGCGAGCTGGTACGCATCGACGGCGAAGCGCGGCGCGTGATCGACGTCGCTTCGATGACCGGGGCGATCCGCGCGCGCGTCCTCGGGGGGCCGAAAGGGCGCTAAAAATGGCGGGAGACCCTTACAAATATTTTCGGCAAGAGGCGCGCGACCTCGTGCGCGATATCGGACAAGGGGTGCTCGAGCTGGAGAAGGGGCCGACGCCGGAGCTCGCGCGTCGCCTCTTGCGACTGACGCACACGCTGAAAGGCGCGGCGCGAGTCGTCAAGCAGTCGGCGATTGCCGAACATGCGCATGCGATCGAAGAGGTGCTCGCCCCGCTTCGTGAAGACGGGGGCGGCGTCGCTCGCGGCGACCTCGACGGCGTGCTTCGATTGCTCGACGCGATCGGCAGGTTGATCGTCGAGCTCGACGTCGTGAAGGCCCCCGAGTCGGCGCGCCGGGAAGAGCCCGCTCCGGTCGCGAAGGCGCGAGTCGAAGAGGCGATCGCCGCACCGAGATTCGACGCGGCGGAGATCGACGTACTCCTCGACGCCGCGACGGAGGCCAGCGTCCAGCTACGAGGGCTCCGCGGCGGGCTTTCGCGCCTCGCGCGGATGCGGTCGCTCGCGTCGCTGCTCGGCGCGCACGACGCGGAGCGAACGGACGGCCCGGTCGCGCGCCCCGAGCGGCGCGGCGCGAGGCGTCCCGTCGTCGACGAGTTTCGCGACGAGGCGAGCGAGCTCGAGCGTCGATTCGAACGCGGTATCGAGCTCGCTGAGCGCGAGATACAACAAATCCAGAATGCCGCGGAGCGCCTCCGGCTAGTTCCGGTCGACGCGGTCTTCCCGGCGCTCGAACGCACGGTTCGCGACGCGGCTCGCGCGCTCGGCAAGGCCGTCGAATTCGTCGGTCACGCGAGCGGGCTCCGCATCGACGCCGGGATGCTCGGAACGTTGCAGAGCGCCCTGATCCAGATCGCGCGCAACGCCGTCGCGCACGGCATCGAGTCCGTCGCCGAACGGACGGCTCGCGGGAAACCCGCCGTCGGCCTCGTCGAGCTCGACGTTCGCCGTCGCGGCAGCCGGCTCTTCTTCGTGTGCAAGGACGACGGCCGCGGCATCGACTTCGTCGCGGTCCGCAAGGCCGCCGAACGGCGCGGCGTCCGCTTCGAATCGCCCGAGGCGTCCTCCGACGAGGTGCTTCGCGTCCTCCTACGCGGCGGAGTCTCCACGGCGTCGACCGTGACCGAGATCGCGGGTCGCGGCATCGGCTTCGACGTGATCCGCGAGGCGCAAGAATCGATGGGGGGCTCCATCGCCGTCCGCACCGAGGCCGGTCGTGGTACGGAGGTCGAACTGGTCGTCGCGGCGTCGCTCACGTCGCTGGACGCGCTCCTCGTCGAGGCGGGCGGCGTGGCCGCGGCGATTCCGCTCGACGCCGTTCGACGGACGATGCGGCTCGCCGCGTCCGACGTCTCGCACGGCGCGGACGGAGCCTTCGTCGTCCACGAGGGAAACGTGGTTCCGTTCATGCCGCTCGCGCGGTCCCTCGGCTCCTATGCGACGGCTGCCGTAGCGCAAGCCACGACCACCGCGGTGGTCGTTCATGGCGAACACGCGCTCGCGGTCGTCGGGGTCGATCGGCTCCGCGGCGCCGCGAACGTCGTCGTTCGTCCGCTGCCCGCCCTCGCCGTGGCGGACCGGATCGTCGCCGGAGCGTCGCTCGACGGAGAAGGGGTCCCGCGGCTCGTCCTCGATCCGGAAGGCATCGTGGAGGCGACGCGTCGCCGTTCGACGACTGCCGCCTCCTCGCCCGTCCGAGCTCTCCTGCCCATCCTGGTAACCGACGACTCGCTCACGACGCGCATGCTCGAGGAGAGCATCCTCGAATCGGCGGGGTACGCCGTCGAGCTCGCCACGTCGGCGGAAGAGGCGCTCGAACTCGCCGCCACACGGCGGTACGCGCTCTTCCTGGTCGACGTCGAAATGCCCGGGATGAACGGCTTCGACTTCGTGGAAAAGACCCGCGCCGATCCCGTCTTGAAGAGCGTGCCGGCGATCCTCATCAGCTCGCGCTCGTCTCCGGAGGACCTCCGCCGCGGCAAGGAGGTCGGCGCCGCTGGATACATGGTCAAGGGGGAATTCGACCAGGCGCGTCTCCTCGACATGATCGCCGCGCTCATGAGGGCGTCATGAAACGGACTCGGGTGCTCGTCGTCGAGGACTCGCTCACGGTCAGGAAATACCTGGTCGAAACGCTCTCCAATGACCCGGAGCTCGAGGTGGTCGGCGAAGCGGAAGACGGGCGCGCCGCGATCGAGCTCGCCCGCACTCTGCGGCCCGATGTCATTACGCTCGACATGATGATGCCGGTGATGACCGGTGTTTCGGTGACCGAGTACGTGATGGCGCACTTTCCGACGCCGATTCTCATCGTGTCGGCGTCGACGAATCGCGGAGAGGTGTATCGGACCTACGACGCACTTGCCGCCGGAGCAGTGGACGTGCTCGACAAGCCGAACGGTGACGTCGCAGACGCGACCTGGGAGGAGCGGTTTCTCGGTGCGGTGAAGATGGTCTCGCGGATCCGGGTCATCACGCACCCGCGGTTGCGGCTCGGCGCGTTCGGTCGTGCCCAGCCGCTGCCGACGACGCAACCTTTGTCCGACCACTCGACGTGTCGGGTCGTTGCAATTGGCGCCTCGACCGGTGGGCCCGGGGCGGTGCTCGAGGTGCTCCGCGCATTGCCCGAGCGCTATCCGATTCCGATTCTGCTCGTGGTTCACATCGGGATCCCATTCGGTGTTGCGTTCGCCGAATGGCTCGACGCGCAGGCGCCGCATCGAGTGACCTATGCGACCGACAACGACCCGTTTCCCCACACCGGCGGCTGCGTCGTCGTGGCGCCTCCGGATCGTCATCTCGCGGTCGAGCGCGGTAGACTGCGATTGTCTGCGGCACCCGAGCGGTTCTCGTGCCGACCGTCGGTGGACGTCTTGTTCGAATCGGTCGCGAAGGAATTCGGCTCTGCGAGCGTCGCGTGTCTCCTGACGGGGATGGGACGCGACGGCGCGTCGGGATTACTCGACATCCGGCGCGCGGGTGGCTTCACGATCGCCCAGGACGAAGCGACCTCGGTCGTCTTCGGAATGCCGCGCGAGGCCATCTTGCTCGGCGCCGCCGAGCGCGTGCTGCCGCTCGGAGAAATCGGACCGTTCCTGGCCGACGTTCCGAACCACGTTTCTGCGCGGGGGTTTCGATGAGCGCCGTCCTGATCGTCGACGACAGCATCACCGTTCGAATGAACCTCGCCGAATCGCTCGAGTCCGCCGGACTCGTCGCGGTTCCCTGCGCGACCATCGCCGAGGCGCGAGAAGCGCTGGCGGCGAATGCATTTTCGCTCATCGTCCTCGACGTCGTGCTTCCGGACGGGGACGGGGTGGAATTCCTCGGAGAAATCCGAAAAACGCCGGCCGGCGAGCGGACGCAAATCATGCTCCTCTCGTCGGAGAACGAGGTGCGCGATCGGGTGCGCGGCCTGTCGACCGGCGCCGACGAATACATCGGCAAACCCTACGACGCCGGCTACGTCGTGGCACGAGCGCGCGAGCTCCTCGGTGCGGCAGAACGCGCCGCTCCGACCACCGAGCCATTGGTCCTCGTCATCGACGACAGCCTCACCTTTCGCGAGGAGCTGTCGCGCGCGCTCCGGGCAGCGTCGTACAGCGTGATCACCGCGCAGAGCGGCGAAGAAGGTCTCCGCGTTGCGGCGCATGCTCGGCCTTCGGCAATCGTCGTCGACGGGATGCTTCCGGGAATCGACGGCGCCGGCGTCATTCGTCGAATCCGTCTCGACGCGACGTTGCGAGCAACGCCGTGTCTCTTCATCACCGCCGCGTCGGATCGCGCGGCCGAGATCCGTGCCCTCGACGCTGGAGCGGACGCTTTCGTTCGCAAAGACGAGGAAATGGACGTGGCGCTCGCGCGACTCGCCGTCGCCTTGCGAGGGGCAGAAGCGCGCGGCGCCGACGGCGACATATCGAGTCTGCTCGGCACGAAGAAGATCCTCGTCGTCGACCAAGACACGGCGTATCGCGAACACCTCGTGACCTCGCTCCGCGAGGAAGGTTACGAGCTCGTGCTCGCGCGCACTGGCGAAGAAGCGCTCGAGCTCCTCGCGGTGGAACCGGTGGATTGTCTGGTCCTCGATTCGTCGATTTCCGGGATGGGCGGCGATGAGGTCTGCCGTCGCGTGAAGGGCGCGGTGGGGACGAGAGACGTTCCGATCGTGATGTTCACCGGGCTCGAGGATCGAGAGGCGATGATCCGAGGCTTCGTGGCGGGGGCCGACGACTACGTCTCGCGTTCGGACGACGCGCAGGTCCTCAAGGCGCGGGTACGCGCCCAGCTCCGCCGAAAACATTTTACCGACGAAAATCGAAGAATCCGCGAGGATCTCGTGCAAAAGGAGCTCGAGGCGGCCGAGGCGCGCGCCGCGCGCGAACTCGCCGAGACGCGCGCCGCGCTGGTGTCCGAGCTGGAGTTGAAGAATCGCGAGCTCGAGGCCTTCAGCTATTCCGTCTCGCACGATCTCCGCGCGCCGCTCCGCCGCATCGACGGCTTCAGCGCGATTCTCGTCGAAGAGTACGGCGACAAGCTCGACGGCATCGGGCTCGACTACCTCACTCGCGTGCGCGGCTCGGCGCAGCGCATGAGCGAGCTCATCGAAGACATGCTCCGGCTCTCGCAGGTCAATCGGGGGGCGCTCAAGGTCGAAAAGATCGATCTCTCGGCGGTGGCGGCTTCGGTGGCGAGCGAGATCGCCAAGTCGAATCCGGACCGCGACGTCCGCGTCGAAATCGAACCGGGACTCACGGCCGACGCAGACCCTCGCTTGATCCGCGCCGTCTTCGAAAACGTGTTCGGCAACGCCTGGAAGTTCACGGCGAAGACCGAATCGCCGCTCATCGCGTTCGGCGCGGAACGCCGTGAAGGCGAAGTGTTCTACTTCGTTCGCGACAACGGCGTCGGGTTCGACGTCAAGCACGCGACCCGGCTCTTCACGCCGTTCGAGCGACTGCACGCGGACGAGCAGTTCCCCGGCACGGGCATCGGTCTCGCGACCGTCCGGCGCATCATCGATCGGCACGGCGGCCAGGTGACGATGCACGGCGAGGTCGGTCGCGGCGCCACGCTTCGGTTCACGTTGCGCCGTCGCCCGTCGTAGTTCGTTCGCTACCAGGTTTCGCCGAACGGTCGCGCTTCGACTTCGAACGACCACGCCGTTCGGTGCTGCTCGGTGAGACGAAACGCGGTCTCTGCGACGCCGTCGGGCGCGACGAAGAACGAATCCGGTTTTCCGGGCATGCGCTCTCGCGTGCGCGCCAAATCGACGACGCCGTCGACGACGATCAGCGCGACGTGGATGCCGGCGGGCCACAAGTGCCGCGCCATGGACTCGGCCAGGCTGCGCTGCGCCGCCTTTGCCGGCGCGAACGCCGCGGTCTTGACGTTGCCACGGCGCGACGCCGTGGCGCCGATGAAGACGATGCTGCCGTGTCCGCTTCGCTTCATCGCCGGAATGACCTGGCGCGACGCGAGAAAAGCACCGACCGTGTTCACTTTGAAGGCGTTCTCGAGATCCGCGGCGCTGATGTCTTCGACGGTGCCGAAGACGCCCGAGCCCGCGTTGTACGCGAGCACGTCGACCTCGCCGAGGTCACGTCGAATGGCGTCGAACGCCGCGTCGACGGCGCTCGAGTCGGTCACGTCGCACTCGTACGACCGGGCGTCGCCGAGCTTTGCTGCGAGGTCGCGCGAAAATTCGGCGCGCCGCGCGAGCAACGCGACGCGGTACCCGGCGACTGAAAATCGCCGCGCGAGCGCCGCGCCGATTCCGGGGCCAACGCCGACCACGGCGCACACGGGCTTTCGCGAGGGGCTTTCGGTCATGGGCTCGATCCTTTGCCTCATCGAGACAGAACGCGCCAGCGTCGTCGCGGACTCGACAACCAGTGCCGGCATTCGGCTAGAGTTGGTGGCAGACTCCACCCTTGCTTGTCCGTTGAACTTGTCGGAGGTTTTCATGCACGCACGCGCTCGAATCTTGGCCGTCGAGGGGACCGTCGCACTCGTCTTGGGTTTCCTGTCCGCGGGATGCTCCGACGACGTCGCCCCCAAGCCTCCAGCGACCACGCATCCGGTGTCCGAGGCCGGCACGGACGGCAGTAGCGGGGGTATCGACGGCAGCGCGAGCACCGACGGCGGTGCGAGCACAGACGCGGGAACGCCCGAAGGGGGTCCGTGTACCGTGAACCTCAAACCCGGCTCCAACGACACCGCGACCGTTCAAGGGGCGCTCATCGACGCGAAGAGTGGCGACGTGATCTGCCTCGGTACGGGGCACTACACCTTCACCGACCAGCTCTCGCTCGCGACGTCGGGCGTCACGCTTCGCGGCGCGAGCGGGACCCTCCTCGATTTCACCGGGCAAAAGATGGGTGCGAACGCGCTCGAGCTCACAGGAAACGACGATGTCGTCGATACGATTCACATCGAGAACCCGCAAGGCGACGGCATCCGCGCGACCGAGGTGACCGGCGTGACCATCCGGCACGCGCGGGTCGAATGGACGGGCGGCCCGAACTCGGCGAACGGCGGGTACGGCATCTACCCGGTGACCTCGTCGAAGGTCCTCATCGAAAATTCGTACGTCTCCGGCGCGAGCGACACCGGCATCTACGTCGGACAATCGAGTCAGATCATCGTTCGCAACAACGAGTCCACCGGCAACGTAGCGGGCATCGAGATCGAGAACTCGACGGACGCGGAGGTGTACGGCAATCACTCGCACGACAACGCGGGCGGCATCCTGATCTTCAACTTGCCCGGCCTCAACGTGAAGGACGGCAAACGCGCGAACGTGCACGACAACCTCGTCGACTCGAACAACGGCACGAACTTCGCGGCAGCGGGCAACATCGTGGCCGACGTGCCGTCCGGAACCGGCATGTTCGTCCTCGCCGCCGATCACAACGAAATCCACGGCAACACCGTGAAGTCGAATCAGACCGTCGGGATCGCGATCCTGAGCTGGTACGTCGCGCTCCGCGACGCCGAAGGCAAAGCCGATCCGGCGTTCGATTGGTACCCCGAGGGGAACTACGTGCACGACAACATCCTCTCGATGAACGGCGCGACGCCGCAGGGCCGCGGTCAGCTCATCGCGAGCCTCGTCGGGGTCACGACGCTCCCCGACATCGCGTGGGACGGCATCATCGACTGGACCAAGATCTACGGCGACGCCGGCGCGCTCCCCGACGGCGGCCAGAACGCCGCGGCGATCCCGAACGAGCAGCGCAATTGCTTCAAGTCGAACGGCACCGCGACGTTCATGAACCTCGACCTGGCCGACAACGGCAAGAACAAGTCGTCGGACCTCACCCCGGTCGACTGCGAACAGACGGCACTAGCGCCGATCGTCTTTTGAACGGCGATCCCATGGCAAGGTGGATGCTGGCCGCGCTCGCGCCTCGTCGGTGTCCGTCGTTCGAATCGGCGCTGCTCGTTTCTGCGCTGTGGCTCAGCGCGTGCGGTTCCGACTCGTCACCGTCGCATACCGTCGTGAAACCCGCGCCGGACTCCGGAACGAAAACGCACGACGCGGGAAACGATGTTCGCGACGGCGCGGCGGCCCACGACGCTGCGACGCTCGACGCCGAAACCGAGGACGCTGGCAGCGACGCGGGCTCGAGCGACACGTTGGACAAGGTCGGCGTGTTCTCGGATCCCATCGCGCAGATCCCGAACGCCGGCGTCGTTCCCTACGACGTCGTCGTGACGCTCTACGCCGACCAAGCCGAGAAACTGCGGTTTTTGACGCTACCCACCGGGACACAAGCGACCTACGACCCGCTCGAGCAGTGGACCTATCCCGACGGGACGAAGTTCATCAAGACGTTCTTCTACTCGCACGATCAGCGCAATCCGTCGCTCGGCCGCACCCTCCTCGAGACGCGGATCGTCGAGCGCGAAGCCGGCACGTGGACCGGTCGCACGTACGTCTGGAACGCCGCGCAGACACAAGCGACGCGCGTGAAAGTCGGCGCGTCGATCCCCGTGAGCTGGATCGACCCGAGTGGAAAATCGGAGACCCTCGACTATCGCGTCCCGAACGAAATCGAATGCAAGACCTGCCACGCGAAAGATCACGTCTTCCAACCGCTCGGTCCGCGCACGCGCGAATTGAATCGCGACGCGAGCGACGTCGTTGTCGGCGACGCCGGCAAAGAAAATCAGATCGATCACCTGGTCGCGCTCGGCCTCCTCGGTGGAACCGTCCCCGCCGTCGCGGATCGCCTGACCTTGTCGTTCATCGACGGCCCGGACGCGCTCGATCGCCGCGCGCGTTCGTACCTCGACGCCAACTGCAGCCACTGTCATCGCCCCGGCGGCGAAGCCGGTTCGACCGCGCTCGATCTCCGCTTCGAAACGACGTCGATGTCCTCCATCGGCATCTGCCGCACGCCCGTCGCCGCCGGCCCCGGTAGCGGCAACCTGCAATACGACATCGTCCCCGGTTCGCCCGACGCCTCCGTCATGGTCTTTCGCATCTCGTCGACCGATCCCGAGCTCAAAATGCCGCAGCTCCCGACGCAAACCGCGGACGCCCAAGGCGTCGCCCTCATCCGCGCCTGGATCGCCGCAATGCCCGCGCAGACCTGCAACTAGTTCGTCACGCGGCGTTCCAGATTTTTCGGAAAAATGGATGCCTCCCCCCGCGGGGGCTCGCCCACGTGCTCGCGTGCTCGGCTCGCCAAGCCTCGCCTGCGCGCGCTTGCGCGCGTCGGCTCCGCGCCCGCGCCCCCTCCAAGCCGCGCGCTCCGCGCGCAGCGGAGGGGGAAGTCCGATCCGATCCATCCGATCCGGTCCGAAAACGCCTGCGAGCAGACCCTCGAACGGGCAGGGCCCCGTTCGGCGCCACGCCTCGATCAGTCTTGGCAGGCCAGATCGCGATCCACCAATGATGGGCGAGTGAGACTACCGGCGAGCCCGCCGCGGGTCGTTGGCAGCCCGCGAAGGTCGCGCGACGCCGCGAGCGGATCTTGAGAAATCTCCCGAGTGAGACTACCGGCGAGCCCGGCGCGGGTCGCTCTAGCTTGCGGAAGGATCGAGCGACGTCATCCCTCGGAAATCAAATCAAAAATCAAACCCGAATAGGGTCGATCGGCGAAGACCGCGTGTCGAGATGACTGAGAGCAGTCAGATCGGCGCGTGCTCGAGCCGAGCGGCCCTATTCGCGCATGAAATGGCAGGTGTACCCGTTGGGCCGATCTTCCAGGTACTTCTGATGGTAGTCCTCGGCGCTGGTGACGGGGCCGGCCTCGGCGATCTCGGTGACGATGGGTTTCCCCCATTTGCCGGCGGCTTCGACCTTCTTCTTCACGGCTTCGGCGGTCGCGCGCTGTTCGGGCGACGTGTAGAAGATTGCGGAGCGGTACTGACTGCCGACGTCGTTGCCCTGGCGATTCTTGGTCGTGGGGTCGTGCATCTTGAAGAACCACTTCTCGAGCAGGTCCGCGTAGGAGAGCTTCGCGGGATCGAACACGACGCGGACGGCTTCGGCGTGACCGGTGCGACCCGTGTGGACGGTTTCGTAGGTCGGGTTCTTCGTCGTGCCGCCGGTGTAGATCGCTTCGGTCTCGAGGACGCCGGGGATCTTGCGAAGGAGCTCTTCCATGCCCCAGAAGCAGCCGCCGGCAAGGAGCGCGGTTTCGAGCGTGGTTTCGCAGCTCGCCTGGTCGCCGGGCGCGGGAACCGCGCAAGCGTTGTCGGTGTGCGGCGCGAGCGGGGCGTCGTTCGTGTGGTCGGCGAACAGCTTCTGGTACTCGCCGTACCCTTCGCGCTCGAGGTCGGCGACGGGGATGAACTTCAGGGACGCCGAGTTGATGCAATAACGGAGTCGCGTCGGCGCGGGGCCGTCGTCGAAGACGTGGCCGAGGTGGGAATCGCCGTCGGCCGACCGCACCTCGGTGCGGCGCATGCCGTGGGTGCTATCGACGTGGGAAACGACTCGCGACGCTTCGACCGGCCGAGTGAAGCTCGGCCACCCCGTTCCGGAGTCGAACTTGTCGAGTGAGGTGAACAGGGGCTCACCGCTCGCCGAGTCCACATAGAGGCCGGCAGCGTGGTTGTTCCAGTAACGATTATTGAACGGCGGCTCGGTCGCGTCGTGCTGGGTGACTTGATACTCGAGCGGCGTGAGCTTCTTCTTCAGCTCTGCGTCGGAGGGCTTTTGATACCGTTTTTCCATGGTGATTCTCCCGGTAACTCCCTCAGACGATAAGAACGCCCGGGGCGCTCGTCGAGCGGGGGGCTGGTAATCGTCCGAGGGCAAGCGTACCGTTCGGGGTCATGCCGACTTCCGGCAAACCGATATACGATCGGATCGGCCCGACCGTTACGGAGCCAAACGGAGCGCTTTCGACGCCCCCGTCCAGCCGAATGGCGCCGGCGTACCGCCTGACCGGGCTCCGGCCGAGCTCGGTGCCGCCGCCTGCCGAAGAAGAGCTGGTCAAGACCATCGCCGATTTGCTCCTGGCCGCGGCCCAGGCCGACGGGAACGTCTGCGCGCGCGAGCTCCGCGCGATCCAGCGGATCTTGCTCGAGCTCACGGGTGCCGATGTCCTTCCCGAGTGGCTCGAGCAGCACGTCAAGGATTTCGACCCCGAGAAGTTCGACCTCCGAGCCTCCGCGGAACGCTTGCGCCGCATCCCGCCCGTTCAGCGCCGGCACGTAGCGGAGCTGGTCCGTCGAGTTTGCGACGCGAACAACGCCTTCGATTTGGAAGAGGAGCGATTTCTCATCGCGTTGATCCTCGCGCTGTCGCTCGCGCCGGAAGACACCGTCGACTTGGTGGTGCACGCGGCGGAGGGCATCGATGGAACGTCGAAGCGGCTCTTCGACATCGTGTTCGCGTCGCTCGCGCTCGGGCTCGGTTGGCCGCTCTTGCTCGCCATCGGGCTCGGCGTGAGGGCGACGTCGCGGGGCCCCGCGCTCTTCAAGCAACGGCGCTACGGCCGCGACGGCCAAGAAATCGAAATCTTCAAGTTTCGCAGCATGCGCGTGGTCGAGCTCGGCGATGACGTGAAGCAGGCGACGCGGGACGATCCGCGCGTGACGCGCTTCGGCGCCTTCTTGCGCCGGACGTCGCTCGACGAGCTGCCGCAGTTCATCAACGTGCTGTTCGGCGACATGTCGGTGGTCGGACCTCGGCCTCACGCCGTCTTGCACAACCGGCAATACCGAACACAGATCCTCGAATACATGCTGCGCCACAAGGTGAAACCGGGCATCACCGGCTGGGCGCAGGTTCACGGCTATCGCGGCGAAACCGACACCATCGACAAGATGATCGACCGCGTGCAGTACGACATCGAGTACATCCGCCGCTGGACCTTCGGGCTCGACCTGAAGATTGTGTTTCTCACCATGCTCGGCAAGACCGCCCATGGGAACGCGTACTGAGACGCGCACGGCTCCGCGCGTGAGAAGCTATCTTGGATAGCTTTAGAATTTGAAGCCCATGCCGAGACCGAGCCCGGCGGGCATCGGTACGACGCCGACCTCGGGCGTGATGCGGCGCGACGTCCGGAGCGGCTCCACGTCGATCGCCGGCCGGTGGCTCTTGCCGAACATCACCCAGCCGATCGGCGTCGCGACCCCGCCGCCGAGGATCAGAAGGACACCCGCGACCGCTTCCGAGGGATGCGCGATGGACCGGGTGCAGTTGAAGCCGTCGAGAGCGCACGAGTTGGTGTCGTTCAGCGCGACGAGGACGAGGATGCTGCCGACGACGAGGGCCGCCGACCCGGCGATGCCGAGCGCGAGCCCCGCGCTTCGTTGAGCCGGGTGGCGAGGCGCGACGACGAGCCGCGCGGGTTCTCCGATGTCCACGACGCGATTGCCCTCGAGCGTCGCGTCGGACGCCTCCACGTCGAGGCGATAGCGCCCGCGCTGCATCGAGAGCTGGCACGGCGTCGTGCAGCGGGCCAGCGGCGGCCCGGCTCCCGGTTTCACCCATTCCGGATAGATGCCGAGCACGACGCGCTCGCCGGTATCGGTTCCGATGTAGACCGAGA
>CAZDNG010000004.1:116611-193790 GCA_964506835.1 uncultured Polyangiaceae bacterium
GGATAGATGCCGAGCACGACGCGCTCGCCGGTATCGGTTCCGATGTAGACCGAGACTGAATCGCTCGATCCCGTCGGCGCGATCACCGGCGGCGGCGGGACGAACACGGGCGACCCGGGCGCGAGCGGCGCAGAAGCGGGCGGCGCCGGGACCGGCGGCGCGGGCGGATCTGCGTTCGCGACGCCGCTAACGGACAATGCGAACGCGACGACCGCGGCTCTTTGGCGTAACCCCATACGACCCTCCTTCATGAGCTCAGGGGGCCCCCAGTACCTCCTCGAGCTCCTCGGCGCTGATGCCGAGAAGGTACAGGATCGAGTCGAGGCCGCCAGTGGAGATCGACGTGTCGGCGGCTTCGCGGAGCTTCGGTTTGGCGCGAAAGGCGATGCCGAGCCCGGCTTTTTCGAGCATGGGCAAGTCGTTCGCGCCGTCGCCGACGGCGATCACCTGGTCCAAGAGCACCCCTTCGGCTTGCGCGATCGTCTCGAGGAGCTCGGCCTTGCGACGACCGTTCACGATGGGCCCCACGACGCGGCCAGTGAGGCGCCCGCCTTTGACTTCGAGGGTGTTCGAATAGGCGTAGTCGATGCCGAGCTTTGCCTTCAGCGCCTCGGCCGCGATGGAGAAGCCACCGCTGATCACCGCGGTCTGGTAGCCGAGGCGCTTGAGCACGAACATGAGCCGCTTGGCGCCGTCGGTGAGCGGCAATTCCTCGGCGAGCTTCTCGAGCACCGACACTTCGAGTCCCTCGAGATACGCGAGCCGCTGACGGAGGGCCTCGTCGTAGTCCATCTCGCCCGCCATCGCGCGCTCGGTGACGGCGGCGACTTGTTCGACGACGCCGTATGCCCGCGCGAGCTCGTCGATGACTTCGATGGTGATGAGCGTCGAGTCCATGTCGAGCACGACGAGCCGCTTGCTCCGGCGGAACAGGCCTTCCCGCTGGAGCGCGATGTCGAACGAGCTCTCCATGCTCAGGCGGAGGAGAGCTTTTTTCAGCGCGGTCGCGTCGTCGCTCGCGGGCAAATCGACCTGGACTTCGAGCGACCGCAACGCGCCCAGCGACAGTCGCGAAATCTTCGCGATGTTGCCGCGGTGCTCGGCGAGCGTCTGCGAGAGTGCATGGATTTCCGTCGCGCCGAGGCTCGGTCCGATTGCCGTCACGACGTAGCGGTGCGCGGCGGGCCGCGCCACTTCCGGCGTTTCTACCGGCTTGAAGTCGAGCCCGAGCCCGAGCTCCTTCGCGGCAAAGAGCAACTCCTTCAGCACCCCGCGATCGACGCGAATGCCGATGAGCATGGCGAGCGTGAGGTGACCGCGCACGACCACCTGCTCGATGTCGAGCAGATGGGTGTCCATTTGGCTCAGGATCTCCGTCAGCCGGGCAGTGATGCCCGGCCGATCGGGGCCCGCTACCGTAACCAAGACGTGCGTGGCGGTCGGATGCACCGAGACGTTCGGGTCGGTCATAGTCGAATCGACGACGACCTACTTGCCATGCATCGTGTGGCAATTGAAGCAGCCGAAGCCCTGCTTCGTATCGGGGTTGTACGGCTCGACGCCGAGGGTGCTCGCCATCTGCGGCTCGACCTTCTCGAGCATGAATTGAGTGATCTCGGGCTTCGCCTTCTTGTGCTTCGCGAACCCGTCGGTCGGGTCGAGCTTCGGCAGCTTGGCGTTCGGCATGGTGAACTTCCCGGTCTTTGCGGCTGGGCCGTGACACGTCACGCACGTCATGTCGCCGAACTTCTTCGCGTCGAAATCGGAGAAGAGCGTCTTCATCTTGGGCATGACGACGTCCTTCATGAACTCCTTCCTTTGATCGAAGGTCTTGTCCTTCCAGGCAATCTCGGGCGGCGCGGCGAGCTTGGGCGGGGACGCCGCGGGAGCCGCAGAAGCCGCGGGCGCGGGTGCGCCAGCGTCGGCCGCAGGAGTCGCCGGTAGCGGTTCGGGCGCCGTGGCCGATTCGGCGGGTGGAGTCGTTTCGGCGGGCGGCGTCGAGCCACCACATGCGACGACGAAGAGCGAGCCGAGCAGTGTGCATAGAACGATACGGTCAGAGCTGATCATTGAAAGTCCTCCAGACTGGGCCGAACGTGTCGTTCGGGGGTCGGAGCGCCATGCTAGAATGACTGCCCTCGGGCGGTGCGGACTTTGTTGGCTGCCACTCTCTCCACGCCCGCTCTCCCGCGCCTGCCTCGTTTCGTCGAGTGGTTCGTCCCGCTCTTCGTCGTCTGCGTCGGCGGGCTGTGGATGCTCCGGGAACGGCAGTATTTCCTGGTGGACGACGCGTACATCACGTTCCGGTACGCGGAAAACCTCGTGCGAGGCCACGGCCTGGTGTGGAACGCGGGCGTTCCGCTCGAGGGGTACACGAGTCTCCTCTGGGTGGTCTTGCTTTCCGGCGCCGCGGCCCTCGGCCTCGGGCTCACGGTTCCCGCCGTCGTCGGGAGCCTCGGTTTCGCACTGGCGACGGTCGAGCTCACTCGCCGGATCAGCCGGCGGCTCGATCCGGACGCGGGCTGGCTCGTGCACCTCTTGCCCGGGCTCCTGCTCGCGAGCATCCCGTCGTTCTGTCACGCCGCCACGTCCGGCATGGAAGGGACGTGCTTCGGATTCTGGGTGCTCCTCGCGATGGATCGGCTCGTGCGCGGGCGGAGCGATCCGCGCGCTCGACTTCACGCTGCGCTCTGGTTCTCGCTCGCGTACTTGACGAGGCCCGAGGGCGCCATGGTGGCCGCGCTGCTCTTCGTCGTCGAGGCGGCTCAGCTCGACGGTCCGTGGAGAGCGCGGGTTCGCGCGCTCTTGCCGGCGATGAGCATCGTGGGCGTGGTCATCGTCGCGCAGGTCGCCGTACGGCTCGCCTATTACGGGCAACCGCTTCCGAACACGTTTTACGCGAAGGTCATCTTCGGCAAAGCGTCGATCTTGCGGGGCGCCGCGCACATCGCCGGCTTCGTGCTCGCCGGAGGCTGGCTGGCGTTCCCCGGCCTGTTCGAGCTCGATCGCGAGACACCCCCGCGGCCGCTCTGGGTCCACGGATACGTGCTCTTCGGCGTGTACCTCGTCTATCTGCTCATCGTCGGCGGCGATCACCCCTTCTGGAATCGCTTTTACATGCCTCTCTTGCCGATGCCGGTCGTTGCGACCAGTCGAGTGGTCGTGCGATGGGGCGCGAGCCTGGCGGCTCGGCTGGGCCGGGCGGCGGCTTTCCGCGGCCCGGGTGGGGTCTTGGCGAGCGGAGCCCTCGCCGTCGCCGTGTGGTTTTCGGCGGTGCCGTTCGCCGAGCCGAACATGCCCGTCGTCGGCAGCGTCGATCCGTCGTTGAAGCAGCTGATTTTGGCCGTCGATCGCTTCTTCCGGGAAGAGGTTCCGAAAGACAGCTTCGTGGCGGTCGCTGCCGTGGGTTACGTGGGGTATCGAAACCTCGAGCTCTTCATCCTCGACATCTGGGGGTTGAACGACGAGCACATCGCACATCTCGACGTCGCACCGACGGTGAAGTTCGGGCACGACAAGGTCGACCTCATCTACGTGGTCACACAAAAGCCCGATTACATCTACGCGCTGTTCCCCGGCGTTCCCCCGCCGCTGCTCGGTTACGACGTTTGCTGGCCGTCGGACTACGCGCCCGCCGGCGTGTACCGCCGGAACTATCCCCTGTCGCCCGGTGAGGCGCATCTCGGCGTTCCCGGTGCGCGACTCCGTCATCTGCCTCCGCCACCCCCCTGTCGTCCGACGGCGCTCGCCAAGGCGCTCTTTGCCGCCGCGAAGGCCGCGCAGAAACCATGAAGATGCACGGCGATCACGACGCACCGAAAGAGACGACGGCGATTTCCGAGGGCGGCGCCGAGCTCCGTCGCGGCCCTTTTCTCACCGGGCTCGCGCTCACGACGGGAGCGAGCCTCGCGCTCGAAGTACTCGACACGCGGCTCCTCAGCGTCATCACCTGGTACTCGCTCGCGTTCCTGGTCATCGCGATGGGTCTCTTCGGGCTCACCGCGGGCGCGCTTCGCGTCTACTTGAACCCGGAGGAGTTCGGGCCGGAAAACCTGGCGGCGTCCCTGTCGCGCTACGCGCAGTGGTTCGCGTTCGCCGTCCCGGTGAGCCTGGTCCTCCTGCTCGTCTTGCCGCTCGCCACGGCGCCCGTGTTCACCACGGTCGCGCTGTTCGTCGTGTTCTCGCTGGTGCTCGCGCTGCCGTTCTACCCGGCTGGCGTCGTCATCGCAGCGGCGCTCACTCGGACGACGCTTCCCGTCGGCCAAGTGTACGCCGTCGACCTGTTCGGCGCGGCGCTCGGCGCGCCGCTCGTGCCGTGGCTTTTGCGCGCGCTGGGGGGCGAAACGGCGCTCCTCCTCGTCGGGGTGGTCGCTCAGCTCGCGTCGCTCGCGTTCGCGTCCGCGTCTCGCACCGAAACGAAGGGGCGCTCGGGACTCTGGTCGCTCGCCGTCCTCGTCGGCTTCGTCGCCGCGAATGCCATGACGTCGCACGGCCTCCAGCCCATTTGGGTGAAGGGCCGCCTCGACGTCCAGGACTTCGACGCCGAGATGTGGAACAGCCACTCTCGCGTCCGCGCGTTTCGCGAAATCGACGCACCGGCGCCGCTCTGGGGCGGAGGGTCGCGCTGCACACCGCCGATCATCACGCACCGGATCATCGAGATCGACGCGGCTGCGGGCACCGCGATGTATCGAGCGCCGCTCGGCATCGCGCACCTCGATTTTCTCCAGTGCGACGTCACCGACGTCGCCAATTTGCTCCGCCCGAGCGGCCCTGCCGCGATCATCGGCGTCGGCGGTTCGCGTGATCTCCAGGCCGCGCTCCACGCCGGCCACGCGCCCGTTTACGGCATCGAGTTCAACGAACGGATCCTCGAGCTCCTCCAGAGCCCGCTCGGCATTCCGACCGGCGTCCCGACCGACCCGAACGTGCGCCTCGTGCACGAGGAAGGCCGAAGCTTTCTCACCCGCACGAACGAGAAATTCGAGGTGATCCAGGCGTCGCTCATCGACACCTGGGCCGCGACCGGCGCCGGCGCGCACGCGCTCGGAGAAAACGGGCTCTACACCATCGAAGCGTGGCGGGCATTTCTCGATCGGCTGACGCCGTCGGGCGTCTTGACCGTGTCGCGCTGGAGCCAGGAGACGCTCCGGGTCGCGTCGCTCGCCACCGGCACGTTGCTCTCGCGCGGCGTCGCCAATCCGCGGCTCTCGATGTTCCTCGTCGCGACCCCGATGGTCGTCACCGTCCTCGTGAGCCCGACCCAATTTTCGGCCGAAGACGTGGCGCGGATCCACCGCGTCGCCGACGAAGAGGGGTTTTTCGTGCTTGCCGCGCCCGGCGAGCCGGCGATCAACGAACCCATCGCAAGCGTCGTCGACGCGAAGAGCCGGGCCGAGCTCGACGCGGCGACGTATACGCCGTTCGCCGACTTTCGCCCGCCCACCGACGACCGTCCCTACTTCTTCAACGTGCTCCCGGTCGAGTCCGCGTGGCGCCCGGTGCCGCCGGTCGCCAACATGGGCGTCATCGAGGGAAACCTGCTCGCGACGCGCACGCTGGTGCTCGCGTTTCTCGCGTCGGTGGTGCTCGTCACCGTAGCGATCCTGCTGCCGCTCTGGCGGCGAGCGCGTCCGCAAGGGAGCGGCGGCGCGCCGCTCTATGCCGGGCTCGCGTATTTCACCCTCATCGGCGTGGGGTTCATGATCGCGGAGATGACGCTCCTGCAGCGGCTCAGTCTGGTGCTCGGCAATCCGAGCTACAGCTTGATCGTCGTCGTGACGAGCCTCGTCGCGTCGACGGGCCTCGGCTCGCTCTTGAGCGATCGCTTGCCGCTCACGCGCGCGCCGTATTGCTACCTTTACCCGACGGTCATCGCCGTGTTGCTCGCGCTCTGCGCCGTCCTCTGGCCGTCGTTCGCCGCGCACGTGATCGGCGCGGGGCTCGTCACGCGCATCGTCTGCGCCGTCCTGTTGACGGCGTCGCTCGGCGTGTTCTTCGGTGTCGCGTTCCCGACCGGGCTCCGCTTCGCCAAGGTGAACAATCCCGACGAAGGGCCGTGGTTTTGGGGAATGAACGGCGTCGGCAGCGTTCTCTCGAGCAGCCTCGCCGTCATCCTCGCCGAGCGGTACGGGCTCCGCGCGGCCACTTTGTTCGGCGCGGGGGCCTACGCGCTTCTGCTCATTCCGATCGCCGTGCTGAAGCGCTCGCCGGCGCCGGCGCGCTCGTGATGGACGCGCGTACCGTGCGCGAGCGCTACGCGGGTCGATACACGAGCTGCCCCTGAATCTCGGTGCCGTCGTCGTAGAGACGGACGGCGTCGTCGGGGAGTCGCGACCTGTCCGCCATCTTGAAATAATCGCGCATCGTGGTGCCGGTGCAGTGCGAGTCGACGTTCGGCGCGCCGCGCCGTTGAACGACGTCGTCGAGGTGCACCGTGCGAAAGTCGATGCTGAACCGGGTCACGCCGGAAGTGTTCGGCACGCTCGAGTGCATTTGCGCTCCCGAGAAGATGATCACGCCGCCGACCGGCGGGATGAGCCGGATCTGCGGATCCATCTCGATGGGCTCGGTCGACCTCGGTAGCGGCCGCGGGTCGCTCTTCGTGTAGCTCGCGACGTGGCCGCCGCGATGCGTCTGGTTCCACGTGTAGTAGTTGTAGTCCGCGGACGTGTTCGCGACGCCCTGCGAGAAATAGCGTGGATGAAACGCCATCGCGTTCTCGGAAGTGATTTCGTAGATCGGTAGCCAGAAATTCAACTGGCAGGGCGGGGCCGAATACCAGGTGTCCCGGTGTGGATGCCAGGCGTAGGCGATGCCGCTCGTGAGGTAGTCGTCGCTCGTCGAGCTCCGCATGCGCGGCACGTCGAAGTACGTTTTTTCCGGATCGCAACCGAGCTCGAGGAGGAGATTTCGAACGTGCCGGCCCGATTCTTCGCCGTGGATGAAGGCGGGCTTCAGCTTGTTCAGGATCTCGGCGTAGCGCGCGACGTCGAGGTGAAATTGTGCCTTCTCGGGGTCGAGCGGTGAAAATGCCTCTTCGATCATGCCGCGGGCGTACTCGGCGAACGCGAGCGCGCTCTTCTTCGACGAGTAGGCGAAGAGCTGCCCTTCGTAGAGTCGCTTGCGCCGCTCGTCGTCGTTGAAGGAGGAGTCGTAATAAACGGCGTTGTTGATCATGGGCGCGGTCAATTCGAAGTTACGTTCGCCGCAAGTTCTCGTCGATGAGCCCCCGCTCTTGAAGCCCCTTCACGGTCTTCAGTCGGTAATACTTCGGGCCGAGGAACACTTCCTTCGTGAGCTTGCCGCTGACGTACGCCGCGTACACTTCCTCGATGCCTTTTCGGACGGTCCATTTCGGGGCGTAGCCGGGGAGGGTCGTCTCGATCTTCCGGAAATCGACGCGATAGTTCCGGGTGTCCGGCGATGCGCCGTCGGCGAAGGCGACCTCGCAGTTCGGCACGATCTCGGCGATCATCAAGGCGACCTGACGGATCTGATAGTTTTCCACGCTCCTTCCGACGTTGAAGGCCTGATTGTGGATGACGTCGAACGGCGCGGTGAGGCACGCGAAGAACGCGCTGTTGATGTCGCGGATGTGCGTGAGCGGACGCCAGGCCGTGCCGTCGCTCTGGAGCAGCACCTTGCCGGTCGTGTAAGCGGCGCCGACCAGGTTATTGACGACCACGTCGGCGCGGAGGCGTCGCGAGACGCCGTACGCCGTCGCGTTCCGGAGATACACCGGCGAAAACGTCGAGTCGGCGATCTTCGATAGCTCTTGCTCGACGCGCACCTTGGACTCGCCGTACGGCGTCTGCGGGTAGAACGCCGCATTCTCGTCGAGGATCGCGTCACCGCCCGCGCCGTAGAGGCTGCACGAGGAAGAGAACAAGAACCGTTTCACGCCGGCTTCCTTGGCCCGCTTCGCGAGCTCGACCGAGGCGTGCAGATTGATGTCGTAGGTGATGCCGGGATTCAGGTCGCTCAGCGGGTCGTTCGACAGCGCAGCGAGATGAATGACCGCGTCGAACCCTTCGAGCTGCTTCGCGGTGACGCTCCGCAGATCCACGTCCAGGCTCGGCGCGTCGTCCGGCGGCGAGATGAAGTCGCACTCGTCGAACAAGCCCGTGTCGAGCCCGACCACTTCGTGGCCGAGCGCACGCAGCTCGGGGACCATTTCGACGCCGATGTAGCCGCGATGACCGGTGACCAGTACTTTCATGAATGTCCTCGGAATCTACTTTCCGTTCGTGCTCGGGAAGAGTCAAAGATCGTCCTTGCGCTCTCGCACAGCAGGACGAAAAACGCCGTCACAGCACGCATTTGCGGGCGTGAAATGCTTCGGCGCGTCCGTCGGCGGCGTTGCATTCGACGCCGCGGATGCTCATCAGGCCGTGAAACGTGTCGGGGCGCCACCAGCTCCGGCCCGCCTGCGACGGAAAATGTCGCACGAGGAGCTCCACCTTGCGGTCGGCTTGGGCCTTCGAAAGAGGGACGAAAAAATTCGGCTTACCGAGGTCGCCCTCGTATTTCGCGATCTCGTATTCGAAGACGACGTGGTTCCGGAAGGTGTTCCACGCGAGCTCGGCGATGACGCGATGGTCCTGATGGAGATCGTGGCGGTGGTGGCAGAACACGACGTCGGGTCTCGCCACGTGCCGCACTTCTTCGAACGAGTCCTTGATGTCCGACCAGATCGCCGGGAAATAGCTCTCGCGAAAGGCCCTCACCAGGACGGTCGCGTCGCCCGCGTGCTCCAAAAAATCAGCGGCGCTCGCGCGGGCTTCCTTCTCTCGCTCGGGAGTCGAGGAGAAGACGACCCAGTACACCGAGCTCCCCGGGTGCTCCTTGAGCAGGCGCAAGAGGGTGCCGCCGCACCCGATCTCGATGTCGTCGCTGTGGGCTCCGAGACACAAGATCCGAAGCGGCGTGCCCACGCCGCCGAGCCGGAGCGGAAGCATCAGATCACCGTCGCTTCGGGGATCGGCACGATGAACTTCGCGCCCCACTCACGTGCGTGCGCGAGCTGCGTCATGATTTCGTTCTTCAGGTTCCACGGCAGGATGAAGATGTAGTCCGGTTTCACTTCCTCGATCTTCGACGGCGGGAAGATGGGGATGTGCGTGCCCGGCAAGAAACGTCCGTGCTTGTACGGGTTCCGATCCACCGTGAAGTCGATGAAGTCGGTGCGAATGCCGCAGTAGTTGAGGAGGGTGTTTCCCTTGCCCGGCGCGCCGTACCCTGCGATGACCTTGCCGGCTCGCTTCGCGTCGATCAGGAGCTCGAGGATCTTCCGCTTCGTCTCGCGCACCCGGTGTTCGAAGCGGGTGTAGGTCTCGAGGTTGCGGTAGCCCGCGGCTTCTTCGCGAGCGCGGAGCGCGTTCACGCGGTCGGTCACCGGGCGGCTCGTGTCGGCCGCGGGCCGCGCGTAGATGCGGAGCGAGCCGCCGTGGGTCCAGAGCTCCTCGACGTCGAACACGGTGAGCCCGTGCTTCGCGAAGATCTGCTCCACGCTGATGAGCGAGAAGTACGAGAAGTGCTCGTGATAGATGGTGTCGAACTGGTTTTCGTCGAACAGTTTCTGAAGGTGAGGGAACTCGAACGTGACGGTTCCGGTGGGCTTCAGGATGATGGGAATGCCCGCGACGAAGTCGTTGATGTCCGGCACCTGGGCCAGAACGTTATTGCCGAGGACCAGATCCGCCTTCGGGCGTTTCGCGGCGAGCTCCTTCGCCGTTCCGACGCCGAAGAAGAGGACGTCGGTCTCGACGCCCTTCTCGCGCGCCGACTTCGCGACGTTCGCCGCGGGCTCGATGCCGAGACACGGTATGCCCTTCTTGACGAAGTATTGGAGCAGGTAGCCGTCGTTGCTCGCGAGCTCGACGACGAAGCTGTTCGAGCCGAGCCCGGCGCGCTTCGAGATCATGTCGACGTAGTCTTCGGCGTGCTTGAGCCACGCCGTCGAGAACGACGAGAAATAGGCGTACTCCGTGAAAATTTCCTCGACGTGCACGTACTCCGTGAGCTGGACGAGGAAACACTTTCGGCACACCCAGACGTGGAGCGGGAAAAATGGCTCCATCTTGTCGAGTTGTTCCGCCGCCAAAAAGCTTTCGCAGAGCGGCGACATACCGAGGTCCACCACCGTGTCCTCGAGCACCGTGCCGCAGAAGCGACACTCGACCGATTTCATGATGGTCCGAGCGTTGCCACGTCCAAATAGCGGCTGCAAGCGCCGCGTCCTCTGCCTACGCCCTCGCTCTGCCCCCGACTCGAGACCTCGGCACGACGACGCTCGCCGGCGCTGGTAGACTCGTCGTCGTGATTTTCACTCCGACGAAACTCCGAGGGGCAACGGTCGTCGACCTCGAGCCCAGAGCCGACGAACGCGGCTTTTTTGCGCGAACCTTCTGCGAGCGCGAGTTTTCGGCGCACGGATTGCCCAGCCGGTTTCCGCAAGAAAACCTGTCGCGGAACCTGCGAGCGAAGACGCTTCGAGGGATGCACTTTCAGCTGGCGCCGTTCCGCGAAGCGAAGCTCGTTCGCGCCGTCAGCGGCGCCATCTACGACGTGATCGTCGACCTCCGACCCGAGTCGCCGACGCACCTCGATTGGTTCGGCGTCGAGCTGTCGGCGCAAAACGGGCGCGCCCTCTTCGTGCCCGAGAGCTTCGCGCACGGGTTCATCACGCTCACCGACGACACCGACGTCGCCTATCTCATGACCGAGTTTTTCCGGCCCGAGGGCGCGACGGGCATGCGGTGGAACGATCCGCTGCTCGCCGGCATCGAATGGCCCGCGACGCCCGCGGTGATCGCCGCGCGCGACGCCGAATACCCGGATTTCGATCCGAAGCGCGTCGAGGTGTGAACCCATGACCACGTCGGTTGACGCAAGCGAGCCCGACCTCGACCTCGGGGGCGCGATGTACGCGCTCGTCGAGGAGCTGTACCCGATCTGCCGCAGCATCACCGGAAACGGCGTCCGGCAGACGCTCGAGATATTGTCGCGGCAGTTTCCGATCGACGTACACGAAGTTCCTTCGGGCACGAAGGTGCTCGATTGGACGGTGCCCAAAGAGTGGAACGTTCGCGACGCCTGGGTGAAGGACGCCTCGGGCAAGCGCGTGATCGACTTTCGAGCGTCGAACCTGCACGTCGTGAACTACAGCGTGCCGTTTCGCGGGCGCCTCTCGCTCGACGAGCTTCGCCCGCACCTCTACACCTTGCCGGATCGGCCGGACCTCGTGCCGTATCGCACGTCGTATTACGACGAGCGCTGGGGGTTTTGTCTGTCGCACCGTGCGCTCGAGGCGCTCTCGCCGGGCGAGTACGAGGTGTGCGTCGATTCGACGCTCGAACCGGGCTCGCTCACGTACGGCGAAATCGTGCTTCCCGGAGCGTCGGAAGACGAGATCCTCGTCTCTGCGCACGTGTGCCATCCGTCGCTCTGCGACGACAACTTGAGCGGACTCGCCGTCTCCGTCTTTCTCGCGCAAGCGTTCTCACGCGTTCGAGATCGACGGTACACGCTCCGGTTCCTGTACGCGCCGGGCACCATCGGCGCGATCACCTGGCTCGCCGTGAATCAGGAGCGCGCGAAGCGGATTCGCCACGGCTTCACGCTGACGTGCCTCGGCGACACGAACCCCTACACGTACAAGCGGACGGTCTTCGGAAACGCCGAGGTCGATCGCGTCGCGGCGCACGTGCTCGCAAAGAGCGGCTCCGAGCACCAGCTGATCGATTTCTTCCCGTACGGCTACGACGAGCGTCAATACAACTCGCCCGGTTTTCGACTCCCCGTGGGGTCGCTCATGCGCGGCCGCCACGGCAAATTCCCCGAGTATCACACCTCCGGCGACAACCTCGATTTCGTCGCGCCCGAGCGAATCCGGACGTCGTTCGAGATCTGCAAACGGATCATCGAGGTGCTCGACGGCAACCAGACGTACCGAAACCTCGCGCCGTTCGGCGAGCCGCAGCTCGGCAAGCGCGGGCTCTACCGCGCGATGGGCGGCACCAACGTCGCCGATCTCGAAATGTCGATGCTGTGGGTGCTGAACCTTTCCGATGGTTCGCATTCGCTCCTCGACATCGCGGAGCGCGCCGGTGTCGATTTTCGAGCCGTCCGCGCCGCGGCCGACCTTCTCGTCACGAACGATCTGCTGGTCGCGGTTTGAGCCGTCCGTTCGTGACGCTGGGTGTCTTTCGAGACCCTGCTAACGCGCTTCGGCGCGAGGCTCGGAGCCGCCTTCGCCGAGCTCTTCGGCGAGGTCTTCGAGCAGCTTCTTCGCACGCTTGCTGAGCCGCTTCGGGACTTCGACCTCGACGAGGACGTGCAAGCTGCCGCGCGCGCTCCGATCGAGCTGCGGAAGGCCCTTGGCTTGGATGGTGAGCACGGTACCGGGTTGCGTTCCCGCCGGCACTTTGGTCGTCACTTCGGTGCCGTCCGGCAGCGTGACCGACACTTGCGTACCGAGCGTCGCTTCGGGGAACGACACCCGCTCTTTCGTGACGAGGTCGTAGCCGTGCCGCTCGAAGCGCGGATGCGCCTCGACTTCCACGTCGACGTACAGATCGCCGGACGGCGCACCGGGCGGACCCGGCATGCCTTGGCCGGGCACTCGGAGTCGCTGCCCGCCGTCGATGCCGGCAGGCATCGTGACCACGACCTTGCGGTGCTTTTCGATGGAGCCCGAGCCGCTGCACTTCTCGCACGGATTCGCGACGACCTGGCCCGCGCCACGGCACTTCGGGCACGTGGTGCTGAACATGACGAACCCGCGCTGCGTGCCGATTTGCCCGGCACCGCCGCACTGCGGACATGCGGCGGGCTTCGTCCCGGGCTTCGCGCCGTTCCCGCCGCACTCTTCGCAGGGCGCGACGCCGTGGACGGAAACCTCGCGTTTCGTGCCCTTCATGCAGTCTTCGAGAGTCAGGGTCACGTCCGCGCGAACGTCCGCGCCGCGCGCCTTGGCGCGACTCTGCCGCCCCCCGCCGCCGAACCCGCCCCCGAAGAAATCGGAGAACAAGTCCTGAAAATGACTCAGGATATCGCCGACTCCGGCGCCTGAAAAATCGACGCCGCGCCCCTCGAGCCCTGCATGGCCGAAGCGGTCGTACGCGGCCCGCTTTTCCTTGTCGTTCAGGACGCTGTAGGCCTCGGTAGCTTCCTTGAACTTATGCTCCGCTTCCTGATCGCCCGGATTGCGATCGGGGTGGTGCTTCAAGGCGCACTGTCGATAGGCCTTCCGAATGTCGTCGTCGTTCGCTTCGCGAATGACGCCCAACACCTCGTAATAGTCACGCTTTTGAACCATACGGCTTGGACGTCGACCGACGAACCTAGCCCGAAGCTAAGTCGTGAGGCGCGCCTGTCAACGTGCCCGAGCCGCGGGCTGCGACGGCCAGCCGCTCCTCGAGCTCCGTCACGCTCCAGCTCGCCGCCTCGAGATCCGCCCGGAGCCGAGCGTTTTCCAGCAAGAGTGGCGCCGAATCCGGCGAAGTCGGCTTTTTTTCCGGGCTTCCCGACTTCGCGGCGCGCTCCCGGAACCCGGCGACCTCGCGGACGAGCTCCCGTCCGATGCGCTCCGCCTCGCGCAAATCCGTCTCGAGCTTCCGGATCCGCTCTCCCCGCTCCTTGAGCCCGGTTTCGAGCTCGGTGAGCTCCGCGGGGCTCTCTTCGATGGATCGTTCGCGGGCCGTTCGAAGCTCGGCTTCGAGCCCGCTCACCTTGCTGCCGAGGGCCTGAATTTCGACGTCGCGCGCGGCGAGCCGCCCGACGAGCGCCTGGGCTTCGGAGTCGCGCGCCGAGAGTCGGCTCGCGAGCGCCTGAGTCTCGGTGCGCCGCGTCGCGAGCTCGCCCTTCGCCGTCTCGAGGTCGTCGGCCACCTTCTTGCGGAGTCGCTCGAGCTCTTCGGCCTTTTTGCGGAGCCGCTCGAGCTCTTCGGCCCCTTTGCGGAGCCGCTCGAGCTCTTCGCCGTTACCGGCCGCGAGCCGATCCGTGGTGACGAGGCGTGCCTCGAGCTCGCTGATCCGCGAGTCGCGCTCGGCGAGCGTCGTCTCGAGCGACGCGACCCGTCCCTTGAGTCCCGGCGCGTCGGTGAGTCGGTGACGCTCGCGGAGCTCGGCGTTTTCCCGGTCCAGCTCGGCGATCCGATCGGTGAGGCGCGCTTCGTTGGCGCGGGCAGCGCGAAGATCGTCGGCGA
The DNA here is from genome assembly GCA_964506835.1 of uncultured Polyangiaceae bacterium. GTDB lineage: Bacteria > Myxococcota_A > Polyangia > Polyangiales > Polyangiaceae > DASZVB01. The sequence goes on from CAZDNG010000004.1 coordinate 130,821, forward strand.
CCTTCGCATCGCCGCGACCCCCGACCAAGGACGGCGACGGCAGCTGAACGACGCTGATCGCGTCGAGCTCCACGGCACGGTGGCTCGCGACCGCGACGAACCACTCCGGTTCTTCGGCGCCGCCGGGGACGAGACCGCTGTCGAGCGCGACTTCCGCGTCGTTTCCCGGCGTGAAATCGACCACGGCGTAGCCGACGAACGGCGTTTGCCCGAGCATTCGCACTTCGGAAAACTCGGTCGAGACCGCGTCGTAGAGGTCGTAGTAGCTGAGCTTCGACGAGCTCGAGGCGCTCGTCGTTCGTGGCAACAGCGCGAGCTTCGCGTCGAAGTTCGGGCTCGCGATGATCGCGACGCCGCGGGGTCCGAGCGCGCGCCGCACCTGCTTCAAGAGCTCGCCCGCGTCGGCGACGGTCGACAGATCTTCGACGATGACCACGTCGAACGCGCCGTCGCGCACGGCGACGTCGACCTCGTCGAGCGGCACGATCGAAATCTGACGGGCGCGGTTCAGGCCCGCGGCTTCCGCGACTCGAGACGGCTCCGGGTCGTACACGTGCACGGCGCGGCTCCCCCGTTCGATGAGCTCCGCGGCCAGGGGCGATGTGGCGTCCCCGAAGACCGCGACACGGCGCGCGTCGAGGAGCGGCTCCGCGTAGGCTGCCAGAACGAGGCTGGGCGATAGAGAATCCATGTGATGATATCGGGCTTCCGAGGCTTTCGAGGCGCTCCGAGAGAGAGTACCACCGGTCGGCGAGCGCATCATGATCGATGAGAACGCCTTTGGCGCCCTTTTCTCTTACTTCTGGGTCGAAGACGACGAATACGCGCTCGAGCGCGAACCCTTCGTGGTCCGGTTTCGTCAATTTCGCGAGATCCTCCGCGCCGTCGTGCGCGAGCACCCGCTCGGCTCCGGCGTCCGCGCGTTCGACCTGGGGCACGCCTGGTACTTCGAGGTCGCCGACGGCGACCTCGCCGAGAGCCTGCTCGTCTGGGTGCGCCGCGCTCGCGAAAAGCTCAAGGAAAATGACTTCGAGACCGTCGCGGCCGTGACGTATGGCGGACGCTGGGTCGACGACGAGACGCCGTCATTTTTTTCGACCGAGCCGCTCGGCCAGGCCGGTGTCGTGACGCTGTCGCACCCGAGCGAGCCGTTCCGTCGCGCGCTCTACGCCGACGCCGCCTCGCGCCACGACGACGAGATCGAAGGGTGGGGGCCCGGTCTCTATCTCGACACCGAAGCGGTCGAACCCCTCGGCATCCGTCCGAAGAATGCGCCCACGGTGCTTCGAACCGCGGGAGCCACATTTTATCGAGTGGGGAGTTAGGGCGCCGTGCGCGTCGCGGGGCGGTGCTGGTGCGGACGCTGATCGATCCGTCAGAATAGCGTAAGCGCCGTGCCGGGAACCGTCGTCGATCGATTGCGCGAACGTGCTCGGCAATTTCCGGACAGCGTCGCGCTCGTCGATGTGACGCGCGGCGCGTCGCTCACCTACGCCGAGCTGTTCGACCGGGCTGCGCGCGTCGCGTCGGCGCTCGTCGCGCGGGGGTTCCGAAAGGGCGACGCCGTCCTCGCATATCTTCCGAACGCGCACGAGGCCGTCGAGTGCGAGCTCGGCGCGCTCGCGTCGGGTTGCGCGTGGATCACCCTGACGGCGCGGCTCACGTGGCCCGAAGTGCGCGGCGTCGTCGTCGCGTGCGAGCCGCAGCTCATCGTGACGAACGCCGCCGGCGCGCGCACGATCCGCGACGGCCTCGCGGCGTTTCCCATCGAAGCATTGCCGCCTCTGGTGATCACGGGCGGCGAAGGATCGGTGAAAGAGCATCCGGGCGCGCTCGACTACGAAGCGTGGCTTCTCACCGCGCCGCCGAACTTTCCGTCGCTCGACGTCGGTCGCGAGGACGTGGCGCGCCTTCGCTACACGTCGGGGACCACGGGTACGGCGAAAGCCGCCGTACTGCCCCATCGCGTGTACCACGCCTCGCTCGATACGCTCCTCGACGAGCTCGGGCCGTGGACCGCCGCCGATCGCGCGCTCCACGTCGCGCCGCTCACCCACGGCTCCGGCGCCCTCGCCCATCCGGTGATGCACGCCGGCGGCATCAACGTGCTCCGGCAGCATTTCGACGTGAACGACGTCTTGTCGGACATCGCACACCATCGCATCACGACCTTGTTCACCGTGCCGACCATGCTGTCGCGTCTGGTGAGCGCGTCGAACTTCGGCCAATACGATCTGTCGAGCCTCCGCGCCGTCGTCTATGGCGGAGCGCCGATGCCCGAAGCGCAGCTCGCGCTCGCAGTGGCGAGGCTCGGGCACGCGCTGGTTCAGATCTACGGCATGACCGAGGCGCCCTGGCCCATCACTGTGCTGAAACCCGCCGATCACACCCCAAAAAATCCACGCCTTCACTCGGTCGGTCGGGCGACGCGGACGACGGAGGTTCGTATCGGCGACGGCTCGCGGGACCTCGCGTCTGGCGAAGTCGGGGAAATTCACCTGCGCGGCGACAACGTCATGACCGGCTACTACCGCGACGAAGCCGGCACTCGCGACGTGCTCGTGGACGGCTGGCTCCGGACCGGCGACGTCGGGAAAAAAGACGACGACGGCTACCTGTACATCGTGGGTCGCCAGAAAGACGTGATCATCAGCGGCGGGTTCAACGTGTACGCGAGCGAAGTCGAAGCCGCGATCTCGTCGGTCGGCGGCGTGCTCGAGGTCGCCGTCGTCGGGTTACCGCACGACGATTGGGGCGAGCTCGTCGCAGCGTTCGTCGTGACCGAGCCGGGCGCGCCGCTCACCACGCACGACGTGGAGGCCGCGACGCGACGCCGCTTGTCCGGTTACAAGGTTCCGCGGCATATCGAGATCGTGTCCGATCTTCCGAAAAACGCGAGCGGGAAAATCCAGAAGAGCGAGCTCGTCCGGCGCGTCACCGCGGCGGGCCCCAGCGCCGCCCGATAGCACCTGGCGCGGCGTCGGAACCTAAACTACCTTCCGCGCAGGTGACCACGTATCTCGTAACCGGCGGCGCGGGCTTCATCGGCGCCAACCTCGTCCACCACTTGTTCGCGACGCATCCCGACGCGCGTGTCGTGGTCTACGACAAGCTCACGTACGCGGGGAATCTCGACAATCTCGAGCCCGTCCGGAAGCGCCCCGGTTACGAGCTCGTGCAGGGCGATCTCTGCGATCGCGAGCTCGCGCGAAAGACGATCGCGCGGGTCGAGCCGGACGTCATTTTCAACCTCGCCGCCGAATCGCACGTCGATCGCTCCATCGACGGACCGTCGGTGTTCATGCAAACCAACGTGATCGGCACGTTCGAGTTCTTGGACGCCGCGCTCGCGTGGAGTCGCGAGTCGAAGCGAAGCCCGCGGTTCGTGCACGTCTCGACCGACGAAGTGTTCGGGTCGCTCGGCGCGACCGGGCGCTTCACCGAAGAGTCGCAATATCAGCCGAACTCGCCGTACTCCGCATCGAAGGCGTCGGCGGATCACGTGGCCCGCGCGTACTTCCACACGTACGGCCTTCCGGTCATCACGACGAACTGCTCGAACAACTATGGGCCGTACCAGTTTCCGGAAAAGCTGATCCCGCTCGTGATCTTGAATGCCGTCGAGCAGAAGCCGCTGCCGGTCTACGGCGACGGCAAGAACATCCGCGATTGGCTCTGGGTGAAGGACCACGCCCGCGCGCTCCTCGTCGCAGCCGAAAAAGGCGCGCCCGGCGAGACGTACAACGTCGGCGGCAACTCCGAGCGGACGAACCTCGAAGTCGTCGAGACGATCTGCGCGGTCCTCGACGAGCTCCGGCCGACGCCGAAGCCGCACCAGGACCTCATCACGTTCGTCAAAGATCGCCCGGGGCACGACCGGCGTTACGCGATCGACGCGACGAAGATCCAGACGAAGCTCGGGTTCGAACCGTCGATGACGTTCGAACAAGGCATTCGAAAAACGGTGGAGTGGTTCCTCGAAAATCGCACCTGGTGCGACCGCATCACCCAAGGAACCTATCGACGCGAGCGCCTCGGGCTCGGAGATTGAAGGAAGCATGACGACGGAGCGACGAACTTTTTATCCTCCCGTCGAGCCGTACCTCACCGGGCAACTCCGCGTCTCCGACGTCCACACGCTCTACTTCGAGCAGAGCGGCAATCCGAACGGCAAGCCCGTCGTGTTCTTGCACGGCGGCCCGGGCGGCGGCACCGACCCGAAGCAGCGCCGCTTCTTCGATCCCGCGCGTTATCGCATCGTCCTCTTCGATCAACGTGGTTGCGGCAAAAGCACGCCGCACGCGTCGCTCGAAGACAACACGACGTGGCACCTCGTATCGGACATCGAGACCCTCCGCGAGCACCTCGGCATCGACCGCTGGCAAGTATTCGGGGGCTCGTGGGGCAGCACGCTCGCGCTCGCGTATGCGCAAAAGCATCCCGAGCGGGTCACCGAGCTCGTGCTTCGCGGCATCTTTCTGATCTTCGAATCGGAGATCCGTTGGTTTTATCAATGGGGCACGAGCGAGCTCTTCCCCGACGCCTGGGAGAAATTCCTCGCGCCGATTCCGGAGTCCGAGCGCGGCGACTTGATGCGCGCCTATCACGCGCGTCTGACCAGCGGTGACCCGCAGGTGCGGACGGAAGCCGCTCGCGCCTGGAGCATCTGGGAAGCCGCGACGAGCTATCTGCGCGTCAGTGCCGATCACATCGCCCGCGCCGGCGAGGACGAATTCGCGCTCGCTTTCGCCCGCATCGAGTGCCACTACTTCATGAATCGCGGCTTTTTCGAGCGAGAGACGCAGCTCCTCGACGACGTCGCGAAGATCCGTTCGATCCCCGCGGTCATCGTCCAGGGGCGCTACGACGTCGTGTGTCCGATGGTGACCGCGTGGCGCTTGCATCGTGCGTGGCCCGAAGCGGACTTCCGTATCGCCGTCGACGCCGGGCACTCCGCTTACGAGCCGAGCATCTTGCACGAGCTGGTCTCGGCGACCGATCGATTCGCGGGAACCGCCCGTGAGTGACGCCGACCATCTCCAGCGCGCCATCGCGCTCGCCCGCGATTCGATGCGAGAGAACCGCGGCGGCCCTTTCGGCGCCGTGGTCGTGCGCGACGGCGTCGTCATCGCCGAAGGCGCGAACTCCGTCCTCGCGACGAGCGATCCGACGGCCCACGCCGAGGTCGTCGCGATCCGCGATGCCTGTGCGCGCCTCGGAACGTTCCGGCTCGACGGCGCGACGATCTACGCCAGCTCCGAACCGTGTCCGATGTGTCTCGCCGCGATTTACTGGTCGCGCCTCGAACGCGTCGTGTATGCCGCCGCGTGCGACGTCGCCGCTTCTGCCGGCTTCGACGACACGTTCTTCTACGACGAGCTCCGCCTCGAGCCCGCCTCGCGCCGCGTCCCGATGCGACAAGACGACTTGCCCGATGCACGCGCCCTCTTCGAAGAGTGGAAGCGCAAGCCCGACAAGACGCCGTATTGAGCCGGCGACGGCACCGCGCCGGGTCGTCTCCGCTGTCTTGGACTGCTTCCGAGGGTGGCTCCCTCGCGAAGCGGGGTGGGGTGGGTGGGGGCATGCATTCGCGGGATGCCCGGGTCCTCGGAAGCAGTGCGAGACAGCGGAGAGTCGCCGAAGCGATCGCTCGTCGATCGATGAGCTTGGAGCCGTTCGTTCAGGCCGTCGCGCCGCGGTGACGGCGGAGTGGCGTTCCGCCACCGTGACGGCGCACGCGTGGCGGCACCGTCGTGAACGGTGACGAAGACGCGGCGTTCCCGGCGCGAAGACGCCGCTTGTGCTCGATGCTGCGCGCCGACGTGTGCAAGAGGTGAACGAGATCCGAGACCGTCGCGACCGAGTCCAGACGCTCGGCGGGAAAATGCATACTCGCGACGTCCTCGAGGCGCAGCGCGATCAGCACCAGGTCGAGGGGCAGGAGATTCAGATCGCGCCGGAGCTCGAGCGCGGGGTGAATCTGTCCTTCGGGCCAGCCCAAATGATCGGCGATGGCTTGCTGCACGAGGCAGTCGAGAGAGTCTTTCATGGAGCGCTTTTCCTTTCGTTCGATTCGGCTCATTGCCGCGTCATGAGAGCGAACGACTCTTCGCGATGCTCGATTCCGCTCGACACAGATCGCAACACGCTAACGACTGAGCGTCCCCCTTTTGCGCCGACGCGCAAGCATCGAACGCTTCTTTCTGCGTGGCGTGGCGTGGGCGGCCACGACGGTGCACTGCGCGGTGGTGTCGCGGTGCTGAGGCGTTTTGCTCGAACTGGATCATCGCGACACATTTCGACACGCGCCGGCACGGAACCTTCGGCATCGGATCTGCATCTGAATGTGAGGAGACAGTCTGATGCAGCCCGCCATTCCTTCGCGCCCGTCGTTTTTCGTCGTTCTCTTCGTCGCAACGTCGAGCGTCGTCGCTCACGCGCAAACCGTGCAGTCCTCGCCTGAAGTCGACGGCGCCGGTGACGCTCCGCGTGAACGCGTCACGCAGCCGAATCCGGCGCAAGACGTTCCCGCGAATGACGGTTCGACCGCGGGCTCGAGGCGCATCGATCACTTTCGCGCCGGCGTGCTGGGCGGCGTCGGGTTTCCGCGCCCGCTCGAGCTCGAGGGAATGGTGAAGATCGAGCGCTTCGTCGGCCTCGGCGCCGAGTACAGCGTGCTGCCGACGGTGACGATTTCCGGCGTCGAAACGTCGTTCTGGGCGGTCGCCTTCGACGCGCGGATCTTCCCGTTCAAGAACGGTTTTTACCTGGGATTGAAGGCCGGTCGGCAACACCTCGCCGCGGACGCGAGCGTGACGGTCCAGCGCTACGGGACGTTCTCTGGGCACGCGCGCGTGGACACGACGTTCCTGAATCCTTCGCTCGGGTTCTTGTGGACGTGGGATTCCGGAATCACGCTCGGCGTCGATGCCGGCGTTCAGCTTCCGGTCGCGTCGAGCTCGTCGAACAGCCTGCCTCGTGCCATTCAGGCGAGCCAGGAAGTCACGTCGATCGCCAACTCACTTGGCGACACGACGCTCCCGACCATCGACCTGTTGCGAGTCGGCTTTCTCTTCTGAGTGAAACCGTTCGCGCGAACGACGCGCGTGTGCTTCAGGATGGTAAAGCTTCGACGGGGAAGACGACGGTGACGGTCGTGCCGGCGTCGCGGGCACTCTTCGCACGGATGGCGCCGCCGTGAGCGTCGACGATGCGCTTGGCGAGGGTGAGCCCGAGGCCGACTCCGCCGGTGCCGCGCGAACGACTGCGCTCGCTGCGGAAGAATGCGGTGAACACGCGTGGCAGGTCGTCGTCGGGGATGCCGATGCCGTTGTCCTCGACGTCGAAGACGACGCCTTCGACGGTGCGCGAGACCGCGAGGCGAATGGGTCGACTCGGATCGGGCGTGTATTTGTGCGCGTTTTCGAGCACGTTGTCGATGACGCGGCGACAGAGCACCGGATCGACATGGAGGAGCGGGAGGTCGCTCACGAACGCGACGTCGAGGGTGCGGTCGGGGTGGCGCGCGCGAAAGCGTTCGGCGGCGCGTTCGGCGAGCGCGCGCGGCGCGACTTCTTCGACGTGAAGCAAGAAACCGCCGCGCCCGGGGCGGCCTTCGCTCATCTCGAGCCGCGTCGCGGTAAGGATATCGTCGACGAGCGTCTCGAGCTCCGACAGATCGACGGTGATTTCGTCGAGGGAGGCTCGCGCGGCAGCGGCATCGCCTTCGGCGGCGATTTCGAGCGCGACGCGAATGCGCGCGAGCGGCGTGCGGAGCTCGTGCGCCACGTTCGCGAGCAGCTCCTTCTCGGAGAGGAGAAGGGCTCGAATACGCTCGGCCATTTCGTCGAAGGCCCGCCCGACCTCGCCCAGCTCGTCCTGGCGCTTCAGATCCGCGCGCGCGTCGAGGTCGCCTTTGCCGAGGGCGCGCGCGGTTTTTGCGAGCCGCTCGAGGGGGCGCGCGATCCATCGCGCCGTCAGAAACGCGCCGAGCCCGACGACGCCGAGCCCCGACAGGAACGTGAGGAGCGGCGGCATACGGCTTGGTTCACGGCGTTCGAAGCGCGCGACGAGGATGCCGTCGTGACCCTGGACGGGCAACGTCGCGAACGCGTCGGGGGGCCGGGGCGGACGATCGAGCGGCGGCTGCTCGTCGTGCACGAGCGGCAACCACGAATCGAGCGGTGGCGGTGGAGGGCCGATGGACGGGCCGCGTCCGTCCGGCGGTCCACGACGTCCCGAGGGCCCGTGCGGCCCGGGCGGACCGGGGTCGCCGAAGGGCGGCGGATGTGACATTCCGGGTGGCCAGGGCGGAGGGCCGTCGCGCGACGGGTCCGCCGGAGCCGCCCCCGCTGGCGGGGTGCGCGACGCGAGCCATGGAGGGACGTCGAGTGGCGGCGTGACGTTGGTCGCGATGAGCTTCTCCTTTTCGTCGTAGACCGAGAGGAGGAGGCCGTCCTTGTCTTTGCGCTCGGCGAGCTCCTTCGCGAGATCGGCCGGTCGATCGGCGAGCGGCGCGAGCCGCGTCGTGAGAGCGCGCATGTCCCAGCGCGCCGGGATCTTCGCGATGGAGACGGCGATGACGATCGCCGCGAGCGCCACGATGACGAGCTGCACCACACCGACCGCGTAGAGCCTGAAGAGCAGTCGGCCCCACGCCGGACGGTTCATCGTTCGTCCGGAGTCAGCATGTACCCGACGCCACGGATCGTCTTCAAGAGACGCGGCGTCCGTGGATCGTCGCCGAGCTTGTGCCGGAGCCGAGACACGTGGACGTCGATCGAGCGGTCGAAGGCGTCTTCGGCGGAGCCGTGCACGAGCTCGAGCAGTTGTTCGCGCCCGAGCACCCTACCGGCGCGCTCGGCAAGGACGCGGAGCAGACCGAACTCGTAGGTGGTGAGCGCGAGCCGCTCGCCGCGGAGGGTCGCCGTCATCGTCGAAGCGTCGACGACGAGCTCGCCGACCTCGATGCGCGTCGATTGCGGGCCCGCTTTGCCGCGCGCTCGCCGCGCGTGGGCTCGCACGCGAGCGAGCAATTCGCGCGACGAAAAGGGCTTGCTCACGTAGTCGTCCGCGCCGCCCTCGAGGCCCATGACGCGATCGGCTTCTTCGCCGCGCGCGGTGACCATGATGATCGGGACGTCCACGCGCTCCCGCAGACGACGGCACACTTCGAGACCGTCGGCGCCCGGGAGCATCAAATCGAGGAGCACGACGTCCGGGCGTACGCGAAGCACTTCCGCCACCGCGAGATCGCCGCGCGACACCACCACGACGTCCACGCCGTGCGAGGTCAGGTATTGAGAGGTGAGGCGCGCGAGGCGCTCGTCGTCCTCGACGTAGACGACCGTGACGGTCGCTCCGGCGTCTTTGGTATCGGAGGTGTCGGACGGCGACACGGCTTTCATCCCGTCGCAGGATGACATTTTTTCGACGGGCTTTCGCGAACCGAAGGTCATGCTCCTGACTCTGGGGCTCGCATCCGGAGCGCGCGTTGCGTCCGTGTGTCGATTTGTTAAGCGACCCGCGCCGGCTTTCCGCGACTAGAGCAACGTGCCGCGCAAAATGATGCTGGCGACCGTGAAGTAAATGACGAGGCCAGTCACGTCGACGAGGGTCGCGACGAACGGCGCGGAAGCGCTGGCGGGGTCGAACCCGAGCTTCTTTAGAATGAAGGGCAGGAGCGAGCCGGCGACCGTGCCGAACAGGACGACGCCGATCAAGCTGCCCCAGACCGTGAACGCGATGCGCAGGTACTGGGGGCCGTAGAGCGGCCGCACCATTTGCCAGAGCACGATGCGCGCGAACCCGATGCACCCGAGGAAGAACCCGAGGGTCACGCCGGCGGCGAGCTCGCGCCGGGCCACTCGCCACCAATCGCGGAGCCGAACCTCGTCGAGGGCCATGGCGCGAATGACGAGCGTGGTCGCTTGAGAGCCGGAGTTGCCGCCGCTCGAAATGATGAGCGGCACGAACAGCGCGAGCACGACGGCCTTGGCGATCTCGTCTTCGAAGTAGGCCATGGCGCTCGCGGTGAGCATCTCGCCGAGGAAGAGCGCCGCGAGCCAGCCGCCGCGCTTCTTCACCATGCTCCAGAGCTCGACGCTCAAGTACGGCGCGTCGAGGGCCTCCATACCGCCGATCTTCTGGATGTCTTCGGTGGCCTCTTCCTGAACCACGTCGACGATGTCGTCGAGGGTGACGATGCCTTGAACGCGATTTTCGGCGTCGACCACCGGGATCGCGATCAAGTCGTGGTCGGCGAAGAGCCGGCTCACCGATTCCTGGTCTTGATCGGCGTGCACGCAGACGACCTGCTCTTGCATGACGTCGCGGACCTTGGTGTTGGTCGGCGCGGCGAAGAGCTCGCGGAACGACACCACGCCGAGCAAGTGCTGCTGCTCGTCGAGGACGTACACGTAGTAGATGGTCTCGAGGACCTTTTCGCGCGCTTGCTTCTTGAGATACGCGATCGCCTCGTCGACCGTCATGTCCGGCCGTACCCGCGCGTAACGCGGATTCATGAGGCCGCCCGCCGCGTCTTCGGCGTACGCGAGGAGCGCGCGCACTTCCTTGCGCGTCGGCAAATCGAGGAGCCCGAGGAGTCCTTCGCGCATCTCGAAGGGCACTTGCTGAACCAAGTCGGCGGCGTCGTCGGGCGCGAGCAGCCGCATCCACGAGCGGCGGCTATGGACCGGAAGGACGTTCAGGAGCTCGGCTTGATCGCGTGCAGGCATCGAGAGGAAGAAATCTTCCGCTTCGGCCTGCGAGAGCATGCGAAAGCCCTGCATCCGATCGTCGACGGAAAGGACGGGCCAGGCGTCGCGCAGATCGTCTGCCGAGAGCCCTGGCTCCTCGGGAACTTCCTCTTGTGTCGTCATTCCGCGCTCCGATTCGCGGGAGGCCTACCACGGCCCTAGCGCGTCGCGGAATCTACGCGATCGAGCCACGCCGAAAGACGCGATCGACTCGCGATCCCGTCGGCGCGGAAGCCGGTGTCGGGCAGGCGCATCGAGTGGAGTTGCCCGAAGAGACCGATGTCGGCCGCGCTCGCCTTCGGGCCGAGCCAGAACCCCGACTCGGGCGCGCGCGCGTCGAGCGCGTCGAGGACCCGCCCGAGCCGTTCCTCGCAGGCCTCGAGGCCGCCCCGGGTGAAGTCACGAGCGGCCAGCGTTTTGTGCATCTTGCTCCGGACCATCGAGGCAATGACGTCGCGGATCACCGGCGGAAAGCTACCGAAAAAGCCCTTTTTCACGACGGGCCAGCCGCGGTCGTCGATCCATCGGGTGGCGAGTACCTGCGGATAGAGCGCCGTGTCGGCAAACTCTTCCCAGAGCCACGCCTCGCCGACCCCGCGGGCGTCGAGACCCCCGGTCATCGACCCCGGGGCGAGTTCTTCGATGCGGTGGAGAATGCGTGTCGAATCCGCGACGTTTTCGGAGTCGACTGCGAGCACCGGGAGCTGACCTGTCGGATTCAGCCCCTTGATGCTCGTCATGGCGACCTGCTTCATCTCGAAGGGGAGCTTCGCGAGCTTCAACGCGCGCTCGACCGTCAGCACGAACGGCGAGAAGGACGCCCAGCCGTCCCGTCCCGTCGAGGCCGGGAAATCGTAGAGGACGAGCTTCGGCGATGAACCTTGCATCACCGAGCAATAGGCGAAGTCGGAGACGAAGTCAGCTTCCGGAAGGGCCGTCGCGCTACTCGACGTCGAGCGCGCGCCGCGAGGGACGGTGTCCGACACCGAGTCGCAACACGGCGACGGCGAGCGTCGCGATCAGAACCGCCGCGGCGTGCTGCCAGAACGCCGACTTTGCCCAGCCGCCGTGCGCCAGCGGAACCAGGACCGCGCCGGTTACATAAAAGAAGGCCGGCACGACGAAATCGCTCGTCGAAAACGTGAAGGCGGCCCGGTTCGGCCGGGTGCGCGTCGAGACGCGGCGACCGAGAACGAAGAGGAGCGACAACGACGACAGATAGACGACGACGCCCTCGAGACGATGGGCTTGCGCGGCCCCGAGCAGGTGACCCGGCGTGCCATGGAGGTGCAGGGCGATGCCGATCCGGATCCGAACGGCGTTGACGACGAGAGTTGCCGCATAGGCGCCAACGACGCTTCCCGCCGTCCACGCGAGCTTGCCGGAAGGTCGGGGGATGGTCCCGATGAACCCGAGGATCAGGAGGCAACTCGCGATGATGAAGTAGTTCACGCCGGCGCACGCGGGCGTGATGATCGTCGCGAGCGAGTCGTTCACGTAACCGACGCCCCGTTCGGCGACGAACGATGACCGAGTGAGCGACGAGACGAGCGCCGCGGTCGGCCCGAGGATCCACCGAAGATCCTCGGGCGTCGCGGTCGAATAGAATCGCTTCAGCGCATACGCGAGAGCGAGGACGACGCATCCGATGCCGGCGTCCCAGGGCGCGATGCGAACTCGGCTCACTGCACGAGCTCCGCCCGGCGCGGCCTCGTGAGCGACGTCAGGGCGAACAGTGTGAGCGTCGCGAGCGCGAGGAGCCAGAGCTCGGGCTCGTCTGCGCCCTGCATCGGCGTGCCGACCGCGTCGGCCGAGACGCCTTCGGGGAGCGGGAGCGGCTGGGCGACGTCCGCGCCGGGCGCCGACGTGCGCACGACCTCCGACACCGCGATGAACGACGTGTACGCCGTGAGCAGATTGTATTTGAGCCCTAGCGCGGTGATGCCGGCCTTGTCGGCGTCCGTCGGCTCACCGAACCCGAAATCGGACAGATTGCCGATGCGGCTTCGCGCCCAGAGAAAGGTGAGGGCGCGGTTCTCGGGTCGGGGCAGGGTTTGCGACACGTCGAACCGCTGCTCGTACGGACCTGCGCCGCCGATGCCGCTGACGGTGATCGTGCCCTTCGCGGCGCCGCGGTACTTCCCGAACACGATGACCGGCCGTGCCGCGAACACGTCGGGGATCGCGACGGGATCCACGTCGTACGCGTCGAACCCGTCGTACTTCGCCTTGACCGCGGTGAGCACCGGCGAGCCGACGTAGTCGCGGAAGCGCTCGGCGGCCTTCGGCGCCTCGCTCGGATCGGTGACGACGAACGGCTCGCCCTGGCCCGCCTTCGCGACGCCTTCGATCAGGTACCGATTGACGCTCGTGCCGATGCCGAACGAAAAGACGTTCGCGTCGCCGAGGTGCGAGCGCACCAGATCGATCGCGCCCTTGTCGGCTTCGATGTAGCCGTCGGTCATGACGACGAACGTGCGCGACATCCTCGACTCCTGCGGCAGACCGAGCGCCGTTTGAAGTGCCGGCAAGAGCTCCGTTCCGCCGCCCCCTCGTTCCTTGTCGATGGCCTTGAGTGCGGCCGCGACGTTTTCCGGCGACGCCGACATCGACTTCGGTGCGATCAGGTAGGACGCGCCGGAGAAGAGCAGGACGTTGAACTTGTCGACGGGGCGGAGCGTGCCGACCAATTCGCGAAGGACGCGCTTCGCCGTGTCGAGCGGAAACCCCTCCATGCTGCCCGAGACGTCGAGGACGAAGACGTATTCGCGCGGCGGAACTTGTTCAGGGCGAACCCGCGCGGGCGGCTCGACCACGACGGAGAAGAACTTCTCGGCGCCGCCGTCGAAGAGCGAGAGCCCCGATTGAATCGCGTCGCCGGCGAGCGCGTAGTTCAGAATGAAGTCGCGATTGCCGCCGTTCTTCTCCGAGTCGGCGAGCGAGAACTTCGCGAAGTTCGCGTTTTCCCAGGTCTCGCCGATCTGGTGCGATGGGCTCGCGATTTTCCGCACCGGGATGCCTTCGGACAAGGTGCCCGCGAGCTCGAAGGTGCTCGTCGGAGCCTTGCCTTCGGCGAGATACGGGCTCGCGACGAATCGATCGGCGCGCGGCGCGCGGAGCGCCGGCTCGTTCGAGTAGCGCGGCCCGACCACCGTTGGGTACACGAATTCGTACGTGCCGTCGGTCGGCACGAGGAGCTCCGTGTAACGAAGCGTGACGTCGATGTGGTCGCCGGGCATCACGTTGGCGACGCTCATGGTGAAGACGTTCGGACGGTCTTGCTCGAGGAGCGCCGCGTTCTTGCCGGCTTCCTTGTGCGCCTCGTACTCCTTCTTCGCTTGCTCGCGCTCCTTGATCTTCGCTTCGAAGGCGCGGTTGCCGATCACCATGCGCATGCCGTGCACGGCGGCGCGCGTGGACGCGGGGAACACGTATTTCGCGCTGATCGCGCGCTTGCCGTCGTTCTTGTAGCGCTGGACGACGGTGACGTCGGCGATGACGCCGGCGACCGCGACGTCGACGTGCGTGTCTTCGAGCGGAAGCTGGTCGAGTTTCGGGTCGCCCCCTTCGACGAAGAAGTACGGCGAGAGCGTCTTGTCGACGTCCGGAGGTGCGTCGCTCGCCGCTCGTGCCCCGCTCGAAAACGCGAAGAGAACGCCCACCGCGACCATGCCCGCTTTCAATCGTTCGAAGCCAATCATCGATACTCCTTGGCGCGGCCCTGGTGAGTCGCGTGGGAGCCCTCTGGTGCAACGGGTATGCGCGCCGGCGGATCTCACCGGAGTCTCATGAAGAACCGAATGGATTCGCGTGTTCACACAACTTGTCCCACGCCGGTGACAAGAGACGCGGTGTCGCGCCCACCACGTTACCGAGTCTCGCCGGACACGCCTTGAACGGACCGACGGCTTCCATCAAGATGGAAGATTGCGGACGGAAAGGCCCCTCGATGAAGCGACTCGTTCTCTGGTCAAGCCTGCTCCCCTTGGGCGCACTGCTCGCGTGCTCGTCGTCGAACGACGACGGTAAAGGCAAAAGCGGCGGCGGCGCGGCGTCGGGTGCCGGCGGAGGCGGCGTGCTCTTCGGCTCGGGCGGCCAAGGAGCGAGCGCCGGTTCCGGCGCCGGAGCGGTCGCGGGCAACGGGTCGCTCGCCGACGGTGGCCTCGCGGATCTGAGGAACGCCGCCTGCGCGAAGGACAGCGCCGCGACCGAAGCCTTGCCGTCGGTGATCGAGTTCGTCATCGACACCAGCGGGTCGATGAACGACAAGGCGCCGGGCACCAATCAGTCCAAGTGGACCGTGACGCGAAACGCGCTCCGGACGGCGATGGACGCGCTCCCGCCGACGACCGCGGTCGGCGCCTTGTACTTCCCGGCGATGGACACCACGGCGAGCACGCCCGCCGGCGACATGACCGATCCGCCGCGCGACCCGAGCGCGTGCGTGAACATGAGCGGCGACGTGCCGATCGCGCCGCTCGGCGCCGCGGGTTCGATGCAGCGGACGGCGATCACCGATTCGTTGAACGCGGCGCGTCCGGCGGGCGGGACGCCGACCGACGACGCTTACGTGCTGGCCACGACCGCGCTGAAGGCCGCGACGTTCCCCGGCAATCGTTATCTGGTGCTGATCACCGACGGGCAGCCGACGTTCTTGTCCGGCTGCCGCGGCACCGGCAACACCAGCGACGCGGTCGATCCGCGTCCGATCATCGCCGACGTGACGACCGCGATGAGCGCCGGCTTGAAGACGTTCATCATCGGCTCGCCGGGCAGCGAGCAAGTCGGAGTCCCGATCTTCGCGGACGCGCGCACCTGGCTCTCGATGGCCGCCCAAGCCGGCGGCACCGCGACGCCGGGATGCAACAACAACGGACCCAATTTCTGCCACTTCGACATGACGCAAACGACGAACTTCGCGATGGCGCTTCAGACGGCGCTCACGCAGATCGTCGGCGCGGTCCTCAGCTGTGAGTACCCGCTGCCGGCGCCGCCGAGCGGCAGCCAGATCGATCCGAGCAAGGTGAACGTCGTCCTGTCGTTGCCCGGCAAGGCCCCGACCCTCATCTCGCAGGCGCCACCGGGCGCTTGCACGACCGGGTGGCAATACTCGGCGGACGGCGCGAACATCGACTTCTGCCCGGACACGTGCACGGAGCTGAAGACCGCCGTCACGCCCACCCTCGAGATCCTCTTCGGGTGCACGACCCAGGTCGGCCCCGTGAATTGACCCTCCGACTTGCCGCGCCGCGCGTTCGGCGCGATGAGTCGACCGAACATGTCCGTCGCTCCCCCCGAGTGGTTCAAGCGCGCCATCGCGACGCCGTACGCCGAGTACACGGTCGAGGTGCTCGGCTGTCCGATTCGATATTTGAAATGGGGTGACCCGGGTCAGCCCGGCCTGGTCCTGGTGCACGGCGGCGCGGCGCACGCGCGGTGGTGGAGCTTCATCGCGCCGCTCCTCATCCAGAACTACAGCGTGGTCGCGCTCGATCTGAGCGGACACGGCGACAGCGGGCGCCGCGAGCTCTACCCGCGCCGCACGTGGGCCGAAGAAGTGATGGCCGTGGCTCGCCACGCGGGCTTCATCAGTCCGCCCATCGTGGTCGGGCACAGCATGGGCGGCCTGGTCAGCATCGTCGCGGCGGCGTTCTACGGCGACGAGCTCGCGGGCGCGATCGTCGTCGACGCGCCGGTGCGGCGCCCGGATCCGGAGAGCCAGGAGGGCGAACGCGGTCGCTCGTTTCGGAACCCGAAGACGTATCCCGACTTCGCGACGGCCAAGGAGCACTTCCGGCTCGTGCCGCCGCAGCCCTGCGAAAATCCGTACATCCTCGACTACATCGCCGAGCAGTCGCTTCGGCAGGTCGAGGGCGGGGTCACCTGGAAATTCGATCCCAACGTGTTCGTACTCGCGCGACCGGAAGCGATGCACGAGCACCTCGCGAATGTTCGCTGCCGGATCGCCCTCATCCGCGGCGAGCTGTCCTACGTCGTGCCGCCCGAAACCGGCGAGTACATGTATCAACTCCTTCGACGGAACGCGCCGCTGGTCGCCATTCCGGAGGCGCACCACCACGTGCTCCTCGATCAACCGCTGGCGTTCGTCGCGGCGCTGCGCGCGCTCCTCGCCGATTGGGAGCATTCCTTGCCGCGTCCACTCGAATGAACGAAACGGCGCGGCGTTCGCGGGAACGTTCGGGGTCCGCTCAGAAGTTTCGTTCGTAGCGCCAGTCGGGGCCGAACATCGTGAGCCGATGACGCGCCCCCACCACGTCGAGCTCGGCCCCCTCATAGGAAACATCCCCCTGAAAGAGCGAGCACAGGCCGTCGGCAGTGCTTCGCATCCGCGGGTGATAGGGCACGACGCCGCGCGCGGTGAGCGCCGAGATCGCCGACGCCGTCGCGGCGTGCGACGCGAGGTGCGTCAAGGTGACGAACGTCGGCACCGGCAAATCGAAGGTGCCACCGCGATGCGCGGCGAGCGCGCGCCCGGCCGCGACCCACTGATGGTCCACGACTTCGCCGCCGTCGACGCGCACGTTCGCTCCCGCGACGCGACCGACGAAAAACCACGTCCGGTAACGTTTCGGGAGATGTTCCGGCGTGATCCACTCGGCGAAGGGACGTAGCGAGCGCGGCTCGAGCGAGAGCCCCGCCTCTTCGCGCGCCTCGCGCACGGCGGCGTGTCGCGCTCCCTCGATGAGGCTCTCCGAGCCGGCGCGCTCCCGATCCTCGGTCTCGAGTCGTCCCCCCGGAAATACCCAGGCGCCGCCGTGGAAGTCGATGCCCTCGTTTCGCCGGACCATCAACACCTCGAGCTCGCCGGCGATCTCGCGGAGAAGCACCACGGTGGCGGACGGGCGGGGCTCGACGGGAGTCAACGCCACATCACTTTAGTGCCGGTCCCGCGCACCGGTTACCGATTTTCGCCGCCGGCGTGCCGGCGCTTGCCCGCAATGCGTTTGACGCGGGGCGACTCGATTGACGCTCGCTGATTTCGTTTCGCGGTCGCATAATCCCGTCAGGGACACCGTTGAACGAGTCGCCGGAGCAGTTCGATCGATGGTGCGCGCGGGTGAATCTCGGCGTGATGGAAACGCTGTACGTCGCGGCCGCTCAACGCGCGCGGCTCTTTCAAATGAAGACGGGTTCGGCCGTCGAGGTCGTCTATCCCGCGCAAGCGCCGATCGGAATGATGGAGGCGTCGCGCGAGCTCCTCTATATGAAGCTGACGCTCGAAGGCAGTGAGATCTATCTCTACTCGGCGCGCAGTCCGGGCAAGCCCCCGACGTTGAATCTCGTGTCGCACTCGGGCCAGCTCTTGCCGACAGAATCGAAACGCCCGAGCGACTTCCGCGCGCTCGCGAAGCAACGCGTCTCGAGCATGCGGCTTTGCCGCGTGCTGCCGACGCGCGACGGCGGGTACGTCCTCTACGAACCAGGCACGAGCGAGCAGCGCACCCGGCTCGACGACGTCGTGCATCGATTGTTCGACGAGCTGGTCCGGCGTTCGCGTCCGTAGCGACCGCCCGCTGTTCGCATCGACGGGGATGGCACGCGAAAGGCACGCGTGGGCCCGGAGTTTCCGAAGTACGAGGGCGCCCGACAGCGGCCCTCACGCGGTGTCGCTGCCAAAGTGTCCATCCGTGGAACCTCTGACCCGGACGCGTTGTCAGATTGACGGATCCGCCCTCGTGCGGACGGCGGTTTTTGCCGAAAAACGCGCAAGTTCGCGCCGGCACGGCCGTTGCTTCGAGTGGAGCCGTCTCCCCATGACTCGAACGCCACCCCGCTCATTTTCGACCGCTGGAACGCTGTCTCGTCGTGCCCTGGCGATCCTGGGAAGCCTGCTCGCGCTCGCGGCCGTGACCGCGGTCGTCGCGGCTCGTGCCAACACGAACCAGGACAAAGAAGTGGCGCTCGGCGCCGCCCGAGAAATTTTGGCGGCGGCCAAGGCGTCTCACGGTGCCAGCACCGCGTCGGGTTGTCCCACGCTCTCCACGCTCGCCGATGAAGGCCGGCTCACCGCGAGCGCCCGCACCGACGACGCCTGGGGAAATCGTTTCCGGATCGTGTGCATCGGCTCCGCCGTGCGGGTCGAGTCGGCCGGGCCGGATCAGCGCGCCGGCACTTCCGACGATCTCCGCATCGAAGACGCGACGCTGTAGCGCGCGGGTGCCGCGCTCGGCGCGATGACGTAAGCTAGCGCTGCGATGCGCCGACGAATTCGCCGCCGCCCGGCGTTGATCCTACCGGGAGGGCCGATCGCGTTTCCGGATCCCGAAGAATCGGACGACGATGGCCTCCTCGCCGTCGGCGGCGATCTGTCGATCGAGCGGCTGATGCATGCGTACGGCGAGGGGATCTTTCCCTGGTACGACGAAGGCGTGCCGCCGCTGTGGTGGAGCCCGCATCCGCGCGCGGTCATCGAATCGGACGGCCTTCACGTCTCGAAGAGCCTGCGTCGCGTGCTCCGTCAACGGCGGTTCCGCGTCACGTTCGACCAGGACTTCGAAGGCGTGATGCGCGCATGCGGCCGCCGTGAGGCGGGCACGTGGATCATTCCAGAGATGATCGACGCGTATCTGAAGCTTCACCGCACGGGGCTCGCCCACAGTTTCGAGGTGTGGTCCGGCACCGAGCTCGCAGGCGGTTTGTATGGGGTGATCTGTGGCACCTTGTTCGCCGCGGAAAGCATGTTTCACACCCACACCGATGCGTCGAAGGTGGCGCTCGCGTACGCCGTGCGCTCGCTCTTCGCCGCGGGCATCGAGCTCTTCGACGTGCAGCTCCTCACGTCGCACCTCGCGTCGATGGGCGCCGTCGAGCTTCCGCGACCGCGGTACCTCGAACGGGTTCGCCAGGCTTCGAAGCGGCCGCCGCCGGCCCTTCCCGTCGAGCTCCGGTGGTGGGCCTCGGATGAAGACCCCGACGGGCAGCCGTTGCCGCTTCACTGAGACGCCTCGCGCCACACGGGCTAGACGAGCTAGATGAGACTGCTACGTCGTGCCAGACGAGCCAGATACGCGAAGTATCGGCAATGAATTCAGTTGGTTAGGTCTCATTTTATCGAATTCCGATGGGAAAGGTGCTAGAGCGCGTCCTCCTGTCGACATGTCGGATGTGAACGCCCTCCTCGAACGACGCCTGACCCATCTCGAGCAGCTCGAGGCGGAGAGCATCCACGTGATGCGCGAAGT
Source organism: uncultured Polyangiaceae bacterium (assembly GCA_964506835.1). GTDB lineage: Bacteria > Myxococcota_A > Polyangia > Polyangiales > Polyangiaceae > DASZVB01. Next base: position 150,781 of record CAZDNG010000004.1, read on the forward strand.
GGCAGCCGAATTCGAAAAGCCGGTGATGCTCTATTCGATCGGCAAGGACTCGTCGGTGATGGTCCGCCTCGCGCGGAAAGCGTTTCATCCGGGCAAGCTCCCGTTCCCGCTCCTCCACATCGACACGACGTGGAAGTTCAAGGAAATGATTCGATTCCGCGACTCCTTCACGAAGGAGAACGGGCTCGAGCTCATCGTCCACACGAACGCGGACGGCGTGCGTCAGGGCATGAACCCGTTCGAGCACGGTTCGAAAAAATATACCGACGTCATGAAGACGCAGGCGCTCCTCCAGGCCCTCGAGAAGGGCGGGTACGACGCGGCGTTCGGTGGGGCGCGCCGCGACGAAGAGCGCTCGCGCGCGAAGGAACGCATCTATTCGTTCCGCGACAAATTCGGGCAATGGGATCCGAAGAATCAGCGGCCGGAGCTCTGGAACTTGTTCAACTCGAAGGTGAGCAAGGGGGAGAGCATCCGCGTGTTCCCGTTGTCGAACTGGACCGAGCTCGATATCTGGCTCTACATCTGGCTCGAAAAGATCCCGATCGTGCCGCTCTACTTTGCGGCGCATCGTCCGGTCGTCGAGCGCGACGGAACTTTGGTGATGGTCGACGACGACCGCATCCCGCTTCGTCCCGGTGAAACGCCGGACATGAAGCTCGTGCGCTTTCGCACCCTCGGTTGCTACCCGCTCACCGGCGCGTTGCCGTCGAACGCGACGACGTTGCCGGACATCATTCGCGAAATGCTGCTCACTCGGTATTCGGAGCGCCAGGGGCGGCTCATCGACTTCGACGAAGACGGCTCGATGGAGACGAAGAAGCGTGAAGGGTATTTCTAGATGACCGGACCCTTCGCGCGAGTAGCCCGAGCATTCGAGCCATGAACTCAGTCGACGAGCAGGCGTTGATCGAGAAGGACGTTCTCGGTTACCTCGAAAAACATCAGAAGAAAGAGCTTTGCCGTTTCACGACGGTCGGCTCGGTCGACGACGGGAAATCGACGCTCATCGGCCGCCTTTTGTACGACGCGCACGGCCTCTACGAGGACCAACTCCGCGCCGTCGAGCGAGCGTCGAGTCAGAAGAGCGACGCGATCGATCTGTCGCTCGTCACCGACGGGCTCAAGGCCGAGCGCGAGCAGGGGATCACGATCGACGTCGCGTACCGCTATTTCTCGACCGAACGGCGGAAATTCATCATCGCCGATACGCCGGGCCACGTGCAGTACACCCGGAACATGGCGACCGGCGCCTCGACGGCCGACGTCGCGATCATCCTCATCGACGCGCGGCACGGCGTTCTTTCGCAGTCGCGACGGCACGCCTACATCGCGTCGCTGCTCGGCATTCCACACCTCGCGGTGTGCGTGAACAAGATGGATCTGCGCGGATACGACCGCGGCGTCTTCGATCAGATCAGCGGCGTCTTCTCGGATTTCGCGAAGCGGCTCCACTTCAAGGACATCACGTACATTCCGATCAGCGCGCTCCGCGGCGACAACATCGTGCACGCGAGCGACGCGACGCCCTGGTACGAAGGGCCGACGCTACTGTCGCACCTCGAGACGGTGCCCATCGCGCTCGACCGGAACCTCGGCGATTTTCGATTTCCGGTCCAATACGTCATTCGCCCGAACCTCGATTATCGCGGATTTTCTGGCCAGATCTCGTCGGGCGTCGTGAAACCGGGTGACCCGATCATGGTCTTGCCCTCGCGCAGAACGACCCGGGTGCGCGCCGTCGACGTCTTCGAACGCGAGCTCGAGAGCGCGTACGCGCCGATGAGCGTCACGATCCGTCTCGAGGACGAGGTCGACGTGAGCCGCGGCGACATGCTCGTCCACCCGGACAACACTACGACCGTCGGCGATCGCTTCGAAGCGATGCTCGTCTGGATGAACGAGCGCCCGCTCGACACCGGCAAAAGCTATCTCTTGAAGCAGACGACGCGCGTCGTTCGCGCCGAGGTAGAGGCCGTCGTCTCGCAGACCGACGTCGAGACCCTCGACGAGGTGCCCGCGCAAGGGCTCGGGTTGAACGACATCGGCCGGGTGCGCGTGCACTGCCACCGGCCCATCTTCTTCGACGCCTACGGGGAGAATCGCAACACCGGCGCGTTCATCCTCATCGACTCGCTCTCGAACAATACCGTCGCCGCGGGCATGATCATCGCCAGCGCGACGCGAAGCCTCCGGTCGGCGGAGGTCGCCGGTGAGAAGAGCCAGGTGAGCGCCACCGAACGGCGCGACCGACTCGGACAATCCGGGGTGGTCGTTCAGCTGTCGCCGGGCGCCGGCTCCGAAGTGGCCTACGCGCTCGAGCGCCGTCTCTTCGATCTCGGGCGTGTCGCGTTGGTCGTCGAGCGCGCGTCGTTCGCCGACGAAATTGCCCTCGAAATGGCTCGGCGCGCCGCCGCCGCCGGGCTCGTCGCGATCCTGCCGCCATCGGCGACGGCCGCGACTCCGGCGCCGGCAGCGGCCGCCAAGGTGGTCGGCGTGACGTTAACGGATTCTTCACAGAAGCTCGAGTCCGGCGCTCCCGCCGCCGACCGCTTCGAAGTAGCGGGGAGCGACGGCCCCGAGCACGCGGCCGAGGCCATCGTTCGCGAGCTCGAAACGCGAGGCTTTTTCGTCTGACGGGGTTTTGACCCTCACCCGCTCGGCGCCCGCCCGTCGGGCGCGCGAAACCCTGCGCACGGCCAACCCAAGCGGGAACCGCCGTAAATCTGTTGTTCCCCCGCCCGCCGGTGTGAGACGTTCCGAGCATCCAAAAACGGAGGAATCATCCGGTGACCAAGGTCAGACTTATTTTGTGTGCGCTCGTCGCCTTCTCGGTGGTCGGTTGCGGCTACTCCGAGGACGAGTGGAAAGCTCAGCTCGACAAGTACAACCAGCTGAAGTCTCAAGACGACCAGAAGCAGCAAGATCTCGACGCGGCCAAGCAGCGCGTCGCCGATCTGACGGCCAAGCTCCAGGCGATGGGCGTCAACGTCGAGCAGCTCTCGACGGAGAAGCAGCGCCTCTCGGCGAGCCTCGACGAGACGCAGCGCGCTCTCGAAGAATACAAGGCACGTGCGGCGCAGCTCGAGCAGATCAAGCAACGCTTCGAGCAACTCCGCGACAAACTCCAGAAGCTCACGAGCCTCGGTCTCAAGGTGTCGATCCGTCACAACCGGATGGTCATTTCGCTCCCGGGCGACGTGCTCTTCTCGTCGGGTGAGGACAAGCTGCGCGACGAGGGCAAACAAGTGCTCGCCGCCGTCGCCGACGTGATCAAGAAGGACGCGCAGCTCTCGGCGCGCTACTTCCAGATCGCGGGCCACACCGACAACAAGCCGCTGAACGGCGGTCAGTTCAAGGATAACTGGGGCCTCTCTGCGATGCGCGCACGAAGCGTGCTCGTATTCATGATCGGGCCGCCCGATGCAAAGGGAAGCGGCGGCGGGCTCGACCCGGAGAAGCTGCACTGCGCCGGCTACGGCGAGACCGATCCGATCGCCGACAACGGCACGGACGCTGGACGCCAGACGAATCGTCGCGTCGAGCTCGTGCTGATGCCGGACGTCAGCGAAATGCTCGACCTGAAGTCCCTGATCTGACCCTGAGGAGTGCCGCCCCATCGCGGCCCTCGGGTGCTCCCCGACGGCCGCGAGGCGTCACTCGGCGGTCCGCGTGGTGACCTTCCAGATCAGGGTCTCGCGGATCAGGTGCACGCGGTATTTCTTGATGGCACCCTTGAAACGGGTGGTCACTTCGGCGTCCGCGGTGTTGCCATCGCTCCGCACGACTGCCGCCTCGGTGAGGAGCCCGGCGGAAGCTTCGCGTTCGCGCGCGCAATCGTTGGCGTGCGCCCGGCAGTTCGCCTGCGCGGCTTGAAGCTCGACGGCGGCGTCGCCCTCTGCGAGCTCGAGTGCGCCGTCGTAGTCGTGGCTGTCCCACCGCTGGACCGCTTCGATCGCCGCGTCCTTCGGCGTCCCGGCGAGCTTGTCCGTCGAGAGCTTCGGCGGCGAGCGGCTTTCGGGCGGGTGCATGTTGCACGCGAACCGCGCCGAACCCCACGACAGAAAGGTGACCGCGAACACGACCAAGAGCGGAATCATCGTGTTCCGGCTCGGTGAATCGAGCTGCTCCTCGGTGAGCGGGGGAAGTGCGCGCTTTCGCTCCTCTGTCCGCGCCGCCGCCGGCGTCGGCTCCGCCTTCGTTTCCTCGCTGCTCGTGGCCGGGTCCGCCATGGGGCGGGAGCATCTCCGAGCCCGGGGCGGTCGCGCAAGCCCTGTTCGCGCCTTCGAGTCCGATGTGGTCCGAGTGCCCGGCGAGTACACTGGGAAGTCGTGAGCACGTCGTTCGCCGAATCGCTCAGTGTCCGCGATACTGCGGCGCGCCATCGCACGACTGCCGTGCTGACGCTGTCGTCGCGCGCCGTGCTCGCGGGTTGGCCGTCGCGCACGGGGCGCTTCTACGCCTGGGCGACGGCGCTCGGGCACGCGCTCCTCGCCGGGTATCTCTCACTTCACGGCGATACGCCCGGAGTACTCGCGATCGTCGCGCGAGGGCTTGCATGGGTCTCCTGGGCGGCCGGCGCCGTCGCGTGGTCCGCCGCGCGCGACCTGGAACAAGAGGAGCGGAAGAGCGGGGTCGCGGCGCTCGAAGAAGCGCGCGGCATCGGTCCGCGCGTGCGCCGGGTCGCGTCGTCGTTCGTGACGATCGCGGTCGTCGCGCGCACCGTCGGTTTTCCGGGCCTCGCGATGGCCGTCGTCACGCTCGCCTTTCTCCGATCGGCGAGGCTCGCGCTCGCTTTCTTGCCGGTCGTGCTCGGCATCGCGCTCTACGCGCTCGTGTTCGGCGCGGTGTTCGGCGGCCTCGCTCGCTTGTCGTCGCGCCTCGGCCCGCGGCAAGGTCGCGCGGTGTTTGCGTTTCTGGTGTTCTTTCCGTACGCGATGAGCGAAGTGTTCCCCGGGGCTCCGAACCTCGTCTCGACGTTCTCGTGGCTCATCGCACGCGTCGCCGATCTCGGGAACCTCGTGGGATGAGTCGCCTCGAGCTCAAGGGAACGACGGGACGCGCTCTCGCCCGCACCGAGCTCGTGCTCGAGGCCGGGAGCCACGTCGTGCTCGCCGAGACCCCGGACGGCGCCGACGAGCTCGTCGCGCTCATTTCCGGCGCGATTCGTCCGCGACGCGGCGTGGTGCTGCTCGACGGAGAAGAGCCTTATCGCAACGAGGCGACGCGCGCATCGCTGCGCAGCTTGCGCGAACGCGAAGCGTTGCCGTTCGGGCGTACCGTCGAGATTGCATTGGATCGCGCGCTCTCCATCCGCGGAAGCGCGCGACAGGTGAGTGAAGTGCTCGGTGATTTCGGCCTTTCGAACTGGGGAAAGCGTCCGACGGCTTCGCTGTCTGCCGCAGAGGCGCGCACCGTCGCGCTCGCCCTCGCGCTGGGCGGCGAAGCGGGAGCGCTCCTCGCGCTGTTCGAACCGCTCGCGACCGGCCTTCCGAACGATCGCGTCGCGGCGGAGATCGCGTCGCGGGCTCGCGCGGGCGCCGTGGTCGTGTCGGTGACGGCCAGCGTGCGCGACGCGGTGACGCTCGGCGGACGCGCGTTCGTCCTTGATCGAGGGCGCATCGTGCGCGCCGTCGCGCTCCTCGCCGACGAATTGGTGCCCGGTTCACCGCTCGAGGTGCGGGTCACGGTCGATGACCCACGACGGCTCGCCGCGGCGCTCGCTGCCGACCCCGCCGTCACCGCGACGTCCTTCGACGTCGAGATTGCCCCCCAAGAAATAATCGTGCGAGGGGCGGATCCGGCGCTCCTCGCTCTCGCCGTGCAGCGCGCCGCGATCGGGTCAGGAGCGCGCATCACGTCGATGACGAGGCGCATTCCGTCGATGGACGTCGTCCGCGCGGCGAGCGACGGCGCGATGCGTGCGGCATACGAGCGGGCCTATCGCGCGACCGCGGCGTTGCCCGCGCCGGAACGCGCGGCGACGCCCGCGCCAGTGCTCGACCTGCCCGCGCCGCCCCCGGCGAGCCCGCCGGAGGGAGGCGCCCCGTGAACGCCTTCACGCTCGGCGTCGGTGCCGCCGATTCGCGGCTCGGCACGCGCTTCATGCTCGGTGTGTCGGCGCTGCTCGCGTCGTTCGTCGTTCTCGTCGCGCTCGTCGAAAAGCGAGCGGCGCCCTTCGGCGCAGTCGACGCGACGCTCGCGTTCGCCGTGTTCGGCTGGGGCATACCGGTCGTCGCGTACTCGGCGGTCGCGCGCGCGTCCGAATACGGTCGCCTCGACGACGCGGTCGCGCCCCTGGCGAGGCACGGCGCGAATCGCCGCGCGGCCGTGCTCGGCGTCTCGTTCGGCGCGATGCTGCGCGTGGCGGTGCTCGGTGCTCTCGCGGCCGCGCTCGCCGTGTTCGTCGCCGCGGGCCACGCCTCCGCGGGGGTCATTCGTGACGCCGCTACCAGCGCGTGGATCGGTGCCCTCGGCGGCGCCGTCTACGTGTTCTGGTTTTCGCTCGGTTCGCTCTTCGGGAGGCTGGGCCGCGGCCGGTTCGTCCTGTTCGTCCTCGACGCCGTCTTCGGAAGCGCGACCACCTTGCTCGCCGCGCCGTGGCCGCGGGCGCATCTCCGGAGCCTCCTCGGCGGCGACGCGGTGCTCGGCATGCCGGAGTGGCAAAGCACCGCGGCACTGTATTTCCTTGCCGCTGCTTGCCTCGTCATCGGCGCCATCCGGGTGCCCAAGTGACGCCACGCCGCTGTCCTGCCGACCGGTTTTCTCTTCAGCGCGCGAGAGGCGCCGAGTAGTCTGGAGGGTGCCGTGCGCGGCGTTACTTACCAGTTCCCGACGTTCCGGGCCCTGTCGCTCCAGCTCGAAGCAGGCGGCGATGAACAGGACCTCGAGCTTCCGCCGTTCGTGACCGCCGAAGAAGACGGCGAATGGGTGCTGTCGAAATTCGTCGTCGGCGACGAATCGGCGTCGATCCCTGCGTGCATCGTGGACCGCGGCTACGGGTCGCGGCTCGCCTTCGAGGATCGCGACTGGCAACGGCTCTGGCACTTCGCGAACTCGAAAGATCGGCCGAGCTTCATGCCGTCGAGTTTGCCGCCGCCGCAGCCCGAAGCGAGCCCGTCGGCACAGCCGCGCATTCTCCTGATCGGGTGCGATGCGGAGTCCGAGCGCCTCCTCGCGGCGCTTCTCGGCAGGGCCGGCTACGCGACGGCGTTCGTCGCGAGCGCCGAAGACGCCGCGGCGCGCTTTCGCGACATGCCGATCGATCTCGTGGTCTCGGAGTGGGCGCTTCCGGGGATGAGCGGACTCGACTTTTGCCGTCGCACGCGGCGCGACGCGACGCTCTCGCGAATCCCCATCTTGTTTTTGACCGCGCGCGTGTCGTCCGCCGACGTCGTCGCGGCGTTCGAAGCCGGCGCGGACGACTACGTCACGAAGCCGTTCGTCGCTTCCGAGCTCACGGCCCGGGTGTTCGCGTTGATCCGGCGGTCCCGCATGATGCCGCACGTCGCGCGCTCGCGCTGAAGAGGTGTCGGTAAATTCACCTGCGTCGTCCCTCGTCTCCGGTTTTGTCCCGCATTCCGCGCCGCGCGGAGCGCCTGGACCAACCTGAAGGGCAAGAGCAGTCGATTTATCGACAGCTCTTGAGCCGCGCCGCTCACTGTTCGCGAAAGGCTTCGGCCGGTCGCAAGCGCGCGGCGTACATCGCGGGCCAGAGCGTCGCTGCGAGACACACTACGACGGCGAACACGCCGGTGAGGAAGAACTCGACCGGCCGCACGTGCACCGGAAGCTTCGAGATGAAGTACACCTTCGGGTCGAGGGGGAACCCGTAAATGAGGATCCACTTGCAGACCGCGTAACCGGTCGCGAGCCCCGTCGTCGCCCCGACCAAGCCCATGATCAACCCTTGATACAAGAAGGACCGGAGGAGCGCCCAGTTCGTCGCTCCCATCGCCTTCAACACGGCGATCTCGCGCTTCTTGTCGAGCACGACCATGATCAACGTGGCAATCACCGCGAACGCCGCGACCACCATGATGAGCCCGATGACGAGGCTCATCAGGATTTGCTGGATCCGGAGCGCCGTGAAGAGCCCGTGGTTCAGCTGCTCCCAGTCGAGCACGTGGTAGATCGCGTTGTTCAGCTTGTCTGAAACGAGCCCCGAGATGCGGCGCGCGCCGTCGATGTCGTCGACCTTCATTTCGACGCCGGTCACCGTGTCGCCGCCGTCGTAAAACGTCTGAGACTCGTAGAGATCCGTGTAGACGAGCTTCGAGTCGTACTGGTCGAAACCCGCCTCGAAGATGCCGGTCACTCGGAACTGCTTGGCGACCGGGGGGCGCATTTCGCCGCCGGAAAACGCGAACCCGATCGTCGGGGACGTCACCTGGATGCAATCGCCGAGCTTCACGCCGAGCGTCTGCTTCAACGTCACACCGACGATGATGCCGGGGAGCTCTGCGGTGACCTTCGGATCCTTGCAAGGATCGGGGTCCAGGTCTTCGGGGATCGCGTCGTCGCTCGGGAGCACGCTCGTATAGCCGCCGTTCGGCGTCACGGCTCCCACCGGAGCGTCCGGTTTCACCTGTTTCGGATCGAACGCGTCGGCGTCGGTTCCGGCCGAGAGCGCCCGAGCTTCGGCCGCGTCGTGGCTATTTTCGTCTCCCTTGTCGTGTTGCGCCTTTTGCTTCGCTTCTTTTTCGAGCCGCGCCTTGTGCTTCTCGAGCAGCTCTTCGATGGCCCGGTCGAGATCTTCGTCGTTCGCCGGCGCGTTCGCGGAGCTCGCGGCGGACGGCGGTCTCAGGGCAGAGAGGTGCGGCAGATCGAGATCGGGGCTCGAGCGATGCCGCTCGGGCGGGGTCGCTCCCGGGAGCCGAAGTCCGGCGAGCGAACCTTCTACGAGCTGGTGCGGAAGATCGAGCACTTGCCCCAGTCGATCGGGATCCACGCCCTTCAAGAGCACGCCGGTGGCCGTGCGATCGCCGTGCGTCAGCATCATCGGGTTGATGACGAACGGAGCGATCCCGATGACGCCGGGGACGCTCTGCATCTTCTTCATCACCTCGCGGTACTCGGGAAAGTCGCTCGAGTACTTGAGGACCAAGACGTGCGCGTTCACGCCGAGGACCTTCTCGCGAAACTGCGCGCGAAACCCTTCGGTGACGCTGAGTACGGTCGAGAGCGCGGTCGTACCGAGCGCGATCCCGATGATCGCGAACGCGGTGCCTACGGAAATGAAGGCGCGCTTGCGCGAGCGCATGTAACGGACGGCGAGGTCGAAGGGAAAGCCCATGGTCGGCGCGGAAGGCCGGAAGGAACTACCAGACCCCGCCGTGAGAGCGCCAATCGGTTCGCGCCCGGCCGGGCTTTTCCGGGGTTCGCTCGCCGTGAGGCACACCCGCGGCCTCCGAGCGCCGAAGCCGGAGGCCACCCAGCCAGGTCTGGCAACGCATCCGCGGCGCTACGCAAAGCTTGCGTACGCGGTGTTCGTCGCCCTGCGAGACACAATGGAACGTCATGAAACTTCAGCGAATATTTCGCTCTCGAACGCGACTCATTCCGGCGCATCTCTTGCTAACCCGGTTGGTGGGGAACCCACATTGGGCGCCTTTCGTTCCAGAGCGAGCGAATCACTCGTAGGTCGTGACGGAACTCAGGGCGGCCCGGCTGAGCACGCGGGCTACGACCCTCGCGAAAGCGGAGTACTCTGAGAGGTTCGAGAGAATGAGTCAGGACCCGAATCAAAAGGCCGGCGCGGGCCGAGCGGGCGCGTTGCCGAGCAAGCCTGGCGTGCCGCGACCGTCCGTGGAGCCGATCACGGGATTGAAGCTCGTGACCGTGCGCCCTCCTGCCGACTCGGTCGACCTCGGCGTGCCGAGTTCGGAGCTCGGTCCTCCGGCGTCGCGCGTCGATTCGCTCATCGGGTGCACGATCGACAATCGCTACAAGGTGGAAGCGATCCTCGGCGAGGGCGGCATGGGCATCGTGTATCGATGCCGCCACAAGATCATCGACAAGAAAGTCGCGATGAAGGTGCTGCGCGCCGATCTCGCGCGCGATCACGAGCTCACCGAGCGCTTCCTGCTCGAAGCGAAGTCCGCATCGCAAATTGGTCACGAGCACATCATCGACATCAGCGACTTCGGTCAGCTGCCCGACGGCGCGACGTACTTCGTCATGGAGTATCTCGACGGAACGCCGCTCACCGGGATCGTCGACAACGACCACCCGGTGCCCATTCCGCGGCTGCTCCACATCGCGCGGCAGCTCGCCGAAGGCCTCGCCGCAGCGCACGAAGCCGGGATCGTTCATCGAGATCTCAAGCCGGACAACATTTTCCTCGTCAACCGGGGCAACGAGAAAGACTTCGTCAAAATTCTCGACTTCGGGATCGCGAAGGTCTCGACGAGCGCCGCCGGTGGCCTGACGCGTGCCGGCTCCGTCTTCGGAACGCCGCACTACATGTCGCCCGAGCAGGCCGCGGGCGCGCCGGTCGATCATCGCGGCGACATCTACTCGTTCGGCGTCATCCTCTACGAACTCTCGTGCGGCAAGGTCCCGTTCGACGCCGACAACTTCATGGGGATCCTGACGCAGCACATGTACAAGGCGCCGGTTCCGATCCGCGCGCTGGTGCCTGCGCCGCAGGACGTCCCGCCCGGGCTCGAAGCGGTGATCCTCAAGTGCCTGTCGAAGCGGCCCGAGCAGCGTTACGGCTCGATGCGCGAGCTCATGGACGAGATCGACAAGCTGCGGAGCGGGCTCGTGCCCGTCGCGGTCTCGGAAATGATGGCTCGATCCGGCGGATTCAACGTCCCGGCGGATTTCTTCAAGATGCAGGGGCGCATGCCGGCGCCGATGCCCGCCTCGCCGATGTACGCGCCGAAGAGCCGCTGGCCACTCTTCGCCGGCGCCGCCGGGATCGCCGTGGCGCTCGCGCTCGTCGTTGCGATCTTCACCCACGCGAGTCCGAGCCCCGCGTCACCGCCCGTCGCGCCGCCGCCCGTCGCCGCACTGCCCGTCGCACCGGCGCCTGTCGCGCCGCCGCCGGTCACGGTGAATCCACCCGCGACGACTCCCGTCGCCATGGATGTCGAGCCGGACGACGCCGAGGTATTTCGCGACGGCGCGAGTCTCGGGACGAGCCCGGTCATCGTCGAGGTGCCCGACGGTAAACCCGTCGACGTCGAGGTTCGTCGCGACGGCTACAAGACGCAGCGGATCACCCTCGACGGCACCCAGAAGAAGCTCAAGGTGCGTCTCGAAAAGGTGCCCGGCGCTGCGCCCGTCGCTCACGCGCACGTCGCGAGCCACCCGCCGGCTCACCCCTCGCCGTCCGATACGCCGCCGCGGCCGGCCTCGAAGCCCGCCATCGGCGGCAGCGAAATCGTCAATCCCTGGGGACATTGACGTCGAATCGTCTCCGGCGCGCTTTGGCGTCGGCCGGGGCGACGCTGTAAGAACGTCGAGTGGAAGCGCGCCTCGTCCGAGACACCATTCCGGCTTCCGTCATCGAGCTCGCGCGGCGGCTCGGCGATCGTGGTCATCGGGCGTGGGTCGTCGGCGGCTCGCTTCGCGACCTGTTGCTCGCGGAGGCGCGCGGCGCGTCGCCGGTCTCCCCGGGCAGCGACTGGGATATCGCGACCGATGCACGCCCCGAAGAGGTGATGCGCGTCTTTTCGCGTGTCATTCCGACGGGCATCAAGCACGGCACGGTGACGGTATTGATGGGGGGCGCGTCGTACGAAGTGACGACGCTCCGCGGCGAGGCGACCTATTCGGACGGGCGCCGTCCCGACGCGGTTCACTTCGTCGACGACATCGACGCGGACCTCGCGCGGCGCGACTTCACGATCAACGCGATGGCATACGACCTCGAGCACGATCGCCTCATCGATCCGTTCGGCGGAATGGCCGACATCGCGGCGGGCGTCTTGCGCGCGGTCGGCGACCCGGCCGAGCGCTTCGCCGAAGACGGGCTCCGCGTGCTCCGAGCGGCGCGGTTCGTCGCGACGCTCGACGTCGCGCTCGACCCCGCGACGGAGCGCGCGATCGAGCCATCGCTCGCGAGCTACCGCAAGGTGAGCGCCGAGCGGATCCGGGACGAATGGACGAAGGCGATGAAGGCCGAGCGCCCGAGCCGCGCCTTCGACGTGATGAAGGATCACGGGCTCCTCGCCATCACCGCACCGGAGCTCCTCGAATCGGTCGGGTGCGAACAGAATCGTCACCACGCCTACGACGTGTGGGGCCACGCCATGCATTGCCTCGACGGATGCCCGATGGACGCCGGCCTGCGGATGGCCGGGCTCCTTCACGACATCGGCAAGCCGCGCTCGCGACAATGGAGCGACAAGACGAACGACTTTACGTTCTACGAACACGAACGCATCGGTGCCGAGATGGTCCACTCGCTCCTCGACCGGCTCCGCTTCTCCAACGACGAGCGCGCTCGGATCACGGCGCTCGTTCGCCATCATCTGGTTTGTTACGATTCGTCGTGGACCGACGCCGCCGTTCGGCGCTGGCTTCGACGCGTCGGCCCCGATCTCGCGCCCGAGCTCTACGCGCTCAATCGCGCCGACGTGCTCGCCAAGGGACGCGACGCGACCGCCGATCTCGAGCGCCTCCGCGAGCTCGAGGAGCACGTCGCGAAGGTCGTCCGTGCCGGCGCGGCGCTCACCGTGCGCGCGCTCGCGATCGACGGGCACGATCTCGCGAAGATGGGACTACGCCCCGGTCCGATATTCGGCGAAATCTTCCGGATCCTTCTCGACGAAGTCGTCGAGGATCCGTCGCTGAACGACCGCGACCGCCTCCTCGCGCGGGCCCGGGAAATCGCCGAGCGTCGCGACTGACGCAACTGCGCCGGCGCGAGGTCCGACCGGGCCCACATGACCCTCGGAATGCCCAAGCTCGCGCCGTCCGACGATCTCTTCGAGAATCTCGCGCAGGGCTGCGCGGAGGTTCATCGCCGCCTCGGTCCCGGCTTCTCGAAAAACACCTACGAAGAAGCGCTGGGCTACGAGCTCAAGCTCCGGCGCCTCGGCTTTCAGCGACGGATCGCGCGCCCGGTCTTCTATCGGGGCACCCGCCTCTCGTCCACGTACACGATAGACCTGTGTGTCGAAGGCCGATTCATCGTCGACATTCGCGCCGAAGCCGCGCTATCGACGGTGCATCGTGCGCAGCTTCGGTTTCGCCTGCGGATGACGGGCATCGAGGCAGGCCTGCTCGTGAACTTCGGCGGAGCGAAAATCTCCGATGGCCTGGTGCTGATTCGTCGCGCCGAGGGCGTCCTGGCGAAGCCGCGTGACGCGCTCGGAGGCGAAGACCTGGACGCGGAGCCGCTCGAGCGCTCGGTCGCCTGACGGATCGTGGCCGTCGCGGGGTGTCGCGAATCCTGACGGGTTGCCCATTTTTTCGCTGCAAACAGGTCTCACGGCGTGTAGCGAAATGCCGCGACGCCCTGCGGCTTTTCGACGAAAACGCGCCCCTCCCACCCGAGTTCACTGATCTCCGGGGATGGTTCGGTTCTTGCCTAGTCCTTCGAACGTCCGCACGCGAGCAGTCGGAGCAATAGTTGTTCGACAACGCTCTTTTCGGAACCGAATGATGGCCTTGGCACGCACGGGAGACCACTGATGGAGCCCGCCTTGACGAACGAATCCCCGAACCCCTCGACGAACGAAGAGCCCCCGGCGGTCTCGGCCACGCAGGAGGTCGAGGAGCCCGCGGCGGTCTCGGCCACGCAGGAGGTCGAAGAGTCGCAGCGCGGGCGCACCTCCGACAACGAGCCTGGTCGGATCCTGATCGTCGACGACGATCAGACCGCGTGCGAACTCCTCGAATCCACGTTGAAGCGCACGCATCGAGTCGTGTGGCGGACGTCGGCGCAAGACGCACTCGAGCTGGTCGGCGAGGAGGATTTCGACGTCATTCTCACCGATCTGAACATGGCCGGGATCGGCGGTCTCGACTTGTGCGAGCGCATGGTCGGCATGCGTCCCGACGTTCCGGTGATCGTCGTCACCGGCTACGGCAGCATGGAAGCGGCCGTCGGCGCCATCCGGGCGGGCGCTTACGATTTCATCACCAAGCCGGTAGACGCGAACGTCATCGGGCTCATGGTGGAGCGCGCGCTCAAGCATCGCCGCTTGCAGGAAGAGGTGAAGCGCCTCCGGCGCGCAGCGGCTCCGCAGGGGTTTCAACAAATCATCGGAGCGAGCAGCGCGATGCGCCGCGTGTTCGACCTGGTATCCCGTGTCAGCGACACCGACGCGACCGTGCTCATCACCGGTGAAAGCGGGACCGGCAAGGAACTGATCGCGAAGGCGATTCACGCGCAGAGCAACCGACGCGCCGGGCCGTTTCTCGCCATCAACTGCGCGGCCATGCCCGCGACGCTGCTCGAAAGCGAGCTCTTCGGTCACGTTCGCGGCGCGTTCACCGATGCAAAAGTCACGCGCTCCGGGCTCTTTCTCGAGGCGACGCAAGGCACCCTGTTCCTCGACGAGATCGGCGAGCTCCCGCTCGAGATGCAGCCGAAGCTGCTCCGCAGTTTGCAGGAGCGCAAGGTGCGTCCGGTGGGTGGAAACCAGGAGGTTTCATTCGACTCACGGATCGTCGCGGCCACGAACCGGGACCTCGAGACCGAGGTGTTCGAGAAGCGATTTCGCGAAGACCTCTACTACCGGATCAACGTCGTCGCGATCGAAGTGCCGCCGCTCCGCGAACGCGGCAGCGACGTGCTGCTCCTCGCGCAGCATTTCGTGAAGCGCGCCGCCGAGCGCGCCGGGAAACAAGTCAAAGGCATCGCCGCGCCGACCGCGGAAAAGCTCACCCAGTACGACTGGCCCGGCAACGTCCGCGAGCTGGAAAACTGCATGGAGCGCGCGGTCGCACTCATGCGATTCGACTCGATCATGGTCGACGACTTGCCGGAGAAGGTAAGAAACTATCAGGCCGACCGGTTCGTCCTTTCTGCTGACGATCCGGCCGAGCTGGTCACCGCCGCGGAGCTCGAGCGACGGTACATGCATCGCGTTCTCGCGCTCGTCGGCGGAAACAAGTCGCGCGCAGCGAAGATCCTCGGATTCAATCGACGCACGCTGTACCGAAAAATGGACCGCACCGATCGCGGCGCGCCGGGCGGCGATGACGCGACGAAGCTTCCCGTGCGACCTCGCAACACCTGAGCGTGCGGCCTGAAAGTTGCACCGATTCGGGCATGGCTACCTCGGGCTCCTTCATTCCCTGGCGCCGACCCATGAGCGGGGGCGGGAAGAAGCCCGACGCGCCGGACCTGAGCGACGGAACGAACATCGGCTCACCTGTCCTGCCGCCGCTCGATCGTCCGCCCGAGTCGATCCGCGTCTCGATGATGACGCCGCTCGCCGAAGAGAGCGGCCAGCGCGCGGCGCTCATCGTCGTCTTGGCCATCTCGTTCGCCGCGGCGGCGTGGGTCGCTTCGGAGCTCCTCGACGGTCTGCTTCTGGGCATGCTCGCGGGCTTTGCAATGGAGCCGCTCCACCGTCGGATCCTTCCGCGCGTCGACTTTCGCCCGGGGCTCGCAGCGGCCATCAGCGTGAGCGCGATTGTGCTCGTCGGGGTCGGTTTGTTGGGGTTGCTCTTGTATTCGGTGAGCTCCGAGGTGGGACCGGCGCTCGGCTTGCTTCAGAGCGGCATTCACTTCGAGCACCTCGGCCCGCACACCGTGCTGTTCTTGGCGCGCCTGGGCGTCCCGGAATCCGTGATCGCTTCCGAGAGCGCGCGCGCTGCGGCAAAGTTGAGTGAATTCGCGTCGACCGCGGCGAGCAGCGCGGTGAGCACGTCGGCGCGCTGGGTGCCCGCCGCGCTCGTCGCCGCGGTAGCCGCGTTTCAGACGTTGCGCGACCCGACGCCCATCGAGACGCGGCTCGCGCGATTGCTGCCGTTGAATCCGCGCGTCACCTGCGAGCTCGTCGCTACTTTTCGCAACGTCGGCCGCGGCACGTTGCTCGGCAGCCTGTTCGCGGGCGTGCTTCAAGGCGCCTTCGCGACGGTCGGATTCGCTCTCAGCGGTCTGAACCACGCCGTGCTCCTCGGCATTCTGACGGCGCTTGCCGCGTTGGTTCCCGCGATAGGCACCCTCCTCGTTTCGGTGCCCGTGTCGATCTTCCTGATCGTGAAGGGCCACGTCGGCCTCGGGCTATTTCAACTCGCGTGGGGCATCCTCATCACGTCGTCGCTGGTCGACTACGTGATTCGCCCGCTCATCGCAGGCCGCGAGTGTCGAGGGCACCCGTTCCTCGCGCTGGTGGGCGTCATCGGTGGTCTCGAGATGTTCGGCCCGATCGGGCTCATCGCCGGGCCGTTGATCATGACGTTCTTCGCGTGCGCGCTCAGCATCTACGAGCGCGAAGTGGTCGAGCCCATTCGACGACGCAGTGCGCCCTCGGCGATCAGCCGGTGTGCCCCGGTAACAGGGGTTCAGGAGTGCGCGGCGCTGATTCCGACGCCGCCGACGCTCGACCGTAGTTCGTGAGCAAAGCGCGCAACCGGATGACCGTCTGGCACGATGACTGCACTAGCTACAGCGCTACGGATTTACATGCTCTCGGGCACCGGTCTTTTCAGAACGACCCTAGGGGTCATCGTGCTCTCTGCCGTCGTGTCGTTCGCCGGCATGGCCGCCGCTGATGAACCGTCGAGCGCGCACGAATCGCGAACCTTTCAGGATACGGTGACCGAATCGGTACCCGACGGAAGGTGGCTATCCGTCGGTGGATTGGTCTTCGGCACTACTTACCTCACGTCGCTCGTCGTCGCCGGAACGAGCAGCTACCGCGCCGATCAGCGGTTGTACGTTCCCCTCGCGGGGCCATGGCTCGACCTCGCTGCTCGGGGCGAGTGCGGCTCGAACCTGCGTTACCCCGCTTGCGGACACGAAACGCGCAATGACGCGTTGCTCGTCGGCGATGGGATCGGACAAGCGCTCGGCATATTGCAGATCGTCGGCGGCTTTCTGTTTCCTACGACGCGAACCATCGTTCAGACACGTCCGGAGGTCGTATTCGCGCCGGTGATCTCGCCCTCCGAGTTCGCGATGACGGCGCGCGGTCGATTCTAAGCGCACGAGTCACTGAGACATTCTTCCCCGAATGTGGCGAAATGAGCCTCAACGCACGAAGCTCAACAAAGCACTTGGGGCGCGGACGAGAACGGCGGAAATCGTCGAATGAAGGAGTCGAGATGACGGCACAACACATGAGTTCGCCCGAGGCGTCGCGGCCCACTGCCGACGGCTCACGAGACTCCGACGTCTCTTCCGGCGAAGTCGCCGTGGATCCGACGCCGGCGTACGCAGATTTCCTCGCGCGGATGGCGCACGACCTGCGTTCGCCGCTCGGCATCGTGCTCGAAACCGTCGGGAGACTGGAGCGCGAGCTCTCGAGTCATTTCACCGACGACCACAAATTGTTCCTGCGTCTCGGCAACCGCGGGCTCCTCCGGCTGCACGCCTTCGTCGACCGGATCACGCTGCTCGCAGAGCTGGAAAAGGGTCACCTCGAGCCGTCGAAGGTGGAGCTCGATCTCCGTGACGTCGTAAAGAGCGCGGTGGACGCGACCACGCGCGCCGAACCTCGCCGCGAAGTCACCGTGGTCAACGAGCCCTTCGACGACGTTTGCGGCATCGTCGGAGATCCGCTGCTCTTGAAGCAGGCCGTAGCGGAGATCGTTCGCAATGCCGTGGCGCACGCGCGGAAGACGGTTCGCGTGGCGGTTGCGTCTTCGAACGGTATCGCCATGGTTTCGGTGGAAGACGACGGCGAGGGCGTTCGCCCCGGAGTCGAAGGCACGTTGTTCCAGCGCTTCGTTCAACGGCCTTCGCGGAGTGGCCTCGGGATCGGTCTGTCCATCGCCATGGACGTCGCGCGCGTTCACGGAGGCGGCATCGAACCAGGGCAGAGCAGCTTGCCCGCAGGGCGACCGGGTACCGTCGGGGCGCGATTCACGTTGTCCCTGCCGGCTATCGCACCCCCTCCGGCGTAGCGCGGCTGGAATCGGGCGCCGCCCGACGCGACTGCCGCACCTTGGGGCAGGCCGCCGCAGTTTTCCTGCGCCACGGGTGATAAGCTGACGCGGGTTCCGTGAAATTCGAACCTCGGACGATCGGCATGCGGGGTGCATTAGCTCTTCGACGGAGTCACGCCATGCACGTTCGAATCAGTCTTCTCGTATCGAAAGATCCGATCGTCGGCCGTAACAACGACGCGGGGGTTCCGTTTGCGTTCCGCGACACGTTGCCCGACTCGTCGAGGAGTGTGTTCCTCGACGGCGTGGATGAGCTCGAAGATCGAGATACCATGCCGGAGGCGGGCCAACTGGAGTCCGATCGCGGCAGGATTACCGAGATGAACATCGAACTCGCCGGCACGGAATCGGAGGTGAACGAGCGCGCGAAATCGTTGCTCGGCGTGCTTGAGCGCGAAGTGCGCGCCGTCGCGCGTGATTGGCAATGCTCGATCGACGTGACCCCGTCCAACGGGCACTGACGGACATCGGAGGGTCGACTGGCCGCGTCCGCTACCGATCATGACAGCGGGCAACCAGCCTGGTCGACGCGCGGCAAGCGTGTCGTGCAGTGGCTCCGCGCGCTCTACGAACAGATGGACCGCCAACGTACGTTCGGACTCGCCGCGGAGACCGCGTTCTGGCTGTTCTTGTCGCTCATCCCGTTGGTCGCGGTGGGTGGTCTGCTTGCCGCGAAGCTGTCGATGCACGGCTCTTTTCAACTGAGTCCGGTGCTCGGCACTTTGCCGTCCTTGACGCGACAACTCGTTTTGTCGGAGCTTCAGAAGGCCTCGCGATGGAACGGCGGTACGGTGGGGCTCACGGGAATCGCCGCCTTCCTGTGGCTCGCGTCGAGCGGCATTCAATCCATTTTCGACGCGCTCGAACTCGAGCTCGAGACGCGCCGGCCATGGCTTCGTCAGCGCGCGCTGGCGGTCCTCACGTGCATCGGTCTTTCGGTGGCGATTGCCGTCCTCGCGGTTCTGCTCCACGGCGTCGATCTGGTGGCGAAGGCGCTCTGGGGCTTCGAGCCGTCCAGCAGCTCGAGCAGCTTATGGAGAGTGGTGGGTTGGGTGGGCAGCCTGCTCATCGGGTTCGGCTATGTATCGGCGCTCTATGTCGTGGGCGTTCCACCGCGCGAACGGCACAAGCAACCGGTCTTCGCCGGAGCGACGGTGGCCGTGCTGATGCAAGTCGTCCTCGGGTTCTTGTACGGCGAATACCTGTCGACGTTGGGCGGAGGCGGCGCGTACACGGCGAGCCTCGCGCTCGTGGGCATCACATTGATGGCGCTGTACCTGTTCGTCTTTGCTCTTCTCACCGGCGCCGCCGTGAATCGGAAGCTGGCCCATCGCGCCCTCGAGCCTCGCGAAGCGAAGCGGTGAGCGTGAGCTCGACGACGCCGCGACGCGTCCCGCGGTCTCGGGGTCCGCTCTTCTCGCTCGCACGAGGCGTCTTCCTCGTGCTCGCGCTCCTATTCTTGCCGCGCTGCTCGTCCATCCCCGCCGGGCGCTCCGCGGTGGACACCGTGTCGATCGACGGCACGGACGAAGTGAGCAGCGGCGACGTCGCGGAAAAGATCGCGACGTCGCCGAGCCCTCGGTTCGTCGGGTTGTTCCAGGGCCTCGTCTACGACTACGAGGTGTTCGACCGGCTCACCCTCGGCCGCGATCTGGCGCGTATTCAGCGGTACTACCGCGCGCGCGGGTTCTACGAAGCGCGGGTCCGCGCCGGGCGAGTCATCCAGGTCAAACCCGATCACGTGCGGGTCGAGATCGTCGTCGACGAGGGCAAGCCGATCCTGGTTCGGCACGTGGTCGTGCGCGGCACGGCGAGCCTACCGCTCGACGTCCAGAAGAAAGTCTTGAAGCGGGCGATGAAGAAGCTCGGCCCCGGCGAGCGCTTCGACGAAGACGATTTCGTCGCGGCCGAGGCGACGATCAAGGACCGTCTCACCGACGACGGCTATGCGCTCGCCGAGGTGAAACGCGACGCGCTCATCGATCTGGTAAACCACGCGGCGGATCTCGCGTTCGACGTCACGCCCGGACCGCCGTGCACCTACGGCGCGGTCACGATCGACGGCCTCGGGAGTCTGCCGGACGCGCCGGTTCGGCGCGCTCTCGACATCCAACCCGGCGGCGTCTACTCGTCGAGCGGTCTCGATGCGGCGCGACAGGCCGCGCTCGACCTCGGCGTCTTCAGCTCGGTCCAGGTCGTCCCCGACCTTTCGTCGAAGAACGCGGACACGAAGGTGATTCCCGTACGCGTCAAAGTCGAACCCGCGAAGCTGCGCACCGTGAAGCTCGGCGGCGGTGTCGAGTTCGACGCAATCAAGACCGACGTCCACGCGATCATCGGCTGGGAGAACCACAACTTCTTCGGAGGGATGCGCCAGTACTCCATTCAATTCAAACCGGGCGTCGTCCTTTACCCGCTGCGCGTCGGAAGTTGGGTCACGCCCGAACGCCTCTTGCCGGAGTTCAAGCTCAGAAATGAGCTGCGGCAACCGGGTTTTATCGAGGCCCGCACGTCGGTCTTCATCCGCCCCGAGCTCAACATGTTCCCGGTGCTCTTGAGGACGCGGATCCAGCCCACCGATCCCGTTCTCGGTTACCTCGAGTTCAAGAACGGGATCGGGCTCGATCGCGTGTTCTGGAAGCTCTACGCGAGCGTCGGGCACAACCTTCAGGTCGAATATCCGTTCTCTTACAAGGGGCAGGTCGACCCCGCGCTCCGGACGTTGGTCATCTCGTACCCGGAGCTCATCACCAACCTCAACGTCACCGACAACCGCGTACGGCCGCACAAAGGGTTCTACGTCGGCGACAGTTTGCAGGTCGCCGGTGGTCCCTTTGGCGGGGTCGCGACCGACTTCAGCATTCAGCCCGATTTCCGCGGCTACATTCCCCTAGGAAAGCACGTGACGCTCGCGGCGCGGGCGTCGTTCGGGTTCTTGTTTCCCAGCAACTACGGCTGCGCCGAGAGCCACAACGGCAAGTGTCTCGGAGGCTCCGATGCGTCCGAGCAAGGGCTCATCGAACAAGCGAAGGACCTCCAGGTCATCTTCTTTCGCGGGTTCTTTGCCGGTGGCCCCAACTCCGACCGCGGGTATCCACTCCGCGGTATCGGGCCCAGCTTGCCGCTTCCGTCGATGAGTCTCGGAGGGCTGCAAAATATCCAGTGCACGCAGGCGGTGCTCACGACGAATGCGAAGAGCTGCGAGGTGCCCGTCGGTGGCTTCACGAGGTGGGAAGCGTCGGTCGAGGCGCGCTTCGACGTTACCGGGCCCATCTCGATGGCCGTCTTTTTCGACAGCGCCGACGTCTCGCCGAACCTCGTCGACATTCGGACGTCACACCCGCATCTCTCGACGGGCCTCGGCGCGCGCTACGACACGCCGGTGGGTCCGGTCCGACTCGACGTGGGTTACCGAATTCCGGGTCTGCAGATCCTCCGTGCCGGCACCGACGACGAACCTACGCCGGAAAAGCTCGTCGGTCTGCCGATCGCGCTCGCGTTCGGGATCGGAGAAGCATTTTGATGCCGCTCGTACGACGCATCGTCGTGATCGCGGGCAAGACCGTGCTCGTGCTCGTGGCCGCGCTCGTCGTGGTGCTTGCCGCGCTCGTCGTGGCGGCGAATCTCTCGGTCACGCGCCGGTTCGTCGCGCGCCAGGTGAATCGTGCACTCGCCACGGCCATTGCCGGCAAGATCACCCTCCTCGACGTCGGTCACGTCGATTTTTTCGGCGTGGACGGCGTCCGGGCGACCCTGTCGGACCCGGACGGGCGGCGCGTCGTCCTCGTCTCCGGCGTTCGCGCGCGGATCGATCCGATCGGCATGGTTCGCTCGCTGGCGTTTTCGAAAGGGGATCTTTCCGTCGACATCGGGTCGATCGGCGTGGACGACGCGGACGTGTCGCTCGACCCGAACGCGGAAGGCAAGCTCCGACTGCTCGCTGCCGTCGCTCCGCGCGAGAAGAAGGCCGAAAACAAGCCGGGCGCGGTCGGGCCGTCCCTGACGCTTCGCTTCGACGCGCTGAAGGTGCGCCATGCGTGGATCCACGGAACGCCCGTCGAATCGCTGGTCGTCGATGCCGACCTCCGCGACGTCGTGGGTGCGCTCCGCGTGCTCCCCAACCAAACCACCATTGAAATACATCGCGCCGCGATCGTCGCTCGGGCCATGCCGCGCGCGGCCAATCCGCGCGGAAGTGCGACCGGAACTTTGTCGTTTCCGAGCGGCGACGCGCCTCCGGAGATCACCGCGTCGTTCGACGGCGATGTCGGCGATGCGCCGGTGGCCGTGCGCGGGTCGCTTCACGGAGGCAAGCTCGACGCGCGTGTGGACGCTCAGGCCGACGCTCGCGTGCTGCAACGGCTCTTCCCCGAACTTCAATTCCAGAAAAAGGTGAAAGTCCGCGTCGAGGCGGGCGGCTTGCTTCCTCGCGTCGCCGTTCGGGGAACCGTGACTTGCCAGAACGCGACGGTGGAAATCGCCGGTACGACGAAACTCGGTTCCACGACGTCCGGCGAAATACACGTCGACGCCCGGCACGTCGATCTCGCGGACGTGCTGAGCACGGCGCCGCGCTCGGACATCACGGCGCGGGTGGACACGGCGGGAAGCTTCACTCAGGGCGACGTGCCGCGCGGAACGTTCCAGGTGCAAACGTCGACGTCGACGATCGACGCACAAAAGATTCCCCCGGTGACGGCCAAGGGGAAAATGGCGGGCGGGCAAGCGTCGGCCACGGTGTTCGTCGCCGAGCCCGGCTTGCCGATTCGCGCCGACATGACGTTCCGCGCGCACGAGGGACGCGCGACGCTCGATGCGTTGGTGACCGCGACCGTGCCGGATCTGCTCGCCGTGCCTCGCCTTCGCCGCAACGTCAACGGGAGCGCGCAGCTGAAGGCCAAGCTGGCGCTCGAATTGCCCGCGCAAACCGTGCACGGCGACGTCACGGTGCACGGCGATCACGTCGGGCACGGCGCGTTTCAAGCAACGACGGTCGACCTGACCGGTGAGATGGACGGACGGGTCGACGATCCCGTCTTCGCAGCGACGGTGAACGCCACCGACCTCGGCGATGGAACGCGCACGTTCCCCGCCGTTTCTGCGAGCACCCGCGGGCGACTCGAACACCTCGTGGTGTCGAGCAAGATCGACGGGACACCCCGGACGCCGGCCGTGACCGCCACCGCGAACGTGTCGCTCGGGAGCGGCGTGCGCATCACCGACGCGAGCGCGACGTTCGAGCGAGCTCACGTGAAGGTGACGGCCAACGTCGGGAAAGTGACGCTCGGCGACGGTCTTCGTCTCGACGGCGTGGTCGTGACCGGCGCCGGCGAACCGATGACTGCGGACCTGCATCTGTTTCCAGCGGGCCTCGACGTGCGCGCGCAATCGAAGGGGCTCGAGCTCGGCCCGATAGCACGCGTTCTCGGCGTAACCGGGCATCCGATTCGCGGTCGCATGGCCTGCGACGTCGATGTATCGGAACGAGGCTCCGATGCGCGGGGTCACGTCGGGCTCGACGTCTCGGACGTGTCGGCCTCCGGTATTTCGAACGCGGAAGCGCACGTGAACCTCACGTTGAAAGACCGCGACCTCGACGGAACGGTGAGCGCGAGAGCCGACGAAGGACACGTGGCGATCCAGGCGTCGAACGTTCACCTCGCCGGCCCACTCCTCGATCCCAAGTCGTTCGAATCGGCGACGGGAGCCGTCGAACTCGACGCCGACATCGATTTGACTCGTCTCAAAGAGGCACTTCCCGAACATGCGCTCCTTTGCGACGAACTCGGTGGAACGTTGATCGCGACCGGTAAGTACCTGCGGCCATCCGTCGCAGCACCGCCCGAAGTGACGTTGTCGGCTCACACCCAGGGCCTTCGCATCGCGGCGAATAGTCCTAAAGAAGGCAACGTCGTCGCGACCGACGTTCGCGTGCAACCCGGTTGGACGATCACCGGGGTCGACATGGCCGTGGACGTTTCCGTTGAACCGACGCGCGGCACCACGAATGCGCGGATTGTCTTGCAGGATCAGCATGGCCTGATCGCCGATCTCGGCGTATCGGCGACCGTGCCTTACGGCGCTCTCGCGCTCGGTTCCGAGGGCCTCGCCGCGGCGCTCTACGACGTGCCCGTCGAGGCGCACCTCACGATGCCGAGACGTCGCGTGTCGGAATATTTGCCCGGGAGCTGGACGGACGGTCTCGACGCCGTGGTTTCCGCATCGGTGGAAGCGAAGCAAACGCTCCGGCATCCGCGAGTCGAAATCGACGCAGACGTCGGAGAGCTCGGCCTCCGCGGTCGCGCGTCGTCGTTGCCGTTCACCACGCATCTTGCCGGTCACTACGGCGACGACGCCGGCGCACTCGACGTGGACATGTCCGTCAAGCAATCGGCGGCGCTTTCGCTCCAATCCGAATGGCGCGGCGATCTGTTGAACGTCGTGTTGCATCCGGAAACGCCTGCGCCATGGGACGCTTCCCTTCGCGCGCATCTCGCGAAATTTCCGCTCGAAGTCGTTCCCCAGCTCGCGAGCCTGAAGATCGCCGGCAAGTTCAGCGGGGACCTCGACGCGAGCGGCGGGACCCGCTCGCCGCCGAAGGTTCACGCCGCGCTCGCCACCGAAGGCCTGTCGGTTGCCCGCGTCGCCGGCAACAGTGCGACGATCGAGTTCGACGCCGACACGAAGACCGCGACCGCCGCGGTGAAGATCGCCGAATCGGACGGTTCGGCGGAGGCTTCGGCGAAGGTCGGCATCGACTGGTCGAAGGTGCTCTCGCCGACCATCGACCCCGCAGGTTCGACTCACGCCGAAGCGAAGGCCACGCATTTTCGGATCGTCGTCTTGCGTCCGTTCTTGCGCGACGTCTTGCGCAGCGTAGACGGACGGGTGGACGCCGACGGCTCGATCGACGTCGCCAATCGCGCGGGTCGCCCGACCATCAAAGGATATTTGAATCTCGCGCAGGGGCAGTTTCAGCTCGTGAGCTTCGGCCAGGAGTTTCACGACGTGGAGACGAAGGTCGTGTTCGATCCGGACGGCGTCGTGCGCGCGAAGGAGATCGCCGCCAAGGGCGTCACCGGGGCGCTCTCCGGGAGCGGCGAGGTGCACTTCGACGGTCTCCAGTTCCAGCGCGCGAAAGTCTCGCTCAAAGTCGACAAGAAAGACGCCCTTCCGGTGACCATCGAGGGGCAATCGCTCGCGCAAGCGTGGGGGACGTTCGCCGTCGAGGCCGCGCCCGCGAAAGCGCCGCATACGATCGACGTCGCGGTCGACGTGCCGTCGGCGGGCGTGAAGTTGCCGGAGCAGTCGACTCATGAGCTGCAGGACCTGGCGACCGATCCGCACGTTCGCGTCGGGTACTACGAGAACCGAGACGACTTCGTCGTCATCCCGCTGGAGAAGAGCACGGACTCGTCGAGCTCGAACCCTCTTACCCTCGTCATCAAGGTCAAGCTGCACGATCTCGAGGTCGATCGCGGAAGCGATCTGCGCGCGCGTATCGACGGGTCACCGACAATCACGACGGCCGGAGCGGCGCAGGTCACCGGGCAAATCAATTTGACGAGCGGGTACCTCGAGGTTCAAGGCAAGCGATTCGAAATCGAGCGCGGCACGATCACCTTCACCGGCGCGCCCGACAACCCGGAGGTCATCGTGACGGCGGGGTGGAACGCTCCGGAAGGAACCCGCGTGTACGCCGACTTCGTCGGGCCGCTCAAAACCGGCAAAGTGTCGCTTCGTTCGGATCCGTCGCACACGAACAGCGAGATCCTCTCACTGATCCTCTTCGGTACGACCGACGGGAGCAACGCGCCGACGTCGAGCTCCGGGGCTCCCGGTACTTCCGGCGCGGTGGGCCTCGGCGGTGGCCTCGTGGGGCAAGGGTTGAGCAAGGCGCTCGACGACCTCACCGGTCTCGACATCACGACGCGCATCGACACGTCGGACAGCGCGAACCCGCGCCCCGAGCTCGAGATGCGCGTCGCTCGCGATATCTCGGTGTCGCTATCGCACGTGCTCGGCGTCCCGCCCCCGGGGACGAACCCCGACCTCAACTTCGCGACGCTCGACTGGCGCTTCAAACGCAACTGGTCGGTTCAAACGACGTTCGGTGACGAGGGGAGCACGATCCTCGACCTCGTCTGGCAATATCACTACTAGGGGGGACCTACTAGTTTCGGGGGACCTTGTCCCCCGCGGCTCGCTTCGCGACCGCTCCCCCTGCCGCTTCGCGGGCTCGCTGCGCGAGCGGCGTGCGCCGCGCTCCGGTTTACTTTGAGCGAAGCGAATACCAGGGGGACCGCCCGGAACGGGCGAGGGGGGCGGGCACGCTCGGGCACGCCCCCCAGGAACAATCACTCGCTTCGCGACCGCTCCCCCTGCCGCTTTGCGGGCTCGCTGCGCTCGCGCCGGGACGCCGCGACGCGGCGCTTGCTCGCGTCGGCTAGCGGCTCGCGGTCGGTTCGGCGACGCGAGTGAGCCCGATCGCGGCTTTCTCTTCGAGCACGCGGAACGTGAACGACTCGGTGAGATAGAGCTCGACCTTCGTGCGATCGCTGCCTGCGTAGCCCACGGAGAGGTCTTGCCCGACGGTGAGCTCGTAGTCGCCGCCGCGCAGCGAGAGGAGCACTGCGCCTTGCTTCAGGGCGGGGGCCCATACCAGGGAGCCGTCCGCGAGGCTCTCCTCGATGCGGTTTCGAATCGGGTAGCCGTCGTCGCCGTCGGCGGTGACCTCGGCGTATGCTTGGACGCTGAGCGCGAGCGCGTAGGGGCCGTTCACCCCTGCGAGCCGCAGCACCTCTTTGGCGGCGCTGACGGCACGTGGCCACTCGATGCTCGCACCGACGTCGATGGGCTTGTGCGGGCTCGCTTCGAGCATCCCGACGATGCCCGCCTCCTTGAAGCCGTAGAACACCGCCGAGTCTTCGGCTCGCGCGATGCGCTCCGCTGCGGCGATGACCGGGTCCAGGTCGAGATCGTTCGCGCCCCGGGACGCGTAGTCGAGCTCGAGAATGTCGAGCGAGAACGGCGACCGCAACTCGACGAGGGGCCGCACGTCGCGAATCGCGTGACGGACCTCGGCGATCGGGCCCTTCTCGATGTGCTTCAACCGCCCGGTGTTCACGCCTCCGAGCGACCAGCCGTGAGGGCCGGAGAAGTCCACGAGCTTCCTCGCGGCGAGATGCAGCTTGAGGACGCGGCGCGCCTCTTCGTCGACCTGAGTCCAACCGTCGGTCGTGATGGGAGCGAGGTCGCGTTTCAGCAAATCCATCACTTCGCCCCTTTCAGACTTCCGATGCCGAGGGTCGGCGACGCGCCGCTCGAGCTCGCACCACCACCACCACCACCGCCGCCGGTTGCCTGCTTTTCGACGTCGGTGATCGGGCCGGTCGAGCCGATGTACGTCGTGATGTTGGTCGCGAAGGCCGCGTTCTTCCGGCGGATCCATTCGAGGTTCATGATCGCGTGCTCGATCTCCTCGTTCTTGTTGTGGATCAGGACCGCGCGCAGATCGTCGTCGGAGCACGCCTCGGCGCGCTGCTGATACCAGTCGATGGCCTCGAGCTCTTCTTTGAGCGACACGATGGCCCGGTGCATGTTCTTGGTGTCTTCGGACAGGAGCTCAATCGGCTCGTGGTAGCTCTCGCTGCTCATGGCCGGCACGGTAGCACCGACTCCGGCGACAAATCTCGAGGGAGAAACGGCGTCCGAGCGCTATGCTCTCCCCCAGCATGGTGTGGCCGTTCTTGCTCGCCCTCGGGTTCTTCGCCTATTTCATCATCAAGGCGAGTCGGCCCGGTCAGAGACCCCTCAGCCTCGACACTCTTCGCAAGTACATGGTGCAATATGCCGCTCTTTGCCGAGAGATCGCCGCGGAACGGCTTCGAATGACGATGTTGCAGGGCCGTCAGCGAGAAGCGTCGCTCGAACGCATCGAAGCCCTCGAACAGAAGCGCGTCCGCGCCGAAGCGTCCGCCGTTCGCCTCCGCGAAGAGCTGCTCCACGCCGGGTTCGGCGTTGGTGACATCCAGCTCACGACGGTCGCCGACGCAGAGGCCGAGCTCGCGGCCGAACGCTCTCGCGGGACCTCCTGAGCGCCTCGGCCGAGGGCAGGCACCGGCCAAGCGCGCGCGATTGCCGTTACTGATCCGCAAACGTGCAGTGCCGGGTCGTCGCGCCTGGAAACAAGGCGAACGGATCGACGCAACCGAAGGCACTTCCCGTCGCCATCACGCCGCACGTGTCGTCGGGCTTGCAACAGCCGGGTAGGGAAGCGAAGGTAGGGCACCTCGGGTCGATCACCCCCGCCGAGTTGAGCTCGACGCAGGCGCTCGACAGGAGCGCCCCGCATTCGGTTGCCGCGTAGCAACAGGGCGGCGCTTCGGCGAGAGCCTCGGCGGGCGCCGTCGGGGCGCACACGTTCGAGCCGCAGACGATCGTGCCGCCGTCTCGCGACGCGACTGGCGGAGTGGACAGCGCAGCGTCGCGCGTTTCCGCTTCCCCGACGAGCACGGGGGTGCCGCACGCAGCGAGCCCGACGGCAGCGAGGAGGGATGCGGCCCGGACGCTACGGAGCGTCATCGCTCGTCGGCCTCAGCAGCAAATCGAGACGGCGGAGGTGAGCGGAATCGGGAAACCGAGCGCGGAATGTGGCCGCTCGAGTGGTCGCTTCGCCCCGTCGCCCGAGCGCGGCGAGCGCCTCGATCGCGACGAATTCGCGTTCCTGCGTCAACGCTCCGGCGGGGTACTGGCGAGCGTGCTCGTCCGTGATGGCGAGCGCCGAAGCCGGATCCGCTCGCAGCGCGCGCTCGGCGCGTTCGAGCAAGGTGACTTCCGCGCTTCCCGTGGTGTCCGGAAAGACGGCTTCCCCGGTGCCCGCCGTCGGCGCCGCAGCGACGGCCGTTTCCGTCGAGGGGCCTGGGCTAGCGTGGGGTCGCGCGACGGCCTTGAACTCTGCCGCTGCCGGCTCCGCGGAAGTCGGCACCTGCGGGGCCTCGGTTTCGTCGAGCGGCGCGACGCGAGCCGGCTCCGCCGGACGAGGCGACGGTGCGGCGA
This sequence comes from uncultured Polyangiaceae bacterium, assembly GCA_964506835.1. Lineage (GTDB taxonomy): Bacteria > Myxococcota_A > Polyangia > Polyangiales > Polyangiaceae > DASZVB01. The sequence continues at coordinate 179,917 of CAZDNG010000004.1, forward strand.
CTACTGCGGGCGTGCCTCCCGGTGCCGCGATCGGTACCGCGCGCGAACGGGTGGCGAAGTGGTGCAGCGCGCCGCCGACCCCTGCAGCGGCAGCGACGGCGGCTGCCATGAGTAGTTTCGCGCCGAAGGCGGCGCCCGCTGCGACGGGGCGCTTCGGGAGCTTCGAGGTCGTGCCCGATTTTGCCCCGCCCGAAAGGAGCGGCATGAGCGCTGCTTCGAGCTCGTGTATCTGTTCGGCGCGCGGACAATCGTCCCGAGCGAGCTCGAGAGCCTCGGTCAACGCGGCTGGCGAATCCGCCGAGAGACGGAGCCGCACGACGGCGTGTTCGTCCGTCATTCGTCTCCTTTTGGAGCGTCCATCGACGCGAACGCCTCGCGAACGAGCGCGCGGGCCGCGTGCAGGCGTGAATACGCCGTCTGCAGCGGGCAACCGAGCGTTTGCGCGACCTCGTTCATCGTCATGTCTTCCAACTCGAACAGCACGAACACCGACCGCTTGTGATGGTCGAGTCGATCGAGCGCCCGGTCGAGGCGCCCCAAAAATTCACGTCGGCGAAAATCGATCTCCTGTTCGGGAGGGACCGAGACTTCGGGAAGATCGGCGGAGAGCTCTTCGCTTCGGTGGCGTGCGCGTCGCCGATATTGTGATGCGACGCGGATCGCGATGCCGTAGACCCACGTCTTGACCGACGACGTGGCTTCGAAATCCGGCAGGCGCCGATGTACGACGACGAACACCTCCTGACACATGTCCTTGGCGTCCGCATCGTGGACGCCGAGGCGGCGCAGGGTTCTCCACACGTAGGGAGCATGTGTCTCGAATATCTCTCGAAAAGCCGGAATTTCGCGGGGGCGTGCGTCGACGGCCGCTGGCTGGGCGGAGAGCTCCGGCGAGTCGATTTTCGCGTTGACGAGAGTGAGTGGCTTCACGGCGAAAAAATTATCTAGGGGGCTCGGAATCCCAGTCCGACGTCGACCGTGACGGCTGCCGGTGACATCTTAAAAACCTGCTCCCGATCGTCGTTCTCAACGTAGTCGAACGAGTCGCGGACGAAGGGCAAAACCAACGCGGGAGCCCCCGCCAAGAAGAAGTGGTGACCGATATTCAAGGTCGCCGCCACTCGCACCACGGCGCTCGCGGTAAATCGCTGACGGGAGAGAAGAGTGCTGTTGGAAAGGCCGCGGGTCGAGACGGCGCCCGCGTCGACCCCAGCGCACACCCAGAATCCGCCGGGCCCGAAGTCCAGTGAGATCGGGCACGTGGAGACGCCGCCCCAGGCGAGCGAGAAGGTAATGGGGGCTCCGTTTTGACGCGCCGCCGCCTGCTCTTCGCCGAACAGTGCGCCTTCGAGGACGATGGGCCAGACGTGGGGCGCGACGATGCCCAGACGGATCGTCAGTGTGGGTGCGATTTCCGGTAAGAGCCCGGCGGCTGCTCCCCCGCCGATCGTCGTGAAACCGTGCCACGGAGTGGGCTCTGGAGAGGGTACGGCCGGCCCGATCTGACGAGGCGCCGGAGGCGTCACCGGCGTCGCGACGGGCGGCGCGGCGGAGACGGCTTTGGCGGGCGGCGTGGTCGGTGGCGCGAGCGCGGCGTTCGGATCGACGAATAGCGCAATGGTGAGCACGAGTGGCGCGTCGAGATCACGGCAGCTCGCGGCAACACTCGACAGCTCTCGTGTCCCGATGACGGCCCCCTTCACGTCGATGATCGAAATGACGGCGTGCCATCCGCTTTCCGTCGGCTCCACCTGTCCCTCGATCGCGACGTCGGCATGCGCCGGGTCTTCGAACACCGCGCGACCGAGGCGTTCTTCGACTCGCACCGCGAGCTCCGGTCCCGAGATGCAGCTCACGGCGTTCGGAACACGCGCCCAGTCGAGTGCGAATCGATGCGGCGTCTCCGCGGCGCGAGCCGGGCGGCACACGCCTCCGACGACGAAAAGAGCGGCGAGCCCCGCGTAGGGCAGCGAAAGACTCGAACCTCGCATCACTACCGCGTCGTCACCGGCATCTTAGTAGGCGACTCCATCGCCGGACAACGACGCTCTCTCGACCTCACGGATCGGCAGGTTTCGTGCTTGCCCTGGCGATCAAGATCGCTGGCTCGGCAACGCCGCGCGAGGAGGCGCGCTGTTCACGGGTCGAGGGACCGGGCCCGAGCGCCGCTCGCCGCGCGCTTTGCCGAGGACGACGCGCACCTCGTGTACTCGACCGTCGTCGACGAGCGAAACCCGACCGTCCGCGACGTCGCGCCCGTCGCATTCCATCTTGCTCACGCCGCGGCACACGCGTTCCGGGTTTTCGACCACGACGTGGAACGTCGCCGCCCCGAACCGGTACGTCACTTCGAAACCCGTCCACTCTCGCAGGATGCACGGATCGACGACGAGCAACGCGCCCTCCCGGCGCACGCCGAGCACGTGTTCTATCGCAATACGATACATCCACCCTGCCGCACCGGTGTACCAAGTCCATCCGCCACGTCCCGCTTGCCCCGCGGCGGCGTACACGTCGCCCGCCACGACGTAAGGCTCGACCGCGTAGTGGATCGCGTCCCGTTCATTTTCGGCGTGATGAATCGGATTCAAGAGGCGAAGAAGCGCTACCGCGCCGTCTCCGTCGCCCAAAAGTGTCTTCGCGAGCACGGTCCACAGCACGCCGTGCGTGTACTGCCCGCCGTTTTCGCGCACGCCGGGCGGATAGCCGCGAATGTATCCGGGGTCCTTGTCGCCGCGATCGAATGGTGGCGCGAGCAAGGCCATGATGCCGTCGTTCTTTCGAACGAGCTCGCGGTCCGAAGCTTGTAGCGCCTTGCCGACGCGCGCCGCGTCGCCGCCGGCGATCGCCGCCCACGATTGCGCGATGGCGTCGATACGACACTCCTCGCTCGCGTGGGAGCCGAGCGGCGTGCCGTCGTCGTAGTAGCCGCGCATGTACCACTCGCCGTCCCAGCCGTTCTCTTCGACGGAGCGACGAATCCGCGACGCATCCGCCGTCCACGCCTCCGCCTGTGTCCTGTCGTTCCGCGCGGCCGCGAGTGCCGCGAAGTCCGTGAGTGTCTTTGCGAGAAACCACGCGAGCCACACGCTTTCGCCGCCGTCGCCTTTGCCGACGAGGTTCATCCCGTCGTTCCAATCGCCGTCGCGCATTTTGGGGAGCCCGTGCGGCCCTGCCGTCGCACCGACGACGAGGGCGCGGACGCAGTGGTCGTAGAGCGACGCGGGAACGGCAGCGGGGGGCGGCGCGCTGAAAATGTCGTGATCGTCGGGGCCGAGGGCTCGCTCTTCGAGAAACGGAACCTGTTCGTCGAGGATCGCCGCATCTCCCGTTGCGCGAACGTATTCGCCGGTGACGTACGGGAGCCACAGCATGTCGTCCGAGCATCGCGTTCGGATCCCCTCGCCGGTGTCCGCGTGCCACCAGTGTTGCACGTCCCCCTCGACGAACTGGCGTGCGGCGGCGCGCAAAATGTGCTCACGCGCGACTTCCGGGCGCGCGTGGACGAGCGCGAGCACGTCTTGCAATTGATCGCGAAATCCGTACGCGCCGCTCGACTGATAGAACGCCGTTCTGCCCCAGACACGCGAGCTCAAGACCTGGTGCACGAGGCAGCGATTGAGCAGCAAATCGAGCGCGGGATCCGGCGTTTTTACCGCGATCTTTCCGAGAACGTCGTTCCAGAACGTGGTCGCGACCGCGAGCGCACGTTCGACGTCGCCCGGCGTCGCGAACTTCGTCGCCAGCGCTCTCGTATGTTCGAGGTTCGCCCCCTCGCCGAGGACGAACGACACTTCCATCGTCGCGCCGGGCGCGACGCGGAGCGGCACTTCGAGCGCCGCGCACGGGTCCAACCCCGACCCGCACCTGCCCGAGAGCGCGACGCGTTCGGTCGCCGCGGGGCGGGCGCGAGAGCCGTTTCGGCCGAAAAATTCCTCGCGGTCGGCGGTGAACCCCACGACGGGCGCGGTGGCGGCGAAGAACGCTCGCCGCTCGGGCTTCGAGAGAAAAGGGTTCATCGCGACGAGCGCCTTCGCCGTCGAATCCCAGTCGCACGCGACGCTGAGGCGCGCCTTTTCGCGAACCGGGCCGAGCACCCACTCGACCACGCCGTACACGCGGAGTCGTCGCTCGCGGGTTCCGCGGTTCGTCACCCGGAGGCGCGACATCTTCACGGGGTCCGTCGCGTCGACGAACACGGTGAGCTCGTGCTCGAGCTCGCCGCGAACGTGCTGGAACTTCGTATAGCCGTGACCGTGCCGAACTCGATAATCGTGCACGCCGCCCGCCGGCATCGGCGTCGGCGACCACACGGTGCCGTCGTCTTCGTCGCGAACGTAAATGATCTCGCCCGACGGATCGGACACCGGGTCGTTGCTCCACGGAGTCAGTCGTCGGCTCTGACTGTTTTCGGACCACGTGTACGTCGAGCCGCTCTCGGTGACGAGACAACCGAACGCCGCGTTCGCGATGACGTTGCTCCACGGCGCTGGCGTGCGTTTCTTCGCCCCGACGACGAGCACGTATTCCTTGCCGTCCTCGCTGAAGCCGCCGAACCCGTTGTCGAACGACAGGACGGGCCGCGGCACGGACGACGGCCGCACCGGTATCGGCTTTTTGATCTGCAACGCGGGAGCCGGCAGTGGGCGTCGCTCGGTGCCCCGGCGGAGCTGTCTTGCCAGCGAGCCGCGCGACGCGACCAGCGCGATCCGCGTGCAGGCGAGAAGGATCGCCCGGTCTTCGGCGGACATGTGATCGGCGCGACAGACGTGCACGCCGCCGCGCACGTCGAGCGAGTTCCGCGCCGAGTTGCTGCGGATGATCCCCAGCGCTTCGTCCTGGAGCGGCGCGAGATAGCCGCTCGGCTCTTCGTTCAAGATGACGAAATCGACCGCGGCGCCGTTGAGCCGCCAGAATTCCTGCGCGAGGAGGAGCTCGCGGCAGAGCTCGCCGAACTCCGAGTCGTCGAGCCGCAGGAGGAGAATGGGCAGATCCCCGGAAACTCCGATCGCGAACAAAGCACCCTTTCCGTGGCTATGGATGTCCGCGACGTTCGGGCGCCCGCGCAGCTCCTGCTCGGGAAACAAGAGCGCCGAGAGTAGCCGTTGAAACCGCTGCGATTGGGCCGCACTGATGTTCAAATGGCGGAGCTCAACCCGGGCGTCCGCCCATCCGAGCTCGAAGGTCCGCGTGATCGCTTGAGGGGACGAATACACGTCGACCAGCTCGAGTGCTGCGTCGCGCTTCGACGCGAGCGCGGTCGCCAGCGCGACCCGCGCTCTGGCGCCTCCCGGCAACGTCACTCGCCGGCGAAGCGCGATGGCAGGGTCGATGACGATCCCCGAGTTGCCCGCAAGCGGCCCCGGCCGGTCGAACACGACGGGCCGCTCCGGCGTGCGCCCTCGCCCGATGAAACTCGCGCGCGACGTGTCGAGCTCGGCCGCACTCCAGGAGCTATCTTCCGGCGAGAGCACCTGGACGAGCCACGTTTCGGGCTCTTCGCTCGAACGCGGGCGCCGTTTGGCGAGCGCCGCACCGCGGTCGGGCAGCGCTTCCGTCTCGATGAACAGGCTGCCGAACGCGCGATGCGCGAGGTCCGCTTCGCGCGTCGCGAGCACGACCTCGGTGTACGTCGTGATCTCCATCTCGACGGGATCTGCGCCGTGATTGGTCAGGGTGATGCGTCGCACCTCCGCCGTCCGCTCCGGCGACACCACGACCTCGAGCACCGTTTCGACGTCGCCGTCACGGCGCCGGATCTCGACGCGATCGGCGTAGAACGCGGCATTGTACGATTCCGGTTCGCGCCTCGTCGGTTGATACCCCGCCGACCACAGCTCGCCGTTCGCGACGTTTCGTACGTAAACGAAGATGCCGCCAGACTCGAGCGCGGCGTCTTCGCGGAATCGATTCGCGTCGAGGCCGTTCCAGGTCGTCACGCCGGTTCCCGAAGCAGTGACGAGCGTCGAGAGCTCGCCGTGTCCGAGGAGGTGGGCGCGCACGGGTCCCTCGGTCGGCAGCCCGACGTGTTCGGCCATCTCGAGGTCGAGATCGCTCACCGTGGGCGTCGGAATCATCGTCGAACGGACTTCGACCAATGGCGCGCCCGTCGGCACGCGTTCCTCGAGCAGGAGCTCGCTGGCCATGATGCGCCGGTCCGAATGAAAGCGACGTTGCATCGGCCAGCCGTTGAGCACGTTGTCGAGCGCGACGAGCGACATGCCCTGATGGTGCGCCATGAACGTCTTGACCACGACGCCGCGTCGGCCGGGCGGTACGCGAGTCGGCGTGTAGTCGACGGCTTCGTAGAAGCCGTACTTCCCGTCGAGTCCGTCGCGGGCGAGGCGCCGAAGATTCTTCACTGCGTCGGCGGGGCGCACCATCGACGCGAGCACCGTCGCGTAGGGCGCGATCACCAGATCTTCGGCGAGGCCCGTCTTCAGCCCGAGACCCGGCACACCGAAGGCCCTGTATTGGTAGGTCATCGAGAGATCGACGATATTGAAGGCGGATTCGGAGATCCCCCACGGGACTCCGCGTTCGACGCCGTACTCCTGTTGCCTCGCCACGGTCGTCTCGCACGTCTCGTTGAGGAGCGTCGAGGGCGGGCTCTTCGCGACGAGGAGCGGCATGAGGTACTCGAACATCGAGCCGCTCCACGACAGGAGTACGCGGCCCGGCGAGAGCGCGGTCCGTGGCCGACCGAGCCGGAACCAGTGCCGTTGCGGGACGTCACCTTTCGCGATGGCCACTAGACTGGCCAGACGTGCCTCGGACGCGAGCAGATCGTAATAAGAGGAATCGAGCCTCGCGTTCCCCACGTTGTAGCCGATCGAAAAGAGTGAACGCTCTTCGTCGTAGAGAAACCTGAAGTTCATGCCGTTCGCGAGCGCGACGGCGCGCTCGCCGATATCCATCAAGTTCCGATGCAGGTCCTTGCACGTCGTGACCGCGAGAAAGAGACGCTGGCGAAGATCGGTGAGAAACTCGGACGCTGCCGCCAACGTATCGTCCGACTCGGAAGAGGTGGGCAGCGCGCGACGAAGCGCGTCGAGCCGCGGAATCGCGGTTTCGACGCACTGCGAGATGTCGACGAGGGACGTCGCGCGAACGAGATCGGCGGCGAGCGGTGTCCAGCGCTGGGTGAACTCCGTCGTGAGGATCGCCGGCGGGTGTTCGAGCAGCTCGAAGTACGGAGCCAGCTCGTGGAGCTCGGCTTGACCGTGAGAGCGTTCGCCCAGCGCGGCGACGCATCGTTCTTGGCACGCGCGATTCAACGTCCACAGATAAGCGGCGAGATTGCCGCTGTCGACCGTCGATACGTATGCAGGATCGAGCGGCTTCAGAGTCGTCGTGTCGTACCAGTTCAAGATGTGCCCCTCACGCATCTCGAGCCTCGACATCGTCTCGAGCGTGCGCTCGACCCGCTCGACCATGCCTCGGAGCGTGATGAACCCGAAGTCGTGGGCCGCGACGACCGACAAGAGATAGAGCCCGATGTTCGTCGGCGAGGTGCGATGAGCGACCACACCGCGCGGCTCTTCCTGGAAATTATCGGGCGGCAGATAGTGATCTTCGGCCGTGACGAACGTCTCGAAGAACGTCCAGGTGCGCTCGGCGGCGCGCTCGAGAAATTCGCGATCGCTCGCGGAGAGCTCGTCGGCGCCGCGAGGGGCCGGCGACGAGCCGCCGAGCCATCGATCGGCGAACGGCGCGCTCGCCCAGAGGAGCAAGAACGGAGCCGCGTATCCGAGCGCGGCCGGAGCGACCGCGGCGACTCCGACGAGCAACGCGACCGCCGACATCGAGCCGAGTGCAATGCGGCCCAGCCACGGCTGCGGTCGCGACAGCAAGCGCTCGGTCTGGCCCGTCGTCGTCCACTCGAGGAGATTTCGCTTCGAGACGAACAGCCGGAACAACGTCCGGCCGATGGCGTCGAGATCGACGACGGCCTGATCCAGGAGAAACACCGTCGTCACCAAGACGTTCACGGTCGCCGTCGCGAGGTCGCCCCATAGCGTGCCGAGGAACGACGGAGAGCGCTGTTCGCTCGAGAAGCGGGAGAACGCGACGAGCAGGCGGCTGTAGAGCGGCGCGGTGAGCACCAGCGCGACGAGCGCCGTCGTGATTTTCGCGGCGCCGGGGCCGGCGAAGAAGCCGGCGAGCGCCAGCGCGACCGTCGCCGGCGCGAGCAAGCTGCGGCGGAGGTTGTCGAACAGCTTCCACCGCGCGACGAGCGAGGCATCGTTTTTCTTGCTGCCGCCGACCGCCGGAACGCGCGGGAACAGCCAGGGAAGGAGTTGCCAATCGCCGCGCACCCAGCGGTGATGACGGCGCGCGACGATGCTGTACGCAGCCGGTTGCTCGTCGAAGACCTCGATGTCGTTCGCGAGCGCGGTGCGAGCGAAGAGCCCCTCGAACAGGTCGTGACTGAGGAGTCGATTCTCCGGCACGCGCCCTTCGAGTGCGCGCGCGAACGCGTCGACGTCGTAGATTGCCTTGCCGAGGTACGAGCCCTCGCCGAACAGATCCTGATAAACGTCGGAGACGGCGGTCGTGTAGGGGTCGATCCCGGGTGGCCCCGCTGCGATGCGGGCAAAGCGCGACCGCCGCGTGCTCGTCGGTAGCGTCCCGACGCGCGGCTGGATGATCCCGTAGCCACGGATCACCTTCTTGCCGGAAGGATCGAAGCGCGGGCGATTCAACGGATGCGCGATCGTCGCGACGAGTTTTCGCGCCGAGTCTCGCGGCAACTCGGTATCGGCGTCCAGCGTGAGCACGTAGCGGACGCTTTCGAGCAACTCCACCGGCGCGGTGACGACCGTGAAGCTCGTGCCCGAACCGCGGCGGAGCAAGCGGTTCAGTTCGTCGAGCTTGCCGCGCTTCCGCTCCCAGCCCATCCATTTGCCCTCGGCGGCGTTGTGGATGCGGCGTCGATGAAAGAGGACGAATCGGTGCTGCTGCTGGCCGGCATAGCGCGCGTTCAGCTCCTCGATCCCGCTCTTCATCGCGTCGAGTAGCACCCCGTCCTCAGGTCGCACTTCCTCGTCGGCGTCGCTGAAGTCGGTGAGGAGGCCGAAGTGCAAGCTCTCGTCGGCGTTGGCGAGCGAGCGCACTTCGAGCGCGGCGAGGAGCGCTCGGATCCCTTCGGCGCTGTCGAGCAGTGCCGGCACGACCACCAGGGTGCGGTGCTCGGCGGGGATGCCTTTGACGAATTCGAGCTTCGAGAGTCGTCGCGGCGGCAACGCGGCCACGACCAATCCGTTGACCAGCGCGACGGCGATTTCGCTCGAGAGCATCGCCGCAAGGAGAACCAGCACGACGAGCTCGACGCCGTGCGTGCCCCGTCGCGCCAAGTGCTCCCGCGCGAGCGCGGCGAACCCCACCGTGCCGGCGCCGAGGAGACCGAAGTAGAACGCTTTGCCGTGATCGACGAGCGCGCGCGTCAGTCGGCGGCCGATCGGCAGCCGATAATGGACGGAGGCTTCGAGGACCCGGCGTCCTTCGTCGACGAGGTAGTACGCGACGTGCGCGCGCGCCGGGTCGTCGGGATGCGACCGAGCCCCCTCCTCTGCCAGCGATAGCGCGCGCGTCGCGACGGCACATTCGTCGAGCGGACAGCGCCTCGAGATCGCCTCGACCGCGTGCCGGCAGCGATCGCGCGACGACTCGTCACTCGCGCGGTACGCCGCGGCGGGGTCGTTCCACAGTATTTTTTCGACGAAGCTCGTCGCTTCGAAGAATTCGTTCCACGCGAACGCGCCCACGGCGCGCATCGCCGTGATCGCGTTGCCCACCGAGAGCTGATCGGCAGCTTGTCGCAGGTGCTGCTTTCGCGTCAGCTCTTCCGGCGTCGTGTGCATCTTCGTGCAGCGCGCGGCGATCCATTCGAACGTCGAGTCCGCCGAGGTTTCGTGTTCACGGAGCCGGCGAATGAGCTGGACGAGAAAGGACGGCGTGAGCGTTCCTTCGTCGCGCTCGAGCTCGACCAGGACCGCGGACACGTCCTTCGGGTTCGTTCCCGCGGCGAGCAGCCGATCGGCCCAGTCGTCGCCGCGCGCGCGTTCCCTCGCCGTCGCTTCCGAAACCGCGAGCGCCCCGACGACGAGAATGAGTCCGAGCCGCAACATGATCGGAATCGCCCACAGCTCGCCGATCGTGAGCGGGGATACGCTTTCGTATCGAAGGACGTACGCCGAGAGATTCTCGAGCTCGACGCGCGCGTCGGTGTGCCGCAAGTAATCGAGGCAGAGGCCGTACACGCGGGGATAACCCGCCATCGGACCTTTTCCGATCCGCGGAAGTTTGATCAGATAGCCCCAAGGCAGATCCTCCTCGATCTCACGGAGCTGTTCTTCGACGATGTGCGAGTTGTCGAGGAGCCACTCCTCCGCTGGCGAAGAATCGCGGTGCTTTTTCGCTTCGCGCGCGAGCGTCGTGTACGCTTCGCGGATCCGACCACGAGCGGCGACGATGCGCGCCCGGAGCGGTCCAGCAGGCACCGCGAGCGACGGCGCTCCTTGGGCGCGGGCGATCTCGGCCGCGTGCTCGGTGAGCCGCTCGGCAGTGTAAATCTCTCCGCGAAGTTCCGCGGGGTCGTCCCATCGTTCGTCGAGGGAGAGCCCCGCGCAGTCGGAGTGCCGATCTACAGCCTTGTCTTCGAGCGTGCTCACGCAGCGCCTTGTGCACGGGTCGTACCAAAACGAAGTGAGACCAGCGCGGACGCATTCGCGCCGGCCCCTCGATGGAGGCCGCGCATTTTCGTCTCACTGGCGTGGCAGAAGGGCGCGTTGCCCGTGTCTTTTGACCCATGTCGAACACGAGACCGCTGCATTCACGTCGCGCAAAGGCCGACCCCGCCGTCGGGGCACGATTCGTGAAAGATCGCCCTGGCGTTGCCGCTCGAACGCGGTGTCGGTCCGGAGGTCTAAAAATGGCAACTGAAGAGATCCAAAACGTCGCGGAAAACGCCTTCTTCCACTCGCTCGCCGTCGCGTTGGCGGTGGGGAGCGACCTGGTGATCGGCATCGAGCGGCTCGTCGCCGCGCGAACCCGCGGCCTGTTCGAGCGTGCGGCAAGGAGCGCGGCGCAGATGCGAAACCAATCGGTGAAGACCCATCTTCGACTGATTCGCGGTGGCGCCGAGGTGACGAGCGCGTTCGGGCGTGGAACTCGCGCGCTGCGCGACGTCGTCGATCAGGCGTCGTGGGAGTCGTTTCCCGCGAGCGACCCGCCGGGCTACTGACCCGAGGTTCCTCGCGCGCACAAAACATGAACGGCGCCGCTCATCGCGGCGCCGTTCGAACCGTCCGTCGCAGGTGTTCGTCAGCTCGTTGCGGGCTTGGGCGTCCCGAAGATGCTGGCAGGGCGTTTCTTTTCCTTGGCCTGGTTGCGCTTGTCGCTCCAGCTCGGAATGATGATGCGGTCGCGCTGGGGGAGAGGTCGTCCCTCCATGGCCGCCTCGATCTCCTCGGAGTCGAGCGTCTCGCGCTCGAGGAGCATCTGAGCAACGCGGTCGAGCTTGTCGCGGTTTTCCGCGACGACCCGACGGGCGAGCTCGTACTGCTTGTCTATCAGCGCGCGCACTTCGTGATCGATTTCGCGCGCAGTGTCCTCCGAGTAGTCCTCACGCCGCTGCGTGATTTCGCGGCCGAGGAACACGTTCTCTTCTTGTTCGCCGTAGGCGAGCGGGCCGAGCTTCGCGCTCATGCCGAGCTCGCACACCATCGCGCGGGCGATGCGGGTCGCGCGCTTGATGTCGTCGGACGCGCCGCTGGTGATTTCGCCGAACACGATTTCTTCGGCGACCCGACCGCCGAGCGCCATCGCGAGCCGCGCGAGAAGCTGCTTGCGCGACATGGTGTGGCGATCTTCGGTGGGCAGGAACTGAGTCACGCCGAGCGCTGCGCCGCGCGGGATGATCGACACCTTGTGAACGGAGTCGTTACCCTCCACGAGCTTGCCGACGAGTGTGTGACCCGCTTCGTGCCACGCCGAGATACGGCGTTCGTCCTCGCTCATCACCATGCTGCGACGTTCGCTGCCCATGAGGACCTTGTCCTTCGCGAGCTCGAAGTCCTGCATCATGACCGCGTCTTTGTCCTGACGCGCGGCGAGGAGCGCCGCCTCGTTCACGAGGTTTTCGAGATCGGCGCCGACGAAGCCCGGCGTTCCGGCGGCCAGGATGGCGAGGTTCACGTCGCTGGAGAGCGGCACCTTCTTGGTGTGCACGCTCAGGATGCCCTCGCGGCCGCGCACGTCGGGTCGCGGGACGACGATGCGTCGGTCGAAGCGGCCGGGCCGGAGAATCGCCGGATCGAGCACGTCCGGGCGGTTCGTCGCCGCGATGATGATGACGCCCTCGTTCGATTCGAAGCCGTCCATCTCGACGAGGAGCTGGTTCAACGTCTGTTCGCGCTCGTCGTGCCCGCCGCCGAGGCCGGCGCCGCGGTGACGACCGACCGCGTCGATTTCGTCGATGAAGATGATGCAGGGCGCGTGCTTCTTGCCCTGTTCGAAGAGGTCGCGAACGCGGCTCGCCCCGACGCCGACGAACATCTCGACGAAGTCCGAGCCCGAGATGCTGAAGAACGGCACTCCGGCTTCGCCGGCGATCGCTCGGGCCAGGAGCGTCTTACCCGTTCCAGGTGGCCCCATCATGAGGACGCCCTTCGGAATGCGACCGCCGAGCTTCTGGAATTTCTTCGGGTCCTTGAGGAACGCGATGATTTCCTCGACCTCGTCCTTCGCTTCGTCGATCCCCGCGACGTCGGCGAACGTGACCTTGTTCTGCGCTTCGTTCAGGAGGCGCGCTCGGCTCTTGCCGAAGCTCATCGCCTTGCCGCCACCGGCCTGCAGCTGGCGCATGAACAAGTAGAACATGACCAAGAGGAACACCATCGGCACGAGGATGGTGAGCGTGGTCGTGAGGAACGGGTTCGTCTCGTCCTCTTCGTACTCGACCTTCACGTCGTACTTGAGGAGCTCCGGCGCGTACTCTTCGGGGCCGATCGTGATGCCGCGTTCCTGACCCTTCTGGTTCGGACCGACGATCGTGAACGTGTACTCGCGGTCTTTGATCTTCACCGAGTCGACGTGGCGCGCTTCCTTGGGGGCACGGACGAGCGTGACGAAGTCACTGAACGGCATCGGCTGCCGCTGCGGTCCATCCGCGTTCAAGAACTGCCAGATCGCAAGGAATGCGACGATAAGGACGACCCAAAGAAGAAGCGTCTTATGGGGTTGCTTCACGAATACCTCGGCGACCTAGGAGCCATCACGGCCGTACGGCCCCAAAGCGGGAACACGTAACGGCGAACGTCGATCAGTTAACCACTTTTCCGGCGTTTGGCACCCCCCTTATTCCAGTTGTCCGCGCCGGATAGGGGGTTCTTCAGCGACTTCTCGACGCAAAGGGCGCCCGCCCGAGGGTCGACGCGCAATTCTCTCCCCTCCGAGAGGCGGATGCGAGTCGCGAACCCGAGTCGGAGGGCCCGCTCAAGTGCGCGAGAATGCGCGCGCCCGAGGGCGACCTTTCGTCCGTCCTCGTCGAGCACCGTGGGCGATGGCCCGGAGGCGATCTCGTCGGCGAGGGCGGTCAGATGATCGACGATCGACGGCGAGAGCTGTTCGAGCAGCGGCAAGAGTTCGTGGCGGACTCGGACCCGCAAAAATCGGCGATTTTCGTTCGACGGATCCTCCGCGTACGACAGCTCGTGTCGGGCGAGGTGCGCGAGAACGTCGGACTTTCTCGCCCGGATCAGGGGTCGCATCCACACGCCGTCCGCGACCGGGAGTACCGCGAGCGCCGCGGGCGTTCCTCCATGAAGGAGTCGAATCAGGACGGTCTCGGCGCGATCGTTCGCGTGGTGCGC
>CAZDNG010000004.1:193890-242008 GCA_964506835.1 uncultured Polyangiaceae bacterium
CGATTCCAACGCGACCCGCCGATGCTGCTCATTCGGATAGCCCTCGGCGCATCGTCCCGTCGACGGATCGAAGTGCGCGCAGTCTTCGCACCGAAACCTGAGCTCGAACGCGCGCGCGTCGCGGCGGAGCAGCTCATCGACGACGGACAGCATGCGCAGGGCTCAGGGGAAGGGCTGCGCCGGGATGCCGCGCTGGAAGAAGAATCGGAAGTTGCCGGTGACGGTGCTCTCGTGCGCGGGGTTGTAGCGAATCGTGGTCGCACCGGCGCCCGTCGAGGCGACGACCGTCGTGGCCGCGTCGCCCGCGTCGCTTTCGCCTGCATCGCCCGCACTACCTCCGGCGGCGCCCAAGGTCGCATCGCGCGGATCGGTGACCACGGCGGTGAACTCGGCGTCGGTAAGACGGGCGTCCGCGTTGTTCTCGTTGCGGTTGCCGCTGAAGAGTGAGTTGAACTTGATGCTGCCCGAGACGGCGTAGAGCGCGCCGTTCTGCAGGTGGCACGTGTCGTTCAGGTAGACCGACATGTTCACTTCGGGGGGATTCGCGTCGACGGTGATCGGAAACCCCGGGGGTCGAACGCCGACCGGTAACCCGAGTGCGATCTCGTGGCCGAGCTGCGTGGAGCGGATCTTCGAGACGTTGCTCACCGTGAAGAGCACGCCGTCCGATTCTTCGACGATGCGATCGCCGCGCTGGATGCGGATCTCTTGCGTATCTTCGAACGGATCGGACGCGAAGAAGGTCGGCTGTAAGTTGAAGGGCCCGTCCCAGCAATTTTCGACGTAGAGCTTGTCGCTGGTCACGCTGCCGGTGCCTTCTCCGGTGGAGCAGCCGAAGAGGAGTAGCGCCGCCGCGAACCCCGCGATCTTCACGGCGCGGCCTCCGCCTCGCTCCGAGTCCGCGGCTCCGCGGTTCGCGACGCGCTCGTCCCGATCGTTCCGCCGCCGAGCACGACGTCGCCGTCGTAGAACACCGCGACTTGCCCCGGCACGACGGCCGCGACCGGCTCGTCGAAGGTCACCTCGATCGGTCGACCGGCGGACGCGACGATCCGAGCGGCCATCGGCTTGGCGCGATACCGAACCACGACGTCGGCGCGAAGCGGGAGCTCGACGCCTTCGGCGAGAGTCACGTCGGAAAGTTCCGCTCGCCGCGCCATGAGCGACTCGCGTGTCCCGAGGTGCACCGTACGCGTCGCGGGATCGAGCGACGTTACGTACGCGCGGTGTCCCACGGCGACGCCCAGGTTTTTGCGCTGCCCGACGGTGAACCGGAAGAGCCCGTCGTGGGTTCCGACAGTGCGTCCCGCCTCGTCCACGATGGGGCCCGGACGAGCGCGTTCGTCGGCCCGAGCCGCGACGAATTCGTCGTAACGGCCCGTCGGAACGAAGCACAGCTCCTGGCTTTCTCCCTTGTGAGCCCCGGGAAGGTCGAGCGCGATGGCTTCGCTCCGCACGTCCTGCTTCGTCGCTTCGCCGAGCGGGAAGACGAGCCGCGCGAGGCTCGCTCGGTCGAGCGTGTACAAGAAATAGCTCTGGTCCTTCGCGAGATCGGCGGCGCGCCGGAGCCTCGGGACCGAACCCTGTCGGGAGACTCGCGCGTAGTGTCCGGTCGCCACGGCGTCCGCGTCGAATCGATCGGCGAGCGCGAGGAGCTCGCGCATCTTCACGCCGCGGTTGCAGCGCGTGCAGGGGCTCGGCGTGGTGCCGTCGAGGTAAGCGTCGACGAAGGGCGCCACCACTTCCTTCGCGAAGAGCTCGCGCCGGTCGAACGTGTAGTGGGCGATGCCGAGTTGGTCGGCGACGCGCCGGGCGTCGTACACGTCTTCGGGCGCGCAGCATCGACCCTTGACCGACCCGTCGTCGGGGTAGTCCCAGAGATGCAACGTGACGCCGACGGTTTCAAATCCCTGAGCCACGAGGCGCGCCGCGGCCACCGACGAATCCACGCCGCCGCTCATCGCCACGAGCACCCGACCAGTCATGATGGGCGGAGGTTACCTCGAACCGGCTCGCGGGCGAGAACCCACGGGAAAATCGCGCTAATCGGTGGTGCCGCGGAGGCGCTTCGCGAGGCGCGCGACGGCGCGGGTGTGGAGCCGGCTCGCCCAGGATTTGCTGAGCCCGAGCTCGGCCGCGACGTGATCGAAGCGCTCGCCCTCGAGATAGTGGCGGCGTACGAGCTCGGCTTCTTCGTGAGGGAGCTCCGCGATGGCTTCGCGGACGACGTGCCCGAGCTCGGCGCGGCCGACCGCGTCCTCTGGACTCGACTCGACGTCGATGGGCGTCGGCTCGCCGTCCTCGCCGACGGCGGATTCCGCAATCAACCCGACGGCCATGGCGGTTGCCATCGCGGCGAGGTGCGCGTCGAGGGCCCGCTCGGCAAGCGCCTTCGTGTCGGTGGGCGGCGCCTGGCCGAGCACATCTTCCGCGGCGCCTTCCGAGACGCGTGACGCGGCGTCGAATGCGCGCAAGCGTTCGTGGACTCGTCGCGGCAATCGCGCGAGCGAGCGGACACCGTCGACGATGGAGCCGCGCACGCGAAAGTTCGCGTACGCACGAAATGGCACGCCCCGCGACGCATCGAAACGACGTGCCGCGTCGAGCAAGCCTTCACGCCCGAAGCTCACGAGCTCGTCGAGCTCCGCGTGCTGGCCGATCGAGCGACGGACCTGTCGCGCCACGATGTCGACCAAGTCGAGCGTCCCGTGAAATCGCTCGAGTGCCTCCGGCGTGTCCCTCGCGTCCACTGGGCGGGGACTCTACTCCGTCTCCGCCGGCCGCCGAAACTCCCATGCATCCGCGGGACGCGCGTGCCATAGTGTCGACGATGCTCCGCTGGGGCGCAGCCGCCTATGCTTTGCTGGGGATCTTCGCGCTCGTTCTCGTGAGCCTTTGGCGCGGGGGCTCGGCGTGGGTACACCCGGAGCCGTGGTTGCCCCTGGAGCCCGGAACCCGTCACGTCTACAGCGCGATCTTCGGGATCGCGTTCGGGGGACTCGCGGTCGTCGCGACGCGCGCAGCAGTGTCGCGGTTCGGTTGGGCACGCGGCCTTCACACGGCGCTGCGCCCGTTCGCGCGCGAGCTCTCGCTCCCGATGATCCTGGCGATCGCGGCGCTGAGCGCGTTCGGCGAAGAACTTCTCTTCCGCGGCTTGCTCGAGCCCGCGGTCGGCGTGGTCCCGCAGGCCATCATCTTCGGCGTCGCTCATCAGATCCCCGGCCCGAGTCGGTGGGTCTGGGTCACGTGGGCAACGCTCATGGGGCTCGCCCTCGGCGCGATGTTCCAGCTCACGGGGTCGCTCCTCGGCCCGCTCCTGGCGCACGCGATGGTGAACGCCATCAACCTCCTTTACTTGAAGTCGTACGACCCCGCGCCGAGACACGCGCTCGGCGGCCTCTTGGGCGAACAGCCGTATCCGTGAACCCGGCTCGGAACATCTGGAGGACCGACTCGTGAGCGCGTCGTCGCCCGACGTCACGTCGTTCACCGAAACGCCGCGCATTCTCGTCGTCGACGACGAGAAGTTCATTCGCGACATCATCGCGGATTTCCTGGCGATGGAAGGGTACGTCGTCCGCACCGCCGAAGACGGCGCGGCGGCCGCGGACGAGCTTCGCCGCGCGCGCTTCGACCTCGTCATCAGCGACTTGAAGATGCCGCGGATGGGCGGGCTCGAGCTGCTCCGCGAAGTGTCCGAAGTGCATCCGGACACCATGACGATCATCATGACCGGCTTCGGCACGGTCGAGACCGCGATCGACGCGATGAAGCGCGGCGCCTACGACTACATCCTGAAGCCGTTCAAGGTCGAAGAGGTGATTCACATCGTGCAGCGGGGGCTCGAGAAGCAGCGCCTCGCCGCCGAAAACCTCCGGCTCCGTGAAGCGCTCTCGCTCTACAAGGTGAGCGAGGCGATTGCGGCGAGCCTCTCGCTCGATCAAGTGATCGCGACGCTCTCCGAGAGCGCCATCAACGAGGTCCACGCGGACGTCGCGTGTACCTGGCTCGACGACGGAGAAGGCTCGTTCTTCGAGCGCAACGTCGACCGCAACTCGACGGTCGACGCAGGCGAGAACGTGGGTCGCTTCGATCCGGCGCTCCTCGCGGGCCGGCTTCGTGGAGGCGAACCGCTCGTCGAACACGGCGCGCGCGCCGCGGAGCTCCTTCTCGAGCAGCCGGACCGATCGGTGTCGAGCGTCGCGGTCGTGCCGCTCCGGACTCGCGAGCGGCTCCTCGGCTGGCTCGCCGTCATGAGCTTCACCGAGGGAAAGCGGTTTCTCGAGGGCCAGCGCAAGCTGCTCAGCATCGTCGCGTCGCGCGCCGCCGCCGCCATCGACAACGCGCGGCTCTACGAAGATCTTCAAGCGACGTTCCAGCAAACGATCCAGAGCCTCGCGCGCACCATCGACAAGATGGATCGCTACACGGCGGGTCACTCGGAGCGCGTCGCGCAATACGCCTCCGCGCTCGCCCGCTGGCTCGGTCTCTCGGAAGCGATGGTCGAAATCGTGCGCCAGGCGGCGCTCATGCACGATATCGGCAAAATCGGTTGTGTGATGAGCTTGAACAAGCCCGGCAAGCTCACCCACGACGAGTACGAGATCTTCAAGAAGCACCCCGCGTACGGCAGGGACATCCTGGACCCCATCAAGTTCCTCGAACCGGTGATCCCCGGCGTGCACCTTCACCACGAGCGATGGGACGGCAGAGGGTATCCGCTCGGGCTCGCGCGCGAAGAGATCCCGATCATCGCGCGCATCATCTCCGTCGCCGACACGTACGACGCGATGACGACCGATCGCGCCTACCGGCGCGCGATGCCGCACGACGTCACCGTGAACGAAATCCTCCGTTGCTCGGGGACGCAGTTCGACCCGAACCTTGCCGGCGAGTTCACCGACCGCATCGAGACCTGGCTCGAAGAGCAGCGCGATCTCGGCGCGAAGACACCCGAGCGCCGATGACGGCCGCGCGGCCATGACCGCGGCGCGAACGCTCCGCGGCGTCTGGCTCGGGCGGCGTCCTTACGCCCCGGTCCACGCACTCCAGGAGCGGCTGCGCGCGGAACGCGGACGCGGCGAAATTCCGGACACCGTCCTCTTCCTCGAGCACACGCCGGTGGTGACCCTCGGCCGCGGCGCCGATCGGTCGAACGTGCTCCTCTCCGATGAAGCCCTCGCCGCGCGCGGGTTCGATGTCGAGAAAACCGATCGCGGCGGCGACGTGACGCTCCACGCGCCCGGGCAGCTCGTCGCGTATCCGATCATCGACTTGAATCCGGACCGGCGCGACGTGCGACGCTACGTCCGCGATCTCACCGAGACCATGCGCCGCGTCGCTTTCCGACACGGCATCGCCGCGGGAGAAGTGCCGGGCATGATCGGGCTCTGGGTGGATCGGGCGTCACCCGGCACCTGGTCCGGTCCGGATCGCGCGCGCGACCTCTCGAAGCTCGGCGCGATCGGCGTCCGCATTTCGCAATGGGTCACCATGCACGGGTTCGCGCTCAATCTCTCGACCGAAGTCGACCTGTTCCAGCTCATCGTGCCGTGCGGGATCCAAAAATACGGCGTGACGTCGCTCGCCGAGCTCGGGGTGCCCGGGCTGGTCATGAAGACCGAAGCCGACGCGGCGTACGACCTGCTCGCCGACGTGTTCGGCTTCGAACGGGCGGCGCTCGACGATCGGTCGAGCACCGAGCTCTGAACGGGCGTGTAGGGCGGCCCCGTCGCGAGTTGTGCCGCTTGCCGAAGCCCTCGTTTTGGCACAGCTTACGTGGCTTGCTTCGAATCGCAGCGAAAGCAGGCGTCGAGGAACCCACTCGACTGTTTGGCCCGGTGGCGCGCAGTTTGCTCAACTCCGCCCGTCGGGCGCGCGAGGAGCATCGGGACGGCATGACGAATCGGTTCGAGGGGCACGGTGGTGGCGCGCGCGTCTGGGTTTGGCTCGTGCTCGCCCTGATGGCGCTGTGCATGCCGGGTTGCGGGCGCGCCGACCTTCCGGGTGACGACGGCTACCCGGGTCTCACGCCGCTCGACGGGGGCGAGCCGCCGGGAACGTGCGGCGACGGCAAATGCGGGCGCGGAGAAACGCCGACCAACTGCACCTCGGATTGTCGGTGCGGCGACGGCGTGTGCTCGAAGGGCGAGACGTGCCCCGCCGACTGCGGCACCTGCGGCGACGGCAAATGCGACGGCAACGAGACGAAGACGACGTGCGCCGAGGATTGCGGCGGGGCAACGAAGTGCGGCAACCGCGTCTGCGAAGCGGGTGAGACCAGCGCGAACTGTCCCGTCGATTGTCCGGTCAACGGCTTCTGTGGCGACGGCACCTGCAGCCCCGGAGAGAACCCGGCGAGCTGTCCCGTCGATTGCCCCGGCTATTGCGGGGACGGCTTCTGCACGCCCTCCGAGATTGACCAGTGCACGCCCGATTGCCCGCCCAGGTGCGGCGACGGCGTCTGCTCGTCGGGCGAGACTGCCGTGAGCTGTCCCCCCGATTGCGACTATTGCGGCAACGGGTTCTGCGGCGGCACCGAGACGGCGAGTAGCTGTCCGAGCGACTGCGGTTTTTGCGGCGACGGCTTTTGTTCGTCGTTCGAAAACCCGCTCTCGTGCTTCGGCGATTGTCCCGGCTATTGCGGCGACACCTATTGCACGCCGAACGAAAGTCCGTCGACTTGCCCGACGGACTGCGGCTATTGCGGCGACAACCAGTGCAACGCGGGCGAGAGCACCGCGACGTGCCCGACGGATTGCTACTGCGGCAATTCGATTTGCGACGTCGGAGAAACGGCGCAGACGTGCCGCTTCGACTGCGGTTACTGCGGCGACGGCGTTTGCGGCGCAGGCGAATTTCCGAACACGTGTGCGTTCGATTGCGGGTATTGCGGCGACGGCATCTGCACGAACAGCGAGACCACCGCGACGTGTCCAGTCGACTGCGGCACCTTGTGCGGCGACGGCGTGTGCGCGTCGACCGAGACGCCGTTGAGCTGCCCCTCGGATTGTCCCGCCGTTTGCGGCGACGGGATCTGCGAGCTCAGCGAGAGCGGACCGAGCTGCCCGAAGGACTGCCCCGCCGTTTGCGGCAACGGCCTCTGCGAGCCGACCGAAACGCCGACCAACTGCCCGAAGGATTGCCCGAAGCCGGTCTGCGGAAACATGCTCTGCGAATCGGGCGAAACGACGAAGACGTGTCCCAAGGATTGCCCGGCGATCTGCGGCGACGGGCTCTGCACGGGCTCCGAGACGTCGAATACGTGTCCGAAGGATTGCCCGCTGCCGACCTGCGGCGACGGGCTCTGCTCGGGTGCGGAAAATCCGTTCAACTGCCCGTCCGATTGCAGCTTCTGCGGCGACGGCCGCTGCGGCCCGAACGAAACGACCACGAGCTGCCCGGGCGACTGCGGCACGGCGTGCGGCGACGGAGTCTGTAACGGCAACGAATCGGCGGCGAGCTGCCCGTCCGATTGCGGACAGGTCGTCTGCGGGGACGGCTATTGCGCCCCCAGCGAGAGCCCGACGTCGTGCCCCAAGGATTGCATCGGCGGACGGTTTTGCGGCGACGGCAAGTGCTCGGACGGCGAAAATCACGCGAACTGCCCGACCGACTGCAAATAACGGGAGCGCTGGCGAAATTCGAGTCCGGGCGACCCGAAGAATATATGCTCCGTCCTCGATCATGACGTCGGGGCGTCCCGAGACCGCGGCCCTATTGAGCATGGGGGGCGTACCCGCCCGCCGCAGCTCGCTTCGCGAGAGTGTTGGATGAGCAACGACGTCTCGAGCTATCGAGCTTCGGCGGGTCGCGTGGCGAGCTGGCTCGTCGACAAGGGCCGTCCCGACGACGCGGTGGCGCTTCTGGCCGCCTGGGCGGCGGCGGGTCCGAACGACGGCGAAGGTCAACACTTGCTCGCCGAAGCATTGCGCATCGACCCGAGCGCGCGCGTCGCGCAAGAAGCGTTCGAGCGCATGGAGGCCATCGGCGGCCCTCACGACGTGCTCACCGAAGCGCTGCGCAAATTCTCGCGCGAAGAGGTGCAGCGGCTCGAGTCCGAGATGCGGCGCCCGACGTTCCGGCGCGCGCAGATGGGCTTCAACAACAACGTGAAGTACCAGGGCGATGTTTTCCACGTCCAGACCGAGGATTCGGGTCTCGACGCCCCGCACATCATCACGCACCTCTTTGCGGACGGTGGCCGCGTCATCAAGAGCCACAAGCGCAACTACGAGGGCGAAGTGTTGCGCGCGGACGTCGCCAATTTCGTGCGCGGCTTGATGAAGGCGCAGCACATGGAAATGGTCCTCGCGCTCCGCGAAGGACGCTTCGACAAGGTCATCGCCGGAACCGAAATCGGCGGCATGACCGTCCTCGCCGAGCCGCCCGCGACCGACGCGGTCCGAAGGCTCGCGAGCAAGAAGCAAGAGCGCGCGGAAGCGGCGCCGAACGCGCGCACGAACCCGACGCCGATCGCCGTTCCTCGTCCTGCCGAGCGCCCGAAGACCAAGCCCTCGACGACCACGACGGCCGCGCCGCGCTTTTTCCGTCTGCACGTGCGCCGGAGCCTCTCGGGCGGTCCCGAGCGCTACGAGCCGATCGGCGATCGTGCGCTCATCGGCGCGGCCGGTCCGATCAATCTACCGGGCGAGCGGTTCTGCCATCCACGCGAGGCCGAGCTCGTGTTCCGTCAAGGAAGCCTCTGGCTCTCCGATCTCGAGGGCGGGAACGGCGTCTTCTTGCGGATCCGGACGCCCGTCGAGCTCGAGTACGCGGACGAATTTTTGGTGGGCGATCAGTTGCTCCGCGTCGAACGCAATCCAGTTCCCGACGACGGACCCGATCCGGACCCGACGTATTTCTACTCGTCGCCGAAGTGGCCGTCGTCGTTCCGCGTCGTGCAAATGTTCGAAGGCGGTGCGCCCGGCGCTTGCGTCGTGGCTCGCGGCAACACGCTCCAGATCGGCTCGGTGATCGGCGACCTGGTGTTCGCCGACGATCCGCTCGTCGACGCGCAGCACTGCATCATCGAAGAGCAAGCCGGCACGGTCGTCCTGACGGATCTCGGGTCGCGGACGGGGGTCTTCGTGCGCATCCGCGGTGAACAAGAGCTCGTCCACGGAGACGAGTTGCTGATCGGGCGCACGCGTCTCGTCGTGGACCTCACGACCGCGACCAGCTGAATCGAGTTCATCGCGAGCCGCGGAAGAGCGAGCGGGAATCGGCCCCCCACAAAAGTCAGACGGCCGGGTTGCCCCAGCCGTCCTTCACAGCATCGCTTGCGCGATTTACTTGGCGCTGTCGTCCGCGGGCTTCGAGGAGTCGTCGGCCGGCTTGGCCGAGTCGTCCGCGGGCTTCGCGTCGTCGGCCGGCTTGGCCGCTTCGTCCGTGGCCGGCTTGGCCTCCGAGGCGCCCGCCGCTTCGCTTGCGGGGGTCTCGGGATCGGGCGTGCTTCCGCCGCACGCCACCATGAGGAACAGAGCCGGAACGATAGCAAGGTGATGAATCTTCATTGGAATCCTCCTACACGAGTCTTCGTGCCAGGCCAATACCCGGCTCGCCCCCACCAGATGCGCGAGCGTGTCGGATCGGCTCACGCGTTTCTGTCACTTTTCAATGAATCTGAACGGACAGTCAGGGTGCCCCTGGCCCCATTCTCCAATCGCCAAGGGTGAAGCCGAAATTCGGGGCGCAGTGGGTCGAGCGCTGAGCCGAAAATTGACTCACAGGCGTCTGTCCCTCAAGAGGATCGAGCATGGTGCCCGAGCGGACGCGGCTGAAACTGGTTCCGACGAGCGCCGATGGCGCGGCGTCGAGCCACGCTCACGCGAACGAGGGCCCGCTCGCCCATCTATCGGACGCTCAACTCGTCGCGCTCACGTCCGACGACGACCTCGGCGCGTTCGAGACGCTCTACCGGCGGTACGCGCCGTTCGCGTTGAACCTCGCGGCGCGGCTTCAAGGCAGCGCGACCGATGTCGAGGACATCGTGCACGACGCTTTCTTGCGCGCGCGGGCACGCCTCGACGATTTGCGCGAACCGTCCGCGTTTCGCGCCTGGCTCGGCTCCATCGTGGTGCGACTCGTGCGTAGCCGCATGCGACGGCGGCGTTTGCTGCGCACGCTCGGGCTCATGCCGACCGGCGAGCCCGTCGATCTCGACGCCGTCGCGTCGCCCGCGGCCGATCCGGAACAGCGCGCGCTCCTCGCGCAGGTGTACGCGCTCCTCTGCACGCTCCACGCGAACGACCGCATCGCGTGGACCTTGCGCTACGTCGAGCGGCATCGCTTGGAGGCCGTCGCGGAGCTCTCCGGGTGTTCGCTCGCGACGGCGAAGCGCCGCATCGCGCGCGCACAACATTTCTTGTCCGAGCACTTCGTGTCGCCGCTCAGGGAGTCGTCACCATGAGCGATCGACGCAGTTTCTCGGAGATCCCCGCCGAGGTACTCGAAGACCACGGCGACCACGAGCGCGTCGATCGCGTGTGGAAGCGCTTGCACGCGAACCTCGAGGGGGGCCATGCGCGGCGCCGATCGCCGATCGCGCCGTGGCTCGTCGTGTCTGCGGCGACGTTCGCGCTCGGTATCTTCGTCGGAGCAAAGTGGCTCGGCGGCGCCGCGCCAGGTCCGGTCGCGACGGTGAGCGCCGAACCGCGGGTGACCGCGAAAACCCCCGCTGCGCCGGCCGCGAAACCGACCGCCGAAGCGGAAGCGGCGTTGCACGAAGCCCCGCGCGCGCATCAGTCGCATCGGGTCGCGGCGCCGCGCCGCGCCGACGACGTCGTCGCCGAATCTCCGGCGTTGCCGCTGCCGAGCGCGCAAGCGGCGCCGCTCGAATGGCAACGGCTCGCCGACGAGGGGCAATACGTTCAGGCCCTCGCATCGCTCGAAGCGACCGGCGGCTTCGACGCGGCGCTCCGCGAAGCGAACGCCGAAGAGCTGATGTCGCTCGTCGACGTCGCGCGAGCGACCGGCCAGCGAGATCGGGCGATCGTCGCGCTCCGACGGATCGTGAGCGAGCACGGCTCGGACCCGAACGCGCCGGTCGCGGCGTGGATGCTCGGGAACGAGCTCGCCAAGACAGGCGCTCTCGCCGAGGCCGAGCAGGCCTTCGCGATGTATAGAGCCTTGTCTCCCAGCGGCGATTTCGCCGAAGATGCGCTCGCTCGGCAGGTGGACATGGCCGCCGAGCAGGGCAATCTCGACCACGCGCGCAAGCTTGCCGGCCAGTACTTGAAGGAGTTCCCCGACGGCCCACGCAGCGCGGACATGCAGGTCGAGATCGAGCAATGGTCTCGCTCGCCCGGGCCGTCGTCTTCGGCGGCCGAGCCCGAAGTCCGTCCGAGCGAAGCTCCGTCTGCGGCCCCCGCGCCCGAGCCTTCTGCCGCTCCTCCTCTTTATTAGCGGCGTTCTTTTGGGGGCCGGGCCCGCGCGGGCGGAAGCGCGCGACTGGGTGATCGTCGATGTGCGACGGGATGCAGCCCACCTCGTCGACGAGCGACTCACCGAGCGCCTCGTCGCGCTCGAGACTGCGGACGTCGACGTGCCGCTTCCGCCGAGCACGGCGATCCGGCCGCCGCTCTACTTCCGCGTGTTCTCGCCGACGCCCGCCACGTTGCGCATCGAGCTGTGGGAGCTCGGACAACCCTATGGGGCGCGCAACATCTCCGCGTCGGGGACGGAGACCTTGCGCGCACGCCGCATCGCGCTCGCGGCGGGCGAGCTCACGCGGCAACTGCGTCGCCGACGTCTCATCGAGCTCGATGCGCTGCGGCGCGCCGAAGAAAACTCCGGCGCGGCCCGTCGTGAAACGGCGTTGCCGATCTACGGCCGCTTCGTGCTCGGAGCTGGAGCCCAAGCAGCGGCGATGGGGCTCGGGGACGCCTGGTTCGTCGGTCCGAGCCTCGACGCGCGACTCGCGTTCACGTCCGGTCAACGTGTCTCGCTCGGCGCCGCGTGGCTCGAGGGCGGCGCGAAAGGCACCGGGCGCGCTGCGCGGTGGTTCGAAGTGCGACTTGTCATCGACGAGCAGCTTCTCCTCGCGCGCCCTCTTCTGCTCGATCTCGGGCTCGGCGCCGCCGTCGCGTCGCTTCGCGTCGACGGCCTTCACGACGACGGCGAATCCGGCCCGTTCGATACCTGGTCGTCGCGCGCCGGCATCGACGTACGCCTCGAGGCGCGCCTCGGTCGCTCCTTCGCCCTCGCGTTCGGCCCCGACATGGGCGTCGTGTTGCATCCGGTCACCGCGCGTTCGGACGACGGCCGCGAACATCACCTCGGCGGGCTCTGGCTCGGCGGAGCCGTCACGCTCGAGCTGGATCCCGCCGGCGCGCCATGAATCTTTGTTTGTGGCGAACACTCGGATTGGGCTTACCGAGCATATTCCCTCACGACGACCACTGCCGAGTCCCCGAAGCACGCACGCGCGGCCTTGCTGACGTCGAGCCGAACGGCCGTGACGGGCCGTCCCTTCCCTTTGTATGTGCGGCTCAGGTCATCGTTGTCCGCGACGAAGGGGCTGACCATGAATTCACTAGCGGCGATTTCCGGAAAGAGATCCTTGGGCTTCGTCTCCGTCGAGTCTGGGAACTGAACTGAGATCGACATTGGCGGAACCCAATAGAGGCGCCTTCTGAGCGTCCCGAGGGGCGTATACGAGACCTGGACGGAAAGGGTGACGATGCCGCCAGCCAGCGGCGCGAGTGCGATCTTCTCCCCGAACCTTACTTGCCTCTTGAGCACGACGCGAGCCTCGGGGTCGGGGGCATCGGCGTCCGGCCTTCGCTCGAGGAGGAGATACCATCGCTCCTTGAGGACCAGTCGATATCTGCGCAGGAGCTCGGGCAAGACTCGAGGATCGTCCGCCGGCGCGAAGTGGTCGTCGATGGCGGCCCATCGAGTCAGGATGAATCGCGGTGCGTTCGAGCGCTTGAAGAAGTCGCCGTTCAGCGCAGCCAGGGCTGGCGTGTAGGCCGCATAACCTTGTGGGACGGGACGCGAGCGCCAGTTGAAGTCATTCCAGAACCCGGTGCTCAGGTCGAAGGAGACGACGTCGACCGGACTGGCGCCGACGTGGGAGCGAACGGCGCGTAACTTCCACTTCTTGTGCCAAGTAGCCCACGCGACGCTCAAGTCATCTTCGTATGCGCGGGGGTTCTTCAAGACTCGGAGGTTGGACACGATTCGGTTCCATGTCGCCGTGAGTTCGAGCGGCTGGCGAGGTGCCTCCAGAGGAACGGCTTCCAGCACGCCGATCGACAGCAAGCACGCGACGCCGAGAAAGGCGCTCCGAAGCGCCGCCGTCGGTCTGCCCTTCGCGTCGTCGATCGCGAGGAGCAACGCCGGGAAGAACGCGGCGTATCCGAAGAACAAGGAGGCGTTGTGGCCGCCCTGCCGAACGAAGCCTTCCTTCCAGGTGAAGAGAAGCCCCCCGAAGAGGATCGCCAGGGCCGAAAGCTTGCGCCGCGAGAGCAGCTCCGTTCGAGCCCCGAGTAGGCACGCGAGACACGAAAAGATCAGCACCTCGAATGAGGTCGAGAGATAGGACACGGGTCCTTCGACCCCCATGGACGTGGAGTAGCCGCCAGCCATTTGCAGCGAGCCCCAGAGAAATCGAGGAACGTTTCGGAGCGACTGGCCGATAGCGATCCACAGCGCCGTGGAAGCACCGAAGAAGCTCGACGCGAGCACCAGCGCGGTCCGCCCGCGCTCTTTCCGTGGCGCGAATGCAACCAACACCGCGATGCAGGCGACGCCGAGCACTAGAAACGTGAACTTGACGAGAGCGAGCGTCGCCAAGAGCAATGCGATGGGCGCGAAACGGCGGAACGTTCGTCTCTCTTCGAGGGCGCACAACAGGGCAGCGACGATCAAGACGAGAATGAACTGCACCTCCGAGTGCGGGAGCGCCATGAGGACGAACGCGACGAACGGCGCCCAGAGCCAGCGCGATGGGAGATGCGTCATGAGGCGCAGCAGGAGGAGCGTCTCGACGAGGGAGAACGCCGCCGCCCAGCCGTACTTCAACCAAAACAGACCCGGAAAATAGAGGGGCACCATGAGGTACCCGAGCGGCCCGTACGTGAAGATGTAGTCGACGCCCGCCTGTGCTCGCGTCGACATGAAACGCCCGTAGGTGAGGCCCCAGCCTTCGTCGAGTCTCACGCTTTCTGCCGCCTCGGGAAACCAAAGCAATGCCAGCCAGAGCACCACCCCTACGACGACGAGGGCACACGTTTCCCAAACCTTCGACGAGTCCGAGGAGGCCTTGCGAGCGCTCGCAGACGCCAGCGGCGGCCGGCTCGAAGATCGAGCGGGTTCCGCGAATTTCGGCTGTTTTTCCCGCTCGGCGACTGCACGCCGTGCCCGGGCCAGAAGCGATCCCATTTCCCCGCGGCCGATGCTACAACGCCGCCCGAGAACCAGGCGCCATTTTGAGGAGGCGCTGCGGACGATCCGAACGGTCGGTAGTCCAGCGCTATGCCATGAACGACAAAGGAACGGTCGCGGTCATTGGTGGGTGCGGCCACGTCGGGTTGCCGCTCGCCATCGTCGCCGCCACTCACGGTTTCGAAACGTCGATCGTCGACGTCAACGCGGCGGCGGTTGCCCAGGTTCGTTCCGGCGAAATGCCGTTCCTCGAGGAGGGCGCGGATCCGCTGCTCCGGGCGGCGCTCGCGTCGGGTCGGCTCACGGCCACCACGGACGCCGCCGTGGTCAGCAAGGCCGACATCGTCGTGCTCGTGATCGGGACGCCGATCGACGAGCATCTGACGCCCCGGCCGTCGGTCATCCTGCAGGCGCTTGCTCAATATCGGCCGCACTTCCGCGACGGACAGGTGCTGGTGCTTCGCAGCACCGTCTATCCCGGCGTCAGCGCGAAGGTGCAGCGGTTCTTCGAGCGCGAGCATCTCGACGTGGCCGTTACTTTTTGCCCCGAGCGCATCGCGCAGGGGCACGCGATCGTCGAACTTTCGAGCTTGCCGCAGATCGTGTCGGCGTTTTCCGCGCGCGGTCTCGCTGCGGCGAAGGCGTTCTTCGGGTCGTTCGCGAAGAGCGTCGTGGTGCTCGAGCCGCTCGAAGCCGAGCTCGCGAAGCTCTACAGCAACACATATCGCTATGTTCAATTCGCGACGGCCAATCAGTTCTACACGATCGCGACGACCTACGGCGCCGACTACCATCGCATTCACGCCGCGATGACCCACGACTACCCGCGCCTCGCCGCCATGCCTCGTCCAGGCCTCGCGGCAGGCCCGTGCCTGTTCAAAGATACGATGCAGCTCTCGGCGTTCTCGAAGGACCAATTCTCGCTCGGCCTCGCCGCGGTTTGGGTCAACGAGGGGCTTCCCCGCTTCCTCGTCGATCAGGTCGCGAAGCGGTGCGAGCTCGCCTCGGCGACGGTGGGGATCCTGGGCATGGCGTTCAAGGCCGAGACCGACGACATCCGGGATTCGCTGTCGTACAAGCTGAAGAAGCTTCTCCAGCTCGAGGCGCAGCGTACCCTCTGCCACGACCCGTTCGTCCGAGACGCCTCGTTCACGCCGCTACCGGAGCTCATCCGAGAGAGTGACGCCATCGTGCTCGCTACCCCCCATCGCGCTTACCGGGATCTCGCGATCCCTTCCGACAAGGTCGTCATCGACGTCTGGGGGATCCACGGTTCCTCGAGCGCCGGCAAGCAGGTGACCTCATGAGGATTTTGCTCACCGGCTCGGCCGGGTTCATCGCGGGCTATCTCGTGCCGGAGTTGCTCGAGGCGGGACACACCGTCGTCGGCATCGACAACTTCGAGAAGTACGGAAAGCTCGCGAAGAGCTACGACGCCCATCCGCGCTACGAGTTCACGACCGGCGACGTGCGCGACACGGACCTGCTCGTCAAGCTCGGCACCGGCGCGGACATGGTCATCGCGGCCGCCGCGAAGATCGGCGGCATCTCCTACTTTCACAAGTACGCGTACGATCTCCTCGCCGAAAACGAGCGCATCGTCGCTTCGACGTTCGACGCCGCGCTCCGCCTCTACCGCCAGAAGACGCTGAAACGCATCGTGGTCGTGTCGTCGTCGATGGTCTTCGAAAACGCGAGCGTCTTTCCGACGCCGGAGGGCAACGAACGCCTGTGCCCGCCGCCGTCGTCGACCTACGGGTTCCAGAAGCTCGCCTGCGAGTACTTCGCACAGGGCGCGTTCCAGCAATACGGGCTTCCGTACACGATCGCTCGCCCCTTCAACTGCGTCGGCATCGGCGAGGCGCGCGCGCTCGGCGACGCGGACATCCCGTCCGGCAACGTGAAGCTCGCGATGAGTCACGTGGTCCCGGATCTCTGCCAGAAGGCGCTGAAGGGTCAGGACCCCCTTCACATCCTCGGCGACGGCGAGCAGGTGCGTCACTACACGTACGGAGGCGACCTCGCTCGCGGCATTCGCCTCGCGCTCGAGAGCAACGCCGCCGTCAACGACGACTTCAACCTGTCGACCGACGTCGGCACGAACGTGCGCGAGCTCGCGCGCGTGATCTGGAAGAAGGTGCACGGCGATCGCCCGCTCGAGCTGGTTCACGACACGCCGTTCGAGCACGACGTTCAGAAGCGGATCCCCGACACCCGAAAGGCGGAGCGCGTCCTCGGGTTCCGCGCCGAGACGTCGCTCTCGGACATGCTCGACGAAGTGGTCCCGTGGATACGCCAGGCCATCGAGAGCGGGCTCATCTAGATGGAAAATGACCGACGTCGCTCCGCCGCGGACGTCGTCCGCAGCATTTACGGCCGACGCTTCGACGAGTCGGCACGCGGCCGAAAATCCGAGGTGTGGCGGGTCATCGTCGAGCATCGGTTGCAGCGATGGGTCGAGCCCACCGACACGGTGCTCGACGTCGGGTCGGGGTTCGGCGAGTTCTTGAACCACGTCGACTGCGCGCGTCGAATCGGCGTCGATCTGAACCCCGATTCGCGACATCACCTCGCGCCGGGCATCGAGTTTCATCAGGCCGACGCATCACACCTTTCGATGATCGGCGACGGCACGGTCGACGTCGTCTTTTCGAGCAACTTCATGGAGCACTTGCCGGACAAGGCCGCCGTCGAGGGCATGATCGACGAGGTCTTTCGCGTGCTCAAACGCGGCGGCCACTTCATCGCGCTCGGGCCGAACGTGCGGGCGGTTCCCGGCGCGTACTGGGATTTCTGGGACCATCACGTCGCGATCTCGGACCGATCGCTAAACGAGCTCCTCGAGACTCGCGGCTTTCGGGTGACCGACTCCGAGGCGAAGTTCCTTCCTTACACGACGCGCTCCGCGCTCCCTCAGGCGCCGTGGCTCGTGCGGCTCTACCTGGCCTTTCCGCCGATCTGGCGCGTTCTCGGGGCGCAATTTCTCGTCCGAGCGAAGAAACCATGAGCGGCCTCGTGAGCATCGTCATTCCCGTGCGCAACGAGCACGAGAACATCGGGCGGTGTCTCGACGGGCTCGAACGCGGCCTTCCTGACGTCGACACCGAGATCCTCATCTGTCACGACTCCGACGACGACACGACGCTCGCCGCCATCGAAGCGCTCGAGCAAAAACCTCGCGCGCTGCGCTACGTGAAGAACACGCTCGGGCCCGGGCCGTCGTGCGCGATGCGCGCCGGCTTTCAGGCGGCTCGCGGCGACGTGATCGTCGTGACCATGGCGGATCTGTCCGATCCGCCGCCGGCGATCGCCGTCATGGCGCAGAAGATCCGCGGCGGCGCGGACGTCGTCAGCGGCTCGCGTTACATGTCGGGCGGACGACAGATCGGTGGGCCTCCGGTCAAGACGTTGCTCTCGCGAATGGCCGGGCTGTCGCTCTACTACCTGGCCGGGGTTGGAACGCACGACGCGACGACGAGTTTTCGCGGCTTCAGCCCGCGATTGCTCCGCGAGGTCGAGCTCGAGAGCAAGACCGGGTTCACGCTCGGCCTGGAAGCGACGGTGAAGGCGCACCTCGGTGGGTACGTGGTCGACGAGGTCCCCGTGACGTGGACCGATCGTACCGCCGGGCAAAGCAATTTTCGAGTCGCCAAGTGGCTCGGCGCCTACTTGCACTTCTACTTTCTCGCGATGCGATGGCCGCTCGTGGTCTGGGCCCTGTGGGCGGCGCTCGCGCTCGCTTCGGTACTCGGCGCCGTGCACGCTCCGATCGTGCTGCTCGCGCCGGTCGCGAGCCTCGCGCTCATCGTGGCGGCGCGACGAGCGCGCGGTCAGATGAGCCCGCTTGACGCTCTCATCCCGCTGGGGTGGTCCTCGTTCGGGTTCGCCGCTGGCCGCGCGCAGGCGCCGCTCGGATTCGTCGTCGCGATGGTCGCGAGCGCGGCGTGTCTCGGCGTGGCCTCGACGGCGCGAAAACGCCGGCGCCTCGCTGCTCCGAGCACACCCTGACGGTTACGGCGCTGGTGCGTGGGGCGGCCGGGTGCGCTACTTGGGCGGAAGCCCGACCAGGCGCGCCGTGCCGCCGGCCATGACGAGCACGACGGGACCCGGGTGATTCGTAAGCTTGGCCGTCAGGCTCGGGCCTGTGAGGGGGCCCGCGGCGCGCACCGCGTCGGCGCGCGTGAGCGGCATGACGACCGAGCGCCGGCGCGCGGGCCGCGGAACGCCGAGCCCGATGATGACCTTGCCGAGCGCGCTGTCGGCGTCCGCGACGAGGAACACCACGTCGTCCATCGGACCCGACGAATGCGCGGCGAGCCGTTCGATGCCTGCGCGCGCCTCGTCATAGAGGTCCTTGTGTTCGCCGGTGAGCGTCTCGTCGGGGGTCATGGGCGGAGGATCGCGGCCAAGAGGTCGCGTTGTTCGCGGGTGATATCGACGAATCGGCCTTCGACGCGAAACGGCAAGTCCGTCGCGCCGGTCGCGCCGGGGGCTGTCTCTGCCGGCGTTCGACGACAAGTGCGCACCTTCACTCGATAAGGCCGGCTCGTCTCTTTGGCACTGCCGGAGAGCAGAGACCCCGGCGGCCACGCCGTCGACGAATACAAAACGACGAACGCCCCGTCGCTCTCGCGGATCTCGGCGGCGCCGCCGCCTTCGAGGGTGAGATGAAGCGCCACGTCGCTCGTCAACGCCCCCGCCGCATTGCCTGGCGCGCTTCTTTTTCGGTTTCTTTCGCGCGCAGGGCTTGCCGCTTGTCGTGCTTCTTCTTGCCGCGCGCGACGGCCATTTCGAGCTTCGCGCGGCCCTCCTTGAAGTAGCACTTGGTGACGACCAAGGTCATACCCTCGCGTTCGATCAGACCCTTGATGGTGTCGATCTGCTCGCGATGCAAAAGGAGCTTCCGCGTTCGCCTCTCCTCGTGACCGAAGGCAGCGTGGTTCAAGACCGGGATGCGCATCTCCTTCACGTGCGCTTCGCCGCGCCCGTCGATGCTCACCCACGCGGTCGAGACGTCCGCGCCGTTCACGCGGAGCGACCGCGCTTCGCTGCCGAGAAGACTCAATCCCGCTTCGTACCGATCGCCGAGGTCGTAATCGAAGGTCGCTCGTCGGTTCGCCGCAACCACCCCTGGGTCTTTTGACTTACCTCGGGCCATGGCTGTCGATTCTCTTGGTCGGCGCGACCGGTTCCGCCGATCTGGGCGACATCTGCGGCGTTCGCTCGATTTCGAGCCAAATTCCGCTGTGAGATCTAGCGATCGTCCCCGGGGAAGGGAAGGGGGGAGACGCTTTTCTTTTCCTGGCGAGCTCTGCCATGATGGAAAGGTGGCGCACCGGACGTTCGCGGTAGGCGATATCCACGGGGAGACGGGACATCTCTTCAAGCTGTTCTCGCTGCTCCCCACGCTCGACGCGGAGGACACCGTGGTGTTCATGGGCGACTACGTCGATCGCGGCCCACACTCGAAGGAAGTCGTCGACTTCGTGCGCACGCTGCCGAAGGAAACGAAAGCCAAGGTCGTCGCGCTTCGCGGCAATCACGAGGACGGTTGGCTCCGCGTGATCGACGAAGGCTGGGACGGCTTCGTGTCACCGCCGACCAACGGTTGCCTCCAGACCTTTCGCTCGTTCACCGGCGGGAAGCCCGCGCGCGAAGAAGAGCTGCCGCTCGTGAAGGAGCGCATGCTCATTCAGACCGGCGATTTTTTCCCGCCGGACGTCGTGGATTGGTTTCGTTCGCTCCCCTACTGGTACGAGGACGACCACGCAATCTACGTGCACGCCGGCCTTCCGCGTGGACCCGAAGGGTTCATGCATCCGCGCGACGTCAAGGCGCCGATCGCGCTGCTCTGGCTCCGCGACGAGGACTTCTTCGCGAACTACCGCGGGAAACGCGTCGTGTTCGGCCACACCCGCACCGAGTATCTGCCGCCCGAGTTGTCGGGCTACACGCCGGAAGATCCGACGGATCTGTGGGCCGGCGAGTGCGTGATCGGGATCGACACCGGCTGCGGCAACGGCGGCTTCTTGACGGCCGTCGAGCTCCCCGCCGGCAACGTGTACGAATCGCGCTGAGCGGCGCGAGCTCAGCCGCCCTGGACGACGTTCCAGAGCGTGAGCGCGTCGTTGCTCGGCGTCGGGCCGAAGATGCAGCCGCTGACGTCTTGGTTGAACTCCTGGCCGTCGAGATCCTTGCGCGTCATCGTCATGAATTCGGCGACGTCGGGTGCGCCGCACGAAAAGCCGACCTGGAAGTCCTGACGAAAGGGAACGCTCTCCATGAAGGTCGTCACCGCTTTCAGATCGCTCGCCGAGAGCACCCGAGACGCGCCGGCATCGCCATCGGTGGTCATGGTGACGCGCCCATCCGGCGTGACGACCCACTGCTTGCAGTCGCCGCCCGCGGAACAATCGGATTGATAGCGCGTCGACTCGACGAAGCCGAGCGCGGCCCATTTTTCGGGAATGAAGTTTTCGCAGGTGCCGTTCACGCACGCCGGGCCGCCGATCAAGCCGATGCACGGGAGCGCCTGCATCGGGCACCCCTGACGCGTGCTCTGGGCGCACAGGCTCGCCGTCGCATCGACGGCCGCTTGTACCCTGGAAAGCGCCGATTTCACGATCATCGGACCGCTGCAACTCGGAATACAGGGCGGCGTGGGTCCGTAGACACAGTCGTCGTCGGCCGTGCACCCGGTGTGAGCGGACGCCGTCGCGTCGTCGACGATCGCCGCAGCCTCGCTCGACAGCGTCGTGCACGATTGCCCTGCGTCGAAGCCCAACGTGCCGCCCGTGCTCGACGTGCCGCCTGTGCTCGACGTGCCGCCGCTCCCGTTTGCGGCTCCGCCGCTCGACGCCGCGGTGCCTTCGTCGCGCACTTTGCCGGAACACGCGACGAGCGCGAGCAGGGCGACGAGCGCCGTCACGCTCGGGTGCACGCGCTTCAAAAGTCGTGATTGCATCGGCCCGACGTCATGATACCCGTGCCGGCCGCGGCGGCGTAGCAGTCGTTCGGGTATGTGACGCCGTTGCAGCCGCACACGGGCTGGTAATTGTCGGGGCACGCGACGGGCCTCTGCAAACAGAACGCCGACGGACCCCCCGCGCCGCACAGCGTCCCTTCCGAGTACGCGCAGTACTCGCTCGACGAACAGGTGTTGCCCGCGCCCCCGCCGCACGCGACCCCCGCGTCCACGTTACAAGTTTGTGTACAAGTCCACTGGCCGTTGCCGCACGTGCAGGTGTTGCATCGATCCGTCGCGCGCGAGCCGGGTATGCACTCCAGCCCATCGCAATACGTGCTCACACAGTTCCACTGCCCGCCGGCGCACGTGCACGTCGAACACGGCGGATCGGTGGAATCACCCGACCGTGATTCTCCGTCCGTGCAGACGGCGGGCGGCGAGCAATATCCGACGGTGCACGTAAAGGCTCCTCGAGAACACGTGCACACGTTGCAGCCGTCTCCGACGTCGTAGCTCTCGCCGTCGACACAGAACCCTCCGTCGTGGTGCGGCGGAGTTCGGCCGGCGCCGCCTTCGATCGGCGCCCCGGTGACACCGCCATCCGGTGTTCGCCGACCGGGTTCGGACCCATCGACGACCTTGCCCGAGCACGCGGGCAGCAGAGCTACCGCCGCGAATGCCGCGAAAACGAGGCGGTCAAGCGCACTCATCGGGCAACCAAGTAGCAATCTGCACGCCAGCGCCGATTGGCACAAGTTGGCACCACCGTGCCCTGCTCCGCCGGCGCGCAACGAGCCAGCCGCCCGCTCATGACGCGCTCGCCGTCCGTCTTTCTCCTGCAGCTCAAACGGGATGGTTTGCCGCGTCCCGGACCGTCAGCGACGCACGCCGGGCGCTTCCTGGCCGCTGACGGTGACGTACTCGGTGTAGCCGCCGCCGTAGGAGTGCGGGCCGTTCGCGCCGAGCTCGAGCACGCGACTCGAGAGCGCGCCGAGAAAATGGCGATCGTGCGAGACGAAGAGCATCGTGCCGTCGAAATCGGCGAGCGCGCCGATGAGCATTTCCTTCGTCGCGAGATCGAGATGGTTCGTCGGTTCGTCGAGCACGAGGAAATTCGGCGGGTCGTAGAGCATTTTGGCGAGCACCAGGCGCGCTTTTTCGCCTCCTGAAAGGATGCGACAGCTCTTTTCCACGTCGTCGCCGGAGAAGCCGAACACGCCGGCGAGCGTGCGGAGCGAGCCTTGCGTCGCGAGCGGGAACGCGCCGATGAGCTCGCTCCAGACGGAGCCCGACGGATCGAGCAGATCCATCGCGTGCTGCGCGAAATAGCCGACCTTCACGTTCGCGCCGAGCGTCACCGTGCCGGCGTCGGGCTCGGCCGATTGTGCGATGAGCTTCAAGAGCGTCGATTTGCCGGCGCCGTTCACGCCCATCACGCACCAGCGCTCCTTCCTGCGGATGCGAAAGTCGAACCCGTCGTAGATGACGCGGTTCCCGAATCGCTTGTCGATCCCATCGAGCACCACGACGTCTTCGCCGGATCGCGGCGCCGGCCGGAACGTGAACGAGAGCGTTTTTCGGCGCTTGGGCGGCTCGACTCGTTCGATCTTTTCGAGCTTCTTCACGCGCGACTGAACTTGCGATGCCTTCGCCGCTTGAGCCTTGAAGCGATCGATGAACCGCTGCTCCTTGGCGAGCATCGCCTGCTGCCGTTCGTACTGCGCCTCCGCCTGCGCCTCGTTCAACGTGCGCTGGCGTTCGTAAAAATCGTAGTCGCCGGAGTACGTGACCAGATCGCCCCCGTCGATTTCGATGATCTTCGTCACGAGGCGATTCAAAAATTCGCGATCGTGCGACGTCATGAGCACGGCGCCCTCGAAGTTCTTCAGATATTCCTCGAGCCAGAGGATCGACTCGATGTCGAGATGGTTCGTCGGTTCGTCGAGCAGCAGCGCATCCGGGCGGAGCAGGAGGATCTTCGCGAGCGCGACGCGCATCTTCCAGCCGCCCGAGAGCGCACCCACGTCGCCGTCCATGGTCTCCGCCGCGAACCCGAGCCCCGCGAGGATTTCACGCGCGCGCGCGTCGAGGGCGTACCCGCCGAGCTCTTCGTAGCGCGTCTGGAGATCGCCGAAGCGTGTCACCAGGTCGTCGAGCTCGTCGGCGCGCGCCGGATCGGCGAGCGCGTGCTCCAGCTCCGCGAGCTCGGCGGCGATGGCCGACACCGGGCCCGCGCCGTCCATGGTCTCGGCGACGACGCTCTTGCCGCGCATCTCGCCGACGTCCTGGCTGAAGTATCCGATCGCCACGCCGCGATCGACGGCGATCTGTCCGCCGTCCGGCTCCTCTTCCTTCGTGACCAATCGGAACACGGTCGTCTTGCCCGCGCCGTTCGGTCCCACGAGCCCGACTTTCTCACCGCGCTCGATCGCCGCCGACGCCTCGAGAAACAAAATTTGCCGCCCGTGGCGCTTGCTGACCGAGTCGAGGCGAATCACGGGCGGGAATCAGCCTCATCTCCCGCCGCCGCGCAAGCGAATCGACGTCGCGCGCAAGAAAAGGTGTCACGCGGCAGGCTCGAGGGGGCGGAGAGCGCGCCCGGAGAAGCCCCCTCGTCGCTCCGGTCCGCGATACTTCGATGCATCGAAGTATTCCGAATCGTCACCGTCCCCCCCGCTCTCGCTCTCGCTCTCGCTCTCGCCGCTCTCGCCCTAGCTCTCGCCTCTCGCCCTAGCTCTCGCGCCTGCCCGCGCGCCGAAACTCAATTGCACATCGCCGACGGCGACGACGCGGTGATCGCGTAGTGCCAAAGCCCGACGTTGTAGACCGGAGTGAACTCGGAGAGCGTGTAGTACACGTCTCTGCCGCCGTTGACGAGGAGCTGGTCGTTCGTGAACGGCGCGTAGGTCTTCTGGCCACCCGATTGCGTCGACCCGCCGTCGAGCGTATTCGGGAGCGAGAAGGTGTCGAAGAGGACTTCGCTCCACGGCCCGGTGACGGCGGTGGACTGATAGAGCCGGATCCCGCCGTCGACCATGTTCACGAACATCATGATGAACGAGCCGGCCTCCGCGTCGTACGCGACGGACATCTCGCTCCGCGGGTCGACGACCGAGGGAATGATGTCCGCGGCCGTGCCATACACGCCACCGGATCCAGGGGGCGTTTGCGGAGTGGCGACGGAGTAGTTCCCCGGGTCGCTCACCCACGCCGAGCCGGTCCAGTATTGATACTTCGCGGGGTTCAGGATCGACGTCGGCGTGCTCGGCACGCGCGCGAGGCGCACGCCGCTGAACGGATACTGATTCGTGCCCCACACCGTCGCGAGCAGCTGCGGCCGAATGCCGAAGAAGTAGATCATGCGGTTGAATCGGTCGTACCAGACGGCGCCCGGCGAGAAGTTGCTGATCGAAGGCCACACTGGAGCGGTCGGCGCGGAGAGATTCGCGTCGCCGCGCGTCCAGGTCACGTTGGTGGCGAGCGTCGTGTTCTCCGTGTACGCGAGCGAAGCGTGCCGCGTCGTGAAGGATCCGGGATTGCCGAAGCTCGTGACGGAAAAGAACCACAGGAACCGCCACCCATTGCCCGAAGAGTCGGTGACGCCGAAGCCGGCGCCGGGAATCGTGGTGAACTCGCCGGACTGCGGCGAAAACATCGACGTCGCACCGATGCCCGGCCCTCCGAAGGGACCGATCTCCCAGCTCTGCAATCCGCTGGTGCTCTGGACCATCGCCGTCGGATCCAGATTGGTCGTCTTGGCGAGTGCGCCATGCGACCAAACCGCTCCGTTGGAGTTGTTGAAGGAGTCCCCGAAGAAGTAGTTCATGGTGTCGCCCGCGAGAAACATCCCGCCGATGTCCGCGCCGGCGATGAACGGACTGTTGTCGCCGCTGTTGGGACCGTGGGCGAGCGGCGAGGGGATCGGATAACCCGGTAGACTGACGTAGTCCGGGAATCCCTGGTCGTCGGTTTGCGGGTTCGTGGGTGGATTGTTCGGCTTCGAATAGAGCAACTCGCCCAAGATCGAGCTCGTGGTGCTGATGCTCGAGACGCCGGTACCGCACGCGCTGCCCTGATACACGAATGGCAGGGTCGTCGTTTGGCCGCCGTCGATCTGTCCGTCGATCTCGCATTGCGCCATCGTCGGCGTAGTGCCCCCGGGACACGTGGCGGAGCTGGTGTCGCCGCCGGCGTTGGTGGACCACGACGCGCTCGTGACGATGGTCGACGAACCGAACAGGGGTTTGCAGAGCACGCGCACCTTTTGACGCGCGAACGTGTCGACGTAGTTGTTCGTCTTTGCTTGAGTCGAATCGGACGGAGCGAACTGAAGCGAGCTCGTCGCGCCGTTCGCGGTCAACGTGGGGATGCACCAGCTCGTGCCGTCGTTCGAATGCACCGCGCCGACGTTCGCGCCGAAGATCGACGTGTTCGCGAAGCTCGGAGTCGGAGTGAAGACGACGAAGGCAAGCGCCGTCGAGGCAACGAAGGCAGATGTAATTTTCGAGCGCATTTGGATCTCCCCGAATGAATGGACACGAACGAGTCCGTCGCGGCGCGCACCGAGCAATAAGGGTGCCGCTCGAGCCAGCGGCGAGCGCGACGTCGCTTTCGCCGACGCCGCGACAGACGATGTCATTTTCGTCGCGTCAGGTATGTGGCAACTCGGGTGGCCAGAAATGTCCGCGTCGGCCAGGTCGAGCGCGAAGCCGCGCAGGAATCGCGGGCCCGAGTTCGAAGCTGCCGGCGAAGAGTGGCCGCGAAAGCGACTCGCGTCGTCTCGTCGATCGGGCGCAGGGTCGTTAGGAAACGAAGATCGGGGTCACTTTCCCCGCAGCGCTGATTTCATCGCGTGCACGTCGCCGAGTCGCATCCGTGCACGTCACGACTCGAGTGCCGAGCCGATTGTGCACGTACGTGCACGAGCGCCCGTTCTCGATGTTGGACGAATTTTATTTGGGGGCGCCCTCGAAGGCGCGGGCGGTGACGAGAATTTCACGGACGGCGCCCGCCGCTCGGAGCGTCGCGCAGTCGAGGCGCGTCCCCACACCGTGCGCCGCGTCGGCCGCGTGCCAATCCTCTCTTCCCCTCTCTTTCTCGCTTTTTCCCCTTTCCCTTCAGCCTTCGCTCTCGCTCTACCTTTCGCGATCACCCGCGGTTCGGCACAGATTGAGCGCCGAACCCGCGCGGAACCACGCGAGCTGCTTTACGGTGTACGAGTGCCGGAGCGCGAGCGTCTCGCGAGTGCCGTCGCGGTGTCGGACGATGCAGCGCACCGGGGCGTCGGGCGCGAGGGCGGCGAGCCCGACGAGGCTCAGTCGATCGCCTTCGTGAATGCGCTCGTAGTCGGCGGGGTCGGTGAACGTGAGGGCGAGCAGCCCTTGCTTCTTCAGGTTCGTCTCGTGAATGCGCGCGAAGCTCCGCGCGATGACGGCTGCGCCGTTCAAGAGGCGCGGCGAGAGCGCGGCGTGTTCGCGGCTGCTGCCTTCGCCGTAGTTTGCGTCGCCGACGATCACCCACTTTTGGCCACGGCTCCGGTACTCGCGGGCGATGTCCGCGATGGCACTGCCCTCGTCGCCCTTGCCGATCTGTCCGGTGAACGCGTTCGTCGCGCCGGAGAGCAGATTGTCGCTGAAGCGCTCGAGATGTCCGCGAAAACGAAGCCACGGCCCGGCGGGCGAGATGTGATCCGTCGTGGTCTTGCCGCGCGTCTTCATGAGGACGGGAAGGTCGACGAGATCGCGGCCGTCCCAGGCGGGCCAGGGCTCGAGCGGCTGCAAGCGTTCGCTCCTTGAGTTGAACGGGAGCGCGATGTCACGGCCGTCGGCGGGCGGCGCGACGTAGCGTTCGCGACCCGATTCGAATCCGCGTGCGGGCACTTCGGGCGCCTTTGCGGGTGGTTCGAGCCGAAACGGCGCGCCGTCCTGACCGACGAGCGTGTCGACCAGCGGATTGAACGAGAGCCGTCCGGCGAGCGACAGCGCGGTCACGATCTCCGGGCTCGCGATGAAGTTCATCGTCGCTGCGCGTCCGTCGTTTCGTCCCGGAAAGTTGCGATTGAACGACGTGACGATCGTGTTCGGCGCGTCCGGCGCGTCGCGCTTCCATTGCCCGATGCACGGGCCGCACGCGTTCGCGAGGATCACCGCGCCGACCTCGGAAAGCGCCGTGAGTTGGCCGTCGCGCTCGACGGTCTTTCGCACGCGCTCCGATCCGGGGGTGACCAGGAGCTGTGTCGCGGCGTGAACGCCGTGCGTTCGGGCTTGCTTTGCGACGTCGGCGGCGCGGCTCAGATCTTCGTACGACGAATTGGTGCAGCTCCCGATGAGCGCGCTCGAAATGACGTCCGGGAAGTCGTTTCCCGGCGCTCGCATTTCGGCGGCGAGCTCGGAAATGGGGCGCGCGCGGTCGGGCGAGTGCGGCCCGGTGACGTGGGGTTCGAGGGTGCTCAGATCGAGACGGAGCACACGGTCGTAGTGCCGGTCAGGGTCGGCTTCCACTTCGGGGTCCGGTGCGAGGAGGTCGAGGTGCGTCGCGACGATCGCCCGGAGCTCGCCGCGCCCCGTCGCGTCGAGATACCGGAGCATGTGCCCGTCGGCGGGGAACATCGACGTGGTCGCGCCGAGCTCGGCGCCCATGTTCGCGATCGTCGCCTTGCCGGTGGCGCTCAGCGTGCGCGCGCCGGGTCCGATGTACTCGACGATCGCGTTGGTGCCGCCCGCGACGCCGAGCGCGCCTGCGACGAAGAGAATCACGTCCTTCGGTGCGGTCCAGCCGCCGAGCTCCCCGGTGAGATAAACGGCGATGCGTCGCGGATAGAGGAGTTCCCACGGCAGCCCGGCGATTGCTTCGACGGCATCGGCGCCGCCGACCCCGACCGCGCACGCGCCGAGACCACCGGCGTTCGGCGTATGCGAGTCGGTTCCGATGAGCAACGTGCCCGGGAAGGCGTAATTCTCGAGCACGACCTGGTGAATGATCCCCGCGCCGGGCCCCCAGAACCCCGCGCCGTACTTCGCCGCGGCGGCGCGGAGAAAGCCGTAGACCTCGTCGTTCTCGTTCACCGACGCGCGCAGATCCGACAGGCCGTCGGTGCGCGCCTGGATCAGGTGGTCGCAGTGGATGGTCGTCGGAACCGCCACGCGGTCGCGACCGGTTTGCATGAATTGAAGGAGCCCGGATTGTCCGAGCACGTCCTGGAACACGACGCGATCGACGCGAAGCGCGAGCGTGCTCTTGCCGGGCGAGAGCTCCTGAGTCGACGGATCGTCGAGGTGACCGAAGAGCACCTTCTCGGCCAAGGTGAGCGGACGATTCAATCGGCGCCGAACGACGTCGAGGTTCTTCGCGAGGGTTTCGTACACGGATTCTGCCATTTTCGGCGTGGATTCGAGGGTGTCCATGGCCTCAACATGGTCCCCTCCAACAAAAGAAATAAGCGAATAGGATTCATAGAATAAAGTCCCGATTGGAATATGTTGGAGAGTATCGAAGCCCTCGCCGCTCTCGACCAGTTCGGCACCATGAGCGAAGCGTCGACTCGGCTCCGGCTCACGCAGTCGGCGGTGAGCAAGCGACTGAAGACACTCGAAGACGCGGTCGGGTTTCGACTCATCGAGCCGGACGGGCGCCGAGTGCGGCTGACGGCGCGCGGGCTCGACTTCTTGCAGCGCGCGCGCCCGCTCGTTGCGGAGCTCCGCGCGCTGACGTCACCGGTCGAAGGCCCGACCTTGTCGAGCTTGTCGCTCGCGCTCGCCGACTCCATTGCGTCGTCGTGGGGCCCAAGCGTCGTCCGTCGCGCGCTCGCGGCGCTGCCGGGGCTTCGCGTCGACTTGCACGCGCATCGCAGCGTCCTGGTCGTCGAGAGCGTGCGGCTCGGGCGCTATCACGTCGGTTTATGTACGGCACCGCCCGCCGCGAAGGATCTGATCCAGCACCCGGTCGTCACCGAGCCCATGGTGCTCGTCCACGCCGGGCTCGGTCCGCGCGCCGATCGGCGGCGTCCCCTCATCTCGATCGAGCCCACGTCAGCGACGTTTCGCGCCATCGAGCCGCTCTTGAAGCAGCACCATCCGGACCTTCTCGGAGGACGGCTCGTGCCGGTCGAGTCGTTCGGTGCGGTCGCCCAAATGGCAAAAGCGGGCTTCGGTGACGGCCTCGCGCCGCTCGGCCTCGTGCTCGAAATGGGGTTTTCGAGAGAGAGCTACCGCGAGCTCACCGGCGTCGAACGCAACGTCGTGCTGCTCACGCGGAAAACCGTCGCGCAGCTCGCGAGCTTCGCCACGTTGCGCGACGAGCTGACGAAGGCCGCGGGTTTCGGAAAACGGTGACGGCTCGCTCCGTGGCGCGGGTGCGGGCGAAAAACGGTGCGGCGCGCGACGACTTATTTGCCGCGAGGCTCGAGCGCGTTGCAGCGGAGGGCGATGCCGTCGAGGCCTTGGTTCGGGTCGTCGAAGTAACCGCGGATGCCCGTCGCGACGGAGCCGGTTGGGCACGCTTGCTTCGGCTGCCACTTCTTGCACTCGGGGAATTCGAGCTTCGTCGATTTCGCGGACGCCTTGAGCGCGCCGTCGTCGTGAAGGCTCGCGCTCCAGAGCTCGAGCCCGAAGAGGTGTTTGTCGTCCTTGTCTTTCCCGGTGCAGACCGCGATGGCGGTGACGTACTTGCCGGAGCCGACGTCTGCGGTTTTCCAGATGTCGCCGCCGGTGGGCTCGCAGATTTTCAGCGGGTCGAGGCGACCGACGTCGCGCGTCGCGAACGTCGATTCGTCCATCTCGATGAGACAAGCGCGCTTGTCGAATTGG
Source organism: uncultured Polyangiaceae bacterium (assembly GCA_964506835.1). Lineage (GTDB taxonomy): Bacteria > Myxococcota_A > Polyangia > Polyangiales > Polyangiaceae > DASZVB01. The sequence continues at coordinate 224,053 of CAZDNG010000004.1, forward strand.
TGGAGCTGGAATACCTGCAGGCCGTAGTAGTCCGCGGTGGTGACCAGGTCCTTGTGCTGGGCGCCGGCGACTCCCGCGGGGTCGGTCCACGTCTCGGAGCCCGGCTTGTAGGCGAAGGCCGTGGCGAACGCGACGGTCGAAACGACGAGAGAGGCGGAGAGCAATGCGGAAGCTACCGACGATTTCCCCATGCGCGGAGCTTACTCCTCGCCGTGGGCCGTGCATCTACGTCCACGGGCACGGTTGGGGAAGGGCCCGTAAGCCCCGCTATTGGGTGCGGAGCCGTTGCGGCGTGGCACTTTTTCCGGCATAGACCGGACGTTTTACGCATGACCCCTCGCGCCGGCCGCTCCCTGCCAAGATGACGAGCGGCGCAGCACCTCCGGACCCTGCGATCGACCACGCCTCGCTCCGCCACAAAGCGGTTTCGGGTGCCGTCGCGTTGGTCGCGCGGGCGCTCACTCTGCAGTTTCTGGTGTTTGCGGGCAATCTGGTGCTCGCGCGCATTTTGGATCCACGCGACTTCGGCGTGTTCTCGATCTCCCAGTTCGCGTTGATGTTCTTCGTCTATTTCGGCGATGCAGGGCTCGCGGCTCGGCTCGTGCAACAACACGAAAAGCCTTCGGTTCGGCTGCTTTCGAGTGCGCTCTGGTTGCAGCTCACGATTTCCGCGGCGGTGATCGTCACCGTTTGGATCGTCTCACCGCTGTCGCATCGCATTTGGACGGACTTACCCGACGGTTCCGAGTGGCTCTTGCGTGCCTTGTCGCTCGAGTTGCTTCTTACTGCCGCTCGCACGGTGCCGAGCCTGTTGATGGAACGAGAGCTCCAGTTCGGGCGCCTGTCGGCCCTCGAAGTGAGCAATCAGCTCGTATTTTACTTCGCAGCCGTTCCGCTAGCGCTCCTCGGATACCATGTGTGGGCGCTCGTCGCGGGCGTCTTGGTCCGTGCGTTCTCCGGCGTTCTGCTCGCATATGTACTGAGACCTTTTCGTCCAGTGCGAGCGTTCGACTGGGCCGCGCTCCGTCCGATCGTGCGGTTCGGCATTACCTACCAGATGAAAAATCTGGTGGCCTTCGTCCTCAATGCTTTGGTCCCGGTGTACGCGGGTCATGTACTCGGCGTCCGCGCCGTCGGGCTACTCGGATGGTCGCGGAACCTCGCAAACACGCCGCTCAAGCTCGTGGACGCGATGAGCCGAGTGGGTTTCCCTCTCTATTCTCGATTGCAGACCAATCCGAAAGCGCTCGGCAACGCGCTGGGTCGGTCTGTCCAGGTGTGCGCCGCCGGCACGTTCGTGTTCGTCGCGATCGTTCTCGGGCTCGGTCCGCAGATCATCCACATCGCGTATCCGAAGTGGACCGACGCGCTGGTGCTTCTTTACATTTTTTCGGCGGCGCTCGGCATCGGCTTTCTCTCGCCGCTCGTCGCGGCAGCTTTCGACGCGATCGGCAGGCCCAAGGTTTTCTTGAAAATGGCGATCCTCTGGACGGGAGTGGGGTGCGTTGCTGTTCCGCTGGCCACGGCGCGCTGGGGTATCGTGGGGTTCGCTTTGGGGTTCGTGAGTCAAACCGTGGGTGGTAACGCCATGGTGATTTGGCTCACCGGACGCACGTTCCCGACGGCGCGCGTCCTCCGCCGCTGCTGGAGCTCGGCGCTCGCGGCGACCGTGGAGGGACTCGCGGCGCGCTTCGTCTTCGCGCCGCTGGTGACCGGCTGGTTTACCTTGGTGCTCGCGGTCCTCGTGTCCGCGGTGACGTTCGTCGCGCTGCTCGCGCTCGTCGATCGCGGCACCTTGCTCGAGGTCGTCGAACTCGTTCGCCGCGGAGGTGCCAAAGCGCCGGCCGCGTGAACGGCTCCCCTCGCGGATCGCGAGCAAAGCCGTCACGCATGCCGAGCGACGGAGTTCTCCGGCAGCGCTACCCGTGCGCTTGGCGGAGGGCGTGCGTCGAAGGCTCCAGGTTTTGGAGCAACTCCGCGAACAACGCGCGGTAGTGCACGATCGCTTGCCGGAGATCTTCGGTGCTTCCCATTCCGTTGCCGCTCGACTGAGCGAGGGCACGCGCCGCGCGGTAGTGCTGCACGACCGCGGGGTGATCGACCGAGAGATCGGCGGCGCGGGTATCGAAGTCCTCGATGGGGTAGCCGCGCGCCCGCATCACCTCGGTGATGAGCTGATTTGCCCCAGCCGTTGCGCGGACTGGGTCATCGACGAACTGTGCTTGGAGGGCGCTCCACGCCGCGTCGAAGCGCGTGCGCTCTGCGGCGGTCAGATCGCGAAAGTGAAATTTTTCGACACGCCGGGCACGCTTCGCGAGCTCGTGTTCCGCGCGCGCCTCGCTGCCGTATTCACCGACGGCTCGTTCGTATTCGGGCCCGAAGCGCTCTCTGAGCCCCGCCCTTTGCAGTTGCGCGCGGCGTCGCATCGCTATGGCAGCGATGACGACGATCGCGAGCACCGCGAGGCCTAAAATTATCCAGAGTACGGGAGTGTTGTTGTTCATGGTTCCTCGTGATCTTGCGGGCCGGTCCGCGGAGCCTTCACCGTCGCGTCCTGCCGCACCGGAGATGGAGCAACGCGTGTGCCACTCCGGGCGACGTGGGAATCGGCTCCGAGGTTTCGCGGGTCCCCCCGAAACGAAATGCCCGGCCTCATTTCGCGCGGTGTCGGCGAACGCACCCCGGTGAGCTCTCGCAAACCTCCAACGTCAAATTGAACGCCGGTCGAACGCGCGCGGGGCTTTCGGTCAATTTGACGCTTGCGGTCGTTGGTAACGCGGCGTGCGATGGCGCCGAATCACTTGCGTCCGCTCGCACGGGATGTGACACGAGGAGAGCGACTCACTGCAGAGGGGCGATTCACATGAAGTTCGACAAGCAACGACTCATTTTTGGTTTGTATCTCTTGGTGCTCATCGCGGCGTTCGAGATCGTCACCGGCAAGTTGCACCTTCCTGCGTGGCCGGCGTTCATCGCGATGATCTTCTTCTTCGAAGCGCATATGGACGTGAAAAAGGCGCCGCATATCCTCGTCGGCGGTGCGTTCGGCATCGGGCTCATCTTGCTCGCCACGCCGATCATCACGGCGCTGGCGCCGCTCATCGGCGCCGACCTCGGACGGCTCGTGTACATCCTCGCGCTCGTGTACGCGATCGTCGCGTTCGGCGAGATGGTGCCGATCCTCTTCAACAACTACGCCTTCATGTACCTCACCGTCACCGGCATCGCGGTTCAGCTCCCGAACCCCAATCCGTTCCTCTGGATGGCGATGACGCTCGTGGGCGGCGCGATCTTGGTCGGCGGCGTGGTCGCCATCGGACGAATCATGATGGCCATGGCAACGCCGAAGCCGGCTCCGTCGACGCCCGCCCGACCCTGAGTCGCCACGCGGCGTCAGCCAAGGCGACCGTGCTGGCGTGCGTATTCGTACATGGCGATGCTCGCGGCGGTCGCCACGTTGAGCGAGGACGTCGCGCCGTAATGCGCGATGCTGACGCGCACCACGTTCGGGAACGCGGCGGGGTCGAAGCTGAGGCCGTGCCGCTCGTTGCCGACGACGAACGCGGTCTTCACGGGCAGCGACACCTGGTGGAGAAATTGCGGTGCGTCGAAATCGGGGGCGGGTTCGAGCGCGAGCAACGTGTACCCCTCACGGGCGAGCTCAGCGAACGTCGAAGTGAACGTCTCGAACCGTCGTACCGGGACGTTGTTCAGCGTGCCCATCGCGGGTGTCGGATCGAAGTGGTCCGTGCCGATCATGTAGACCGCGCGCGCCCCGAAGACGTCCGCGCTTCGCACCGCGGCGCCGGGATTGCGGCCCGGCTTCGGATGATCGAGCACCAGGACGAGTGAATGCGGGCCGGCTTTTGCGGTCCTCGCGCCCTCGTTCCAGGCCTTGTCGAATCGCCGCCGCCGCCGGGCGTCGCGCAGCGAATATCGCGCGCGGGTGAACCATCCCATGGTCCGATCCTAGTTCGCTCCCCGGGGCATGGCCGCGACGCGTCCGTGACGTTGCGCGTCGTTTCGACGTCCCGAAGAAGCAAGCTAGGGGGACCCGCAGCCCGGCGATTGCGGAGTTACCGCGCCGAGGTATGCTCCGCGGCGGGATGGGTCGGGGAATCTTCGTTTGTGCGGTGTGTGCGGGCGTGGCCGTCGCCGCGTGCGGCGGGCGAGTGATCCAGCAGGTGGGCAACGCCGACGCGACCGGCGGCGCCGCGGGCTACGCTGCGAGCACGAGCTTCGGCGGGTTGGCGGGCAGCGCCTGTGGGACGAGCTTTGGCGGCTCCCCCGGTAACGCAGGGACGACGAGCTTCGGCGGCTTCGGAAATGCCGGCGCAGGCACGGGCTTCGGCGGGTTCGGCCCCGGCGGCGCGATGGGCATCGGTGGTTTTTTCAGCTCGACCGGCGGTTTTGCGAGCACCCCGGATGGGGGATTTTGCATCGCCACCACCTACGAAAGCTTCACAGAGCTCGAGCTCTTGTTCGTCGTCGATCAGTCGCTCCCCCTCGGGTGTGCTCTGCCGAACATGGACGGCACGCCGTGGCTCGGCATGACCGGCGGCATCGAAGATTTCGCGAAGGCTCCGAGCAGGCCGGACATCGACGTGGGCCTCGCGTTGTTCGGGCGCCCGATGGCCGACGCGGGCGCCGGTGCGACGTCGTCGTGCTTCGTGAACGACTATCGAACCTTCGACGTGGCGCCCGCAGTGGTGGCCGCGAATCTCGGTAGCATCGTCAACACGCTCGAGACGCACCGTCCGTTGACCGACGGGACCCTCAGCGCGGCCTATGCGGGCGCGATGCTGACACTCGAAGCCGGCTTGCCCGACCCCGGCAAAAAGTACGCGGTGGTGCTCGTGACGGGGACGGAGCCCGACGTCTGTTCGATGTCCGCCTCGTCTCCCGCGTCGACCGCCGGGGACGGGTTGAACTCCGGAATCGAGACGTTCGTGATCTCCACCGCGGCCCCATCGAGCGCCTGCGTTCCGAACTCGCCGCCGCGCTCGATCGACTTGAACGAGATCGCGGCTCAGGGCGGGTCCGGCAAAGCCATCGTGCTCGATCCGTCGGCGCCGCTTCGCGCTCAGATGGTCACGGCGATCGACACCGTCGTCGAGATGGCCGAGCCGGTGTGCAGTTACAAGGTGGGCGCGACGCTGGCGCCCGAGTCCGCTCAGGCCATCGAGGTCGACTACACCGATTCGTCCGGCTCCCACGTCGTGGACCAAGTGACGAAGGGCGCGTGCGACCCGAGCACCGGTGGCTGGTACTTCGACGACCCGAAGGACCCTACGACGATCGACCTCTGTACTCCGTCTTGCTACGCCGTGGGCGTCGGGAACGGCATGACGATCCGTTTCGCGTGCGGTGGTGCGGTCGGGGCCTTGGCTCCCTAAGGTCACGGGCGATGAACGCAGCGTCGACCCCGAAGCCGCGGTGCGCTTGGCTCGCGATGGCCGGTGGGATTCGCATCGGCGTCGTGTGTGCGTGCGTTGCCGTCGCCGCGTGCGGCGGGCGAGTGACCCAGCAGGTGGGCAACGCCGATGCGACCGGCGGCGCCGCCGGCTACGCTGCGAGCACGAGCTTCGGCGGGTTGGCGGGCAGCGCCGGTGCGACGAGCTTCGGCGCATTCGGAAATGCCGGCGGGGGCACGAGCTTCGGCGGGTTCGGCCCGGGCGGAGCGATCGGCTCCGGCGGTTTTCCGAGCAGCCCGGACGCAGGTTTTGCACCGGCATCGAGTTCGAAAGCGATTACATCGAACTCGAGCTCCTGTTCGTCGTCGATCAGTCGCTGCCCCTCGGGTGTGCGCTCCCGAACATGGACACGCCGTGGCTCGGCATGACCGGCGGGATCGAAGATTTCGCGAAGGCTCCGAGCAGGCCGTACATCGAAATGGGTCTCGCGCTGTTCGGGCGCCCGATGGACGACGCGGGCCCCGGTGCGACGTCGTCGTGCTTCGTGAACGACTATCGAACCTTCGACGTGCCGCTCGCATCGGTGCCCGTGAACGACGGTGCCCTCACCGCGTCGTTCGAAACGCACCATCCGTCGACCGACGGGACGCTCAGCGCGGCCTATGCGGGCGCGATGCTGACGCTCGAAGCCGGCTTGCCCGACCCGGGCAAAAAATACGCGGTGGTGCTCGTGACCGGGACGGAGCCCGACATTTGTTCCGATTCGGTGTCGTCTCCCGCGTCGACCGCCGGGGACGGGTTGAACTCCGGAATCGAGACGTTCGTGATCTCCACCGCGGCCCCATCGAGCGCCTGCGTTCCGAACTCGCCGCCGCGCTCGATCGACTTGAACGAGATCGCGGCTCAGGGCGGGTCCGGCAAAGCCATCGTGCTCGATCCGTCGGCGCCGCTTCGCGCTCAGATGGTCACGGCGATCGACACCGTCGTCGATCTGCTCGCTCCGGTCGGATGCAGTTACAGCCCCGGCCCGGTGCTTCACGCCGGTCAAGCCGTCGAGTTCGACTACACCGATTCGTCCGGCTCCCACATCGTGGACCAGGTGTCGAAGGGCACGTGCGACCCGAACACCGGTGGTTGGTACTTCGACGACCCGAAAAACCCCACGACGATCGACCTCTGTCCTCCGTCGTGCAAGGCCGTGAGCGCCGCGGAAGGTGGTGTGTCGCTCCGTCTCGGGTGCGTCGATTGGCCCGGGCCTGCGCCCAACTAAGGCGAGTCGGTCACGGGCGATGGGCGCGGCGTCCATCCCGAAGCCGCGGTATGCTCGCCTGGCCATGAGCAGTGGGATTCGCATCGGCGTCGTGTGCGCGTGCACGGTCGTCGTTGCGTGCGGCGGGCGCGTGCTCCAGCGCGTGGGCGACGGTGACGCGACGGGCGGCGCCGCGGGCTACGGCGCAGCCACGAGCTTCGGCGGCTACGCGGGTGGAACGAACCCCGGCGGGGGTCTGCTCGGCGGAACCGTCAGCTCCGGTGGTTTTGGGCCCATTGGCGAGACCGGCGGTTTCTTCGGGACCGCGGGCGGAACGGCCATTGGCGGCTTCGGCCCCGGTGGGGCGGCCAACGCCGGCGGGTTCGCGGGCTCGGGCGGGGGCATTCCGGATGGGGGCGAGTGCGTCTTGATCAGCTCCAAGAGCCAATTCACCGAGGTCGACCTGATCTTCGTCGTCGATCAGTCGCTCGCCATGGGGTGCATCACGTCGACGAACCCCACGCCGTGGCTGGCGATGACGGGTGGCATCGAGGATTTCGCAAAAAATCCCAGTCGGCCTGACGTCGCCCTGGGGCTCGATTTTTTCGGGCAGCTCGTCGCAGGCGACGCCGGGTCCAGCCAGACGTCGTGCTTCGCGACCAGCTACGAGCCGCTCGCCGTGGCGCCCACGCTCGCCCCAGGGAACATCAGCGGCCTCTTCGCGGCACTCGAAACGCACGGGCCCTCGACCGATGGAGCGCTCAGCGCGGCGTATGCCGGAGTCATGACCACCACGCTCGAGCTCAAGGCACAAAATCCGTTCAACGAGTACGCGATCGTGCTCGTGACCGGGACCGAACCAGATGTGTGTGCCGGGACGCCTCCGACGTCGACGGCCGCCGCCGGCTCGATGGGCGGCGTCCCGACGTTCGTCATTACCACGCCGACTCCCTCGAACACCTGCGATGCGACCGCCCCTCCCGGATCGACCGATCTGGCCGGGATCGCGTCGCTCGGAGGCTCGGGCACTCCCTACGTGCTCGATCCGTTGGGGTCGCTCCGCGCGGCGACCGTCGCGGCGATCGACGCCATCGTCGATCACCTCTCGGGGCCGGGGACGTGTAGTTTCGACCTCGGAAACAACGCGCCGCGTTTCGACGAAACCGTGACGGTCTCGTATGACGATGCGTCCGGCGTTCAACACGGGGTCGTCGAGGTCACGAAGGGCTCGTGCGATCCGACGGAGGGCGGCTGGTACTGGGACGATCCGAAGAGCCCGACGAAGATCGACCTGTGCGACGCATCGTGCAAGGCCGCGAGCGCCGGGGGCTCCGTGCAGATCCAGATCGGGTGCAACGACTCGGTCGGCCCCGCGCCGCCGTTCTGACCCAAGCGTCGATGCCTTTCAGAAAACTCTTCGTCGGGGCCACCTGCGCGTGCGTGGCCGTTGCCGCGTGCGGCGGAACCGTGATCGAGAGGCGAAATCAGAGCGACTCGCCCGTGACGGGCGGCACAGCCGGCGGCGGCGCGAGCACGACCTTCGCCGGTTCTGGCGGCTTGTCTGGGGGCACGAGCTTCGGCGGGTCCGGCGCGGTGGGGGCAGAGACGGGCTTCGGCGGTTTCGCCGGTGGAACGAGTTTCGGTGGATTGGGGCCCGGAGGAGCGCCCGCCGTCGGCGGCTTTTCGAGCGCCGGTGGACTACCCAACGTCGACGCCGGCACCTGCCGGGTGATCAACGGCAGCAACACCGTCGCCCTGCCCGAGCTCGATCTCGTCTTCGTCGTCGATCAGTCGCTCGCGATGGGCTGTGCAGCACCGAACACGAACGAGACCCCATGGTCCGGAATGACCGGCGCGATCGAAGATTTCGCGCAGAACCCGACCCTGCCGCTCGTGGACATCGGTCTCGACTTTTTCGGGCATCCCCCGGCGACCGACGCGGGGCCCGGCCGGACCTCGTCGTGCTTCGCCAGCGACTACCAGAACCTCGAGCTCTCGCCGGTCCCGGTTCCGGCGAGGCTCGACAACATCACCGGCGAGGTGGGCGCGCACGCGCCGTCCACGGACGGGGCGCTCAGTGTGGCGTTCGCGGGGGCCATGAACGTCACGGTCGAGCTCGCGGCGCAGAATCCGACGAAGAAATACGCCGTCGTGCTGATGACCGGCACGGAACTCGACGTGTGTAGCGGCACGCCTCCGGTCGCGACGGCCGCCGCCGGGCTGATGGGCGGCGTCGAGACATTCGTCATCTCCACCGCGGCTCCATCCAACACGTGCGCTCCGAACGCGGTCTCGAGCGCGGTCGACTTGAACGCCGTCGCGGCAGCCGGAGGCACCCAGAAGGCCAACGTGCTCGAACCGCCGTCCGCGCTCCGCGCCCCAGCGCTCGCGGCGATACAGGCCATCGCCAACCAGTTCATGCCTCCGGCGCCGCCGTGCGCGTACGATCTCGGGAGCGCCGCGCCGCGCCCCAACGAAGACGTCCTGGTCGTCGGCGGGAACTCGACGGGTGACGCCATCTTGAACCCAGTCTCGAAGGGGGCGTGCGATCCGAACACCGGCGGCTGGTACTTCGACGACCCGAAGAGCCCCACGACGGTCCGTCTTTGCGATGCATCGTGCAGGGCCCTGACCGCGAGCGGCGCGCTCACGGTGATCCTCATCGGGTGCGCGAATCCGGTGTTGCCGCCCTGAGCGTCGCGTCCTCGCCACTCGCCCCTCGCCGTGGGCGATGAGGGCGGGCACCTTTCCCAAATTGCGCTAAGCCCGTCGGCCCATGCTCGAGACGAAGCTCCGCGGCGCGCGCACTCACAACTTGAAGGGGGTGGATCTCGACTTGCGACCGGGCGAGGTCGTGGCGATCACCGGCGTGAGCGGTTCGGGGAAGAGCAGCCTCGCGCTCGACACGCTGTACGCCGAGGGGCAGCGACGATTCGTCGAGAGCTTCAGCCCGTACGCGCGGCAATTTCTCGAACGGCTCGAACGGCCGCCGATGGACTCGCTCGAGCCGGTGCCGGCGGGCATCGCGGTCGATCGACGCGCGCCGGTGAAGAGCTCGCGTTCGACGGTCGCGACGATGGCCGATCTCGAACCGTACGTGGTCGCGCTCTTCGCGCGCGAGAGCGTCGCGACGTGTCCGGAGCACGGGCTCGAAGCGATCGCGCTCGATCCGGTGACCGCCGCGAGCCGCGCGGAGTCGGCGCTCGGCGCGGAGCCCGTCGCCATCACGTATCGCGTCGCGGTCGAGAACGCCGAGGCGTATCTCGCGGTGCGCGAATCGCTCGCGAGAGACGGCTATCGGCGGCTCTGGCTGTCCGATCGGGCAGAAGACATCGACGAGGTGAAGCCGTCGATCGTGACGAAGGCGAAGACGGCCGACGTCGTCGTGGATCGCCTGCGCCTGACGACGGACGAGCTCGGCCGATTCGCGGCGGGCATCGAGCAAGCGTGGCAACGCGGCGCCGGCCTCGCGCGCGTTCACCGTCCGAACGGCGCGAAGCACGCTCATGCGAACGGCGCGACCAACGGCGACGCGACGCACGGCCTGCACTCGGAGATCCTGCTCCGACGTGGGCTCGGGTGTCCCGAGTGCGCGCGCCCACTCGCCGAACCGCAGGCGACGTTCTTTTCGTACGATTCGCCGGTCGGCGCGTGCAAGACGTGCCGCGGTTTCGGTCGCGTCATCGGCGTCGACATCAACCGCGTCATTCCCGATCCGAATCTGTCGCTCGAGAAGCGCGCGATCCGTCCCTGGGCCGGCAAGAGCACGACGTGGGAGCGGAACGAGCTCAGCAAGTTGTGCAAACGCCACGGCGTGCCGATGGATAAATCGTGGAGCCAGCTCTCTGCGGCCGAGCAGAAGCTCGTGCTCGAGGGCGACGGGCCGTGGGGGAAAGGCAAATTCCCCGGCGTGATGGGCTGGTTTCGCTGGCTCGAGACGCGCACCTACAAGATGCACGTTCGCGTCTTGCTCTCGCGCTACCGCTCGTACGATCCGTGTCCCGAATGCGGCGGGAAGCGACTCGGCAAGGACGCGCTCGCGTATCACGTGGACGGCATCGACATCGCGGCGTGGCGCGCGCTCGAGATCAAGGACGCGCTCCTGCGGTTGAACGCGCTCGCGTTGAAGACCGGGCAGGGCGAAATTGCGCGCCGCGAGCTCGCGAGTCGTCTGAAATATCTCGAACGCGTCGGGCTCGGCTATCTGACGCTCGATCGGCAAGCGCGCACGCTCTCCGGCGGCGAGGCGCAGCGCGTGACCCTGACGGCCGCGCTCGGTACGTCGCTCCACAACGCGCTCTTCGTGCTCGACGAGCCCACCGTCGGGTTGCATCCGACCGACGTCGAGCCGCTCGCGGAGATCGTCCGGGAGCTCGGCGAGCACGGCAACTCGGTGCTCGTCATCGAGCACGATCCGGCGCTGATCCGCGCCGCCGATCGCGTCGTGGAGCTCGGCCCTGGTGCGGGCGCCGCGGGCGGCAACATCGTCGCCGACGGCACGGTCGCCGCGGTCGCCAAGAAAAACGGCGCGACGGCGCGCGCGCTCGCCGCGGTGCGCTCGGAAGCGCGCCCGGTGCGCAAGGCCACGTCGTTTCTCGACGTGCAGGGCGCGACGGAAAACAACCTCCGCGACGTGAGCGTGAAGATCCCGCTCGGCGTCGTGTGCGCGATCAGCGGCCCGAGCGGGTCGGGCAAGAGCACCCTCATCGACACCGTCGTCTATCGGACGCTCGCGCGCCGGCTCGGCGAAAAAGACGTCGATCTGCCGGGCGCGGTTCGCAAGATCGGCGGCCTCGACGCCGTGAAGCGCATCGCGCTCGTCGATCAATCGCCGCTCGGCCGGACCTCGCGCGGCAACGCCGCGACGTACACGAAAGCCTGGGACGCGGTTCGCAAGCGGTTCGCCGGTGCGCCCCGCGCGCTCGCGCTCGGCCTCGGCGCGTCGGCGTTTTCGTTCAACGTCGAAGGCGGTCGCTGCGAGACGTGCGGCGGGGAAGGGTACGAGACCGTCGAGATGCAGTTTCTCGCCGACGTGCGCCTCGTCTGTCCGGTGTGCCGCGGGCGGCGCTTCAAGGACGAGACGCTCAGCGTCGAGCTCGGCGGCAAGAACGTCTTCGACATCCTCGAATCGACGGTCGACGACGCGATGGAGCTCTTTCGCGACGAGGCCGCCGTGCAGCGCGCGCTCGGGCCGCTGCAGATGCTCGGGCTCGGGTACTTGCGCCTCGGACAGCCGCTCTCGACGCTGTCCGGCGGCGAGGCGCAACGGCTCAAATTGGCGCGCTCGCTCGGCGACGAGCACAAAGGGTCGCTCCTCATTCTGGACGAGCCGAGTGCCGGTCTCCACGCCGACGAAGTGAAGCGCGTCCTTGCCGCGCTCGACGTGATCGCCGACGGCGGCGGCAGCGTGCTCGTGGTCGATCACGATCTCGCCGTCATTCGCCACGCCGATTGGGTGATTGATCTGGGCCCCGACGCCGGCAAAAACGGGGGTGTGGTCGTCGCGGAAGGCACTCCCGACGACGTCGCGGCGAGCGATTCGCGCACCGGGCGAGCGCTCCGCGACATCTCTTTGCCGTCTGTGTCGCGCAGTTTGCCCCCCAAAAATAAAAAGGCCCGACTCGCGCTCACGGTCACGCGCGCGCACGAGCACAACCTCCACGACGTGTCGGTCGTGATCCCGCACGGCGCGCTCACGGTGGTCACCGGTCCGAGTGGTTCCGGCAAGAGCACGCTCGCGTTCGACGTCGTGTTCGCCGAAGGGCAGCGGCGCTTCCTCGAGACCTTGACGCCGTACGCGCGGCAATTTTTGCCGACGATGCCGCGGCCCGACGTGGACAGCGTGGTCGGCGTACCGCCGTCGATCGCGCTCGAGCAACGCACCACGCGCGCCGGCGCGAAATCGACCGTCGCGACGGTCACCGAAGTAGCCCACTATTTGCGGCTTTTGTTCGCGAAATTGGGCGTGCCGCATTGCCCGACGCACGACGAGCCGATCGCGACGCAGAGCGAAGACGCGGTCGTCGCCGCGGTGCTCTCCGTGCGCGGCAAGCGGACCCTGGTCGCCCCGATCGTCGAGGCGCGCAAGGGCACGTACCTCGACGTCTTCACCGCCGCGTCGCGCGCCGGCGTCAAGACGGCGATCTGTGACGGCGCGGTCGTCGCGACCGACGCTCCGCCGCGGCTCAAGAAAACGAAGGAGCACGACATCGACCTCGTGTTCTCGGAGCTGGTCCCGGCGAGCTCGCTCGACGCAGCACGCATTCGCGAAGCGGTGCGCTGGGGCGGCGGCACCGTGAAGCTCGTCGCCGCCGACGGCTCGAGCGCACGTTTTTCGACGACCAGCGCGTGCCCAGTGTGCGGCTTCTCGGTACCCGAGCTCGACCCGCGATTTTTCTCGTTCAACACCGCGCAAGGCCGCTGCCCGACCTGCGAAGGCGACGGCACGATCGAGAGCACCGCGCGGCGTCGCAAGAACGCGCCCGAACCCGAACGCGAACTCTGCCCCGATTGCCACGGCGCGCGGCTCGCGCCGCTCCCGCGCGGCGTGCGGCTCCACGGCCAGCGCTATCACGAGATCGTGCAGCGCTCGGTCGGCGGCGTGCTCGCCAAGATGAAGGAGTGGAAGCCCAAGGGCGACCAGGCGCGCATCGCCGAAGCGCCCCTCGCCGAGCTCCGGCGACGCCTCGAATTCCTCGTCGAGGTCGGTCTCGATTACCTGTCGCTCGATCGCGCGGCGCGCACGCTCTCCGGCGGCGAAATGCAGCGGTTGCGCCTCGCCGCGCAGCTCGGAGCGGGCCTCACCGGCGCGCTCTACGTCCTCGACGAACCGACGATCGGCCTCCATCCGCGCGACACCGGTCGCTTGCTCGGCAACCTGCGTCGCCTGGTCGACATCGGTTCGACCGTCCTGGTGGTCGAACACGACGCCGAGACCATCGTCGCCGCCGATCATCTCATCGACCTCGGCCCCGGCGGCGGATCGCACGGCGGCAGGGTCGTCGCCGAGGGCACGCCGCGCGAAGTCCTGGCGATGAAGGACTCGCCCACGGGACGCGCGCTCTCCGCGCCGCCCGAATATCGGTCCCAGCTCGCCATCGACAAGAACGCCGCCGAGCTCGTCCTCACCGGCGCGACCGCGAACAACCTGAAGTCCGTCGACGTGTCGATTCCGCTCGGCCGCTTCGTGGTCGTCGCGGGGGTCAGCGGTTCCGGCAAGAGCACCCTCATCCGACAAGTCCTCTTGCCAGCCCTGCGCAAGAAGCTCGATCTCGTCGTCGAAGCCCCACCCGGCCCGCACAAGATGCTCACCGGCTTCTCCACGCTCGCTCGCGCCGTCTCCGTCGATCAGTCGCCCATCGGCCGTTCCCCGCGCTCGACTCCCGCGACCTTTCTCGGACTCTGGGACACCCTCCGGGGCATCTACGCGTCCACCAACGACGCCAAGGTGCTCGGCTTCGACAAGGCGCGCTTCTCGTTCAACACGCCTCACGGCGGCCGCTGCACCGCCTGCGACGGACAGGGCGTCATCACCCACGAGATGAGCTTTCTTCCCGACGTCGTCTCGCAGTGCCCTGCCTGCGACGGCAAGCGCTTCGAACCGCGCACCCTCGAAGTGCGCTACCTCGGTCTCTCCGTCGGCGACGTCCTCGCGCTCACCGCGGAAGAAGCCGCCGACGTTTTCAAGAACCACCCCACGGTCTCGAACCCCCTTCGCACCCTCGTCGACCTTGGCGCCGGCTACATCAAGCTCGGGCAGGGTTCCCACACCCTCTCCGGCGGCGAAGCCCAGCGCCTCAAACTCGCCGCCGAGCTCACCGCCACCGCGCGCCACGAACGCACCCTCTACGTCCTCGACGAACCCACCACCGGCTTACACCTCGCCGACGTCGCCAAGCTCGTCCACGTCCTCGGCCGTCTCGTCGACCGCGGCGACACCCTCGTCGTCATCGAACACCACCCCATCGTCATGGCCGGCGCCGATCACCTCATCGAGCTCGGACCAGAGGGTGGGGAACGCGGGGGCAAACTCATCGCCGCGGGATCGCCGAAAACCGTCGCCAAGAAGAACACACCGACGGGGAAGGTGCTCGCGGAGTTGTTCGGCGCTGCGCCCTGAACCACGAGAGCGCCGGGCTCGCGCGGCCGAACCGGCGGGCACGAGGGCAGCTACTTCGAATGTTCAGCGGCGCGGAGAACGTAATTCTCCGGATCGGTGACGACCGTGAAGAACACGTGCGTCGCATCGACGTAAAGACTGCTGGGGTCGATGAGGTCCGTGACCAGGCTGCTTGCCGTTGCCGAGGGGTTCGGCAGCTTCCAGATCGTTCCGGTGGTGCTGACTGCAGCGTTGCATTCGGGTCCGGTCGTGGTCCAGTACGCGTTGCCGTCGTTCAGCACGAGCGAACCCGAGCCCGCGAGATTCGACGCCACCGTGACCGTCGTTCCGGCGTCCGTCGTCGAGTCCCCCGCGTCAGCCGCACGATACTGCACGCTGCCGTTCGTCGGCGCGCAGTCCACGCCGAGATCACCCTGGTCGATCCAGAAGACCCCCGACGAATTGACTGCGATCGCCGCCGGGTTCCGTTGATCCGCCGCCAGGGTTTCCGCTGCTCCGCCCGTCGCTGGTACCCGGCGCACCACTCCGCTCGCCGCAGTGCCCGATTCGGTCCAGTAAACGTAGCCGCCGAAGACGGCCAACGCGACGCCGGACACGGCGGTGTCCGTCGCCAAGATCGTCGGCTTTCCGCCTGCGAGCGGCACCCGCCCGACCGACGTTGCAAATCGGACGTTGCCGCCCTCGACCTCGTCGTCGACGTCGACGAAGTATAAGAACGAGTCATCGACCGTGATGTCTTGCACGGTGTGCAGGTCCGAAACGAGTGTCGTCGGAATGCGATGACTCCCGGTCGTCGGCAACGCCACCAACGATGTCTTCAAGTTGGCTCCGACAAACACCGCATCGCCGTAGTAGACGCGGCTCGCGTCGAAGGTGAACGGCGCGCCGATGTTGTGCGGATCGCTACCGGTGGCGAACACCACCGAGGTCGTCGTGCCCGCCGGAACGCCATACACGTGCCCGAAGTTCACCGGGTTCGCATAGAAGTACGAGTACGGACCATCGTGGGTTGGAAGCGAACCGTCGAGAATGCCCGCGTCACTGGTGCCGCCGGTGCCGATGCTGCCGCCGGTGCCGCCACGGCCTCCCGAGCCGCCCGGAGTCCCACCTGTGCCAACGTTGCCCGCCGAACCGCCCGTCGCGCTACCGCCCGAGCCGCTCGTCGCTCCTCCCGAATCGCCGCTCGAACGTCCCGTTGACGTCGTGTCGCTCGAGCACCCGATCACCAGCGCCGCCACCGGCACCGCGAGTAGTCCGAGCCACCCCGACCCATCGCGCAGCCCGCGCCGGACGAACCGGCGCTTCCGCCGAGCGCGCGCGTCCCTGCCGAGCGCGCACTCGCCCGCGCTGCTTCCCTCTCGAACCCGTTCCGTTATCGCCCCGGTCTGTGCCATCGACGTCGTCAACGCACATCTCGTGCCTATACGAAGATCTCGGTATTTCTGCGAATGGTGAGCCACTGTTGTGTGCCAAGGCGGGAACTGCACACGAACGGCTTGAATCGAGCGACGGAAGGCAGCCAGTTGCTCCGCGCCGCTCGAAGTGAGCGATGGGAGGCAGCCAGCTGCTCGAGGGCGCTAACGACGAGCAAACGGAGGCAGCCAGCTGCTCGGGACGGCGCGAACTGAGCAAATGGAGGCAGCCAGCTGCTCGGGACGGCGCGGAGCGAGGGAACAAACGCGGCGGGACGCTCGTCTACGGCTCGAGCACCGAATCGAGCGGACTTTTCACTCCAAACGGACCTCGATTGAGCACGTGCGTGTAGATCATCGTCGTCCGCAGGTCGCGATGACCGAGCAGCTTCTGGATCGTGCGCACGTCGTACCCAGACTCGAGCAGATGCGTCGCAAAGGAATGCCGGAACGTGTGGCAGCTCACCGGCTTGCTGATCCCCGCCGCTTGAACGGCCACACGCACCGCACGCTGCAACGCCGTTTCGTGCAAGTGATGTCGACGTCGTTCGTTGGTTGCCGGATGAAGATACGTACGAGTCGCCGGGAATACCCACTGCCAAGGCCACTCGCGTGAAGCATTGGGATACTTGGCTCGTAGCCCATCCGGCAATTCCACGTGGCCCGCGCCTCGCTCGAGGTCACCGTAGTGGAGACGACGAACTTCGACCAAATGAGCTTCCAGTGGAGTGATCAAGCTCCGTGGTAGGAGGGTCACGCGGTCCCTTTGCCCCTTGCCGCGACGCACCAACACCTGGCCCGCGCCAAAATCGACGTCCTTGATCCGGAGGCCCACGCATTCGAGCAGGCGGAGCCCGGAACCGTAAAGCAAGGACGCCATCAATCGCGACGGACCCTGGAGCTTCGACAAGACCGCCGCGACTTCCTCACTCGTCATGACCACCGGCAACCGCGCTGGCCGCTTCGCATGAATGACGTTCGAGAGAGACGAGAGCTTCTGGTGAAGCACCTCCGAATACAGAAACAGCAGAGCCGCTAGAGCTTGATTCTGCGTGGACGCGCTCACCGAATCGGCGGTCGCGAGGCTCGACAGAAATGCCGACACCTCCCTCGCACCCATGCCCACGGGATGCCTCCGGTCGTGAAACAGGATGAATCTCCGGATCCACGCCACGTACGTATCCGCCGTTCGTGGGTTGTAGTGACGCACCGCAAGAGCGTCCCTCACCCGGTCGAGAAGCGGACGATCTTGCGGCATCGAGCCACGTCACTCGCACGCCCTGTGCCACACACGGCGACCATCACGCGAGCGTCGACGCTCAAGTCCCGAACGCCCAGCAATCGCGCCAATGCCGCTCTTGTCGAGGTCGGCACGACCAGGTTCGCTCCGGCCGTTCCGCAGTCCTTTCACGCCTGCAAACATGGCGCCCTGGAACCAGCACCGGCGATCGCCACCCCCGAGTCCTTCGAACCCTTTTGAGCTCGGTCGCGCGAGCGCCGACTGCCAAACCACTGTCACGATCACTGCACACGACGCGACCACGACGCCAGTTGCACCCCCTCCCGTCCTCCTTCCGCAGCCTTTCCACGGCCATTCGCGAAAAAGGCAGACCCGCCCAAACAACTGCCCACCGCCCGCGAAATCCGCGCATCCGCCACCGTAGATCCCGCCGCAAAAAACCGGCATGCTCCGCGGCAGAATTTGGAGTTATGCAGACCAACCTGATCCAGCGGCAAGGGACGTGACGACTACGGCGCACAG